>NZ_BNET01000006.1:24518-362379 GCF_024341885.1 Nocardioides sp. OK12 | reverse complement strand
CCCGCCGAGGTCTTCGCTAAGTTGCTCGAAGAAGACCACACCAAAGGTGTTGCGTCCGCCCCCTGATTTCGCCGTCACTTTCGCACCATCGACCGGTCGGTCGGGGCGCCGGCGGCGTCAGCCGATCAGGATGCCGGCGATCGCCGCGCTCATCAGGTTGGCCAGGGTGGCGGCGAGGATCGCACGCAGCCCGAGCGAGGCGATGTCGGGACGACGCTCGGGGGCGATGCCGCCGAGCCCGCCGAGCAGGATGCCGAGCGAGCCGAGGTTGGCGAAGCCGGTCAGCGCGAAGGTGACGATGGCGGCGGTCTTGTCGCTGAAGCCGCCGATCACCTCGCCGAGGTTGGCGAAGGCGACGAACTCGTTGACCACGACCTTCTGGCCCACGAAGCTTCCCGCCTCGACCGCCTCGCCCCACGGCACACCGATCGCCGACATCAGCGGCGCGAAGACATAGCCGAGGATCTCCTCGATGGTCAGGTCCCCGGCGCCGAACCAGCCACCGACACCGCCGACCAGCAGGTTGAGCAGCGCGATCAGCGAGATGAACGCCAGCAGCATCGCGCCGATCGTCGCGGCCAGCTTGAGCCCGTCGGCGGCACCGTTGGCGGCGGCGTCGATGACGTTGCGCGCCCGCATCCCGTCGTCGGCCGGCCCCTTGCTCTCGGCCGCCTCCTTCTCGGCGCGCAGGACCTCGTCGGCGCTGGACCAGTCCCTGTCCTCGGAGTCCGCGCCGTCGTCCTCGGCGCTGCCGGACGCCGCTCCGCTCGGGACCGCGCTGGGCGACCGGTCCTGCCCACCCTGCTCGGCCTCGTCGTCCACCCGCTCCTCGGGCAGGATGATCTTGGCCATCAGCAGCGCTCCCGGCGCCGCCATGAAGCTGGCGGCGATCAGGTAGTCGAGGCGCGCGCCGAGCAGCGAGTAGCCCACCAGCACCGACCCGGCGACGGTCGAGAGCCCACCGACCATCACCGCGAAGAGACCGGAGCGCGACAGCCCGGCGACGTACGGCCGGATCACCAGCGGCGCCTCGGTCTGGCCGACGAAGATGTTGGCGGCGGCGTTGGTCGACTCGGCCTTCTCGGTGCCGAGCAGCCAGCCCAGGCCGCCGCCGAGCACGCGTACGACTCGCTGCAGGATGCCGAGGTGGTAGAGCACCGCGGTCAGCGAGGCGAAGAAGACGATGACCGGCAGCACCTGGAAGGCGAAGACCTGGCCCTCCTCGGGCAGGACCGGGCCGAAGAGGAAGCCGATGCCCTCGCGGGAGGAGTCGATGACGGCCTGCACGGCCCGCGAGGCCGCCTCGAGGGCCCGCTGGCCCACCGACCAGTAGAGGACGACGACGCCGAAGACGATCTGCAGGCCCAGGGCACCCAGCACCGTGCGCGGGCGGATGGCGCGGCGGTCGCTCGAGACCGCCACCGCGATGGCCAGCAGCACCAGCATCCCGCCGGCTCCCCACAGGACGTCGATCATGGCTCCACCTCTCGCACCCGTACGTCGGCGACCGGTCGGTCGGCGCGTGGGTCATGCTGGCACGACCCACCACCGAGCCGCCGGAGGCATCGCATGAGTCTGGTCCGAGACGTCCTGGGCAGCGCCCAGCGCCTGCCGCTGGCGGTGCAGGCCTGGGTCTTCCTGGTGCTGATGCCGGTCAACCTGGCCGCCCTGGTGGTCGTAGGTCAGCCGCTGGGCCCCCTCGTCGCCGCGCTCGCGGTCGGCGCCCTGGCCGTCAACGGCGTCGTGATGGTCCTCGACCGCGGCTTCTCGCTGGCGATGGCGCTGCCGCACGTGGTGCTGTGGGTGCCGCTGCTCGGCGTCATCGGCTACGCCCTGCTCGGGCGCGACGACGTCGGCGGTGCGTACGCGGCGTACCTCGTGGTGCTGCTGGTCGTCGACGCGGTCTCGCTGTGGTTCGACGTGCCCGACGCGAAGCGCTGGCTCGGCGGGCAGCGCGACACCTTCTGAGCCGTACGCCGCTCAGTCGCGCACGGCGAGCAGGTGGCACGCCGCGACGTGGTCGTCGACCGCGGGGAGCACCGGGAGCGCGGTGCCGCGGCACGCCGCGTCGACCCCGGCCGCGGCCGCGGTGCCGTCGGCCAGCGCCGGGCAGCGCGGGTGGAAGCGGCACCCGCCGGGGATGCGGGTCGGGTCGGGGATCTCGCCCGCCAGCACCACGGGCTCGACCCGCCGCGACTCGGGCACCACCGAGAGCAGCGCCCGCGTGTAGGGGTGCTGGGGGTCGCCGAGCACCTGCTCGGTGGGGCCCGACTCGATGACCCGGCCCAGGTACATCACCGCGGTCCGGTCGGCGATGTTCCAGGCCAGCCCCAGGTCGTGGGTGACCACGAGCACCCCGAGGCCGCGCTCCTCGCGCAGCCGCAGCAGCAGCGCGAGCAGCTCGCCGCGCACCGAGGCGTCGAGGGAGGAGACGGGCTCGTCGGCCACCAGCAGCCGCGGCTCGAGGGCCAGCGCCCCGGCGATCAGGACCCGTTGACGCTGGCCGCCGGAGAGCTCGTGGGGGTAGCGCAGGTAGAACCGCTCGGGTGGTCGCAGCCCGGCGGCGGCCAGCGCGGCACCGACCTGCTGCTCCTCGCCCGGGCCGCCACCGCGACCGCTCGACAGGCCGTGCAGGCGCAGCCCCTCCGCGACCGACTCGTAGACGGTGTGGCGCGGGTTGAGGGCACCGGCGGGGTCCTGGAGGACCATCTGCACCTGGCGGCGCACCGCCTTCAGGGCCCGAGCCCCCCGGCCCAGGGGCGCCCCGTCGAGGCGCACCTCCCCCGAGGTGGGCGCCTGGAGGCCGACGAGGGTGCGGGCCAGGGTGGTCTTGCCCGAGCCCGACTCGCCCACCAGGGCGACGATGTCGCCCGAGCGCACGGTCAGGTCGGCCCCGTCGAGCGCGGTGGCCACGGCTCCCCCGCGGCCGGCGAACTCGACGCGCACCCCGCGCGCCTCGAGGCTGTGGGTGCCGGTCGCGGGTGCCGCCCCGATCGGCCCGGTGTGCCCGGTGTGCTCGGTGCTGCTGGCGCTCATGGCTCCCCGATCCTCCAGCAGGCCGCGGTGCGGCCGGGCTGGTGCTCCTCCAGCGGTGGCTCCTGGGTGGTGCAGCGCTCCACGGCCCGCGGGCAGCGCGGTGCGAAGGCGCAGCCGACCAGCTCGGCGCGCGGGTCGGGCGGGTCGCCGGGCAGGCCCGCGGGGGCGTAGCGCGAGGCCGGGTCGCCGATGCGGGGGAAGGCCGCCGACAGCGCGCCGGCGTAGGGGTGCAGCGCCCGCGTGAAGACCTCGGCGGCCGGCCCCTGCTCGACCACGCGGCCGGCGTACATCACCGCGATGCGGTCGCAGAGCTCGGCGAGCACGGAGAGGTCGTGGCTGATCACCACCATGCCGACCCCCAGCTCGCGCACCAGCCCCGAGAGCAGGTCGAGCACCTGCGCCTGGACCATCACGTCGAGGGCGGTGGTCGGCTCGTCGGCCACCACCAGGTCGGGGCGGCAGGCCAGGGCCATCGCGATCATCACCCGCTGGCGCTGACCGCCCGATAGCTGGTGCGGGTACGCCGCCGCCCGCGCGGCCGGCAGCCCGACCTGCTCGAGCAGCGCCGCGACGCGGGCCTCGACCTCGGCGTCGGCGACCTCCGGCTCGTGCACCCGGATCGGCTCGGCCACCTGCACGCCGACGCGGCGCACCGGGTTGAGGGAGTGCAGGGCCCCCTGGAAGACGATCGAGGCGCCCGCCCAGCGCACCGCGCGCAGCGCGCCCCAGCGCATCGTCAGCACGTCGTCGCCCTGGAAGGACACGGTCCCGCTCACCTCCGCGGAGGCCGGCTGGAGCCGCAGCACCGTGCTGGCCAGGGTCGACTTGCCGCAGCCCGACTCGCCGGCGATGCCCAGCACCTCCCCGCGCGCCACGTGCAGGTCGATGCCGCGCACGGCCGCCAGCGGTCCCTCCTCGGTGCGGTAGGTGACACGCAGGTCGCTGACCTGCAGCAGGTCGGTCATCGTCGCTCCCTGAGCCGGGGGTCGAGCACGGACTCCAGCGCCTGGCCGATCAGCGTGAAGGAGAGCACCACCAGCACCACGCACAGCCCGGGCGGCACGATGAACCACCACGAGCCGGTCGTGATCGCCCCGACCCGGAAGGCGTCCTCGAGCATCGAGCCCCACGAGACCCGCGTGGGGTCGCCGAGGCCGAGGAAGCTGAGCGTGGTCTCGGCCAGGATCGCCACGGCCACGGTCAGGGTGGTGTTGGCGAAGACGAGCGGCGCCACGTTGGGCAGCACGTGGCGGCGCAGCAGGTGCAGGTGGCCGGCACCGAGTCCGCGGGCCCGCTCCAGGTAGGCGCGCTCCTTGATGGAGAGGGTCTGGCTGCGGATCAGCAGCGCGGTGCTGGTCCACGACGTCACCCCGATGACCAGCGCGATGTTGAGCAGCGAGCGGCCCAGCACGCTGGCCAGCACGATCGCCAGCGGCAGGAACGGGATCACCAGGAACCACTCGGTGAGCCGGAAGAGCAGGGCCCCGGGCCAGCCGCCGAAGTAGCCGGAGAGCAGGCCCACGAGGGTGCCGATCACCATCGAGATGACGGTCGCGAGCAGCCCCACCAGCAGGCTGACGCGGGCTCCCCAGATCAGCAGGGTCAGCACCGAGCGGCCGTTGTCGTCGGTGCCGAGCAGGTACGTCGTCGAGGGCGGCTGCAGGACCCCGCCCTGGGCGCGGGTCACCGAGAGCCCCTCGGCGTCGGCGATCACGGGCGCCAGCAGGGCCAGCAGCACGAACGCGCCGAGGACGACGAGCCCGGCCACGCCCGAGCGGTGCCGGCGGAACTCGCGCCACCCGCGGCGACGGCTCTCGGCGCGTCGGCGGCGGGCCAGCTGCGCGGCGCTGGCGCCCGCCTCCACCCCGGCCCCCGCGCTCACGTGCGCACCCGCGGGTCGAGGACGCCGTACAGCAGGTTGGCGAGGAGGTTGGCCAGGATGACGCCGACCGAGGCCACCAGGAACGCGCCCTGGAGCACCCAGTAGTCGGGGATCTCCAGCGCCTCGGTGGCCAGCAGGCCGAGCCCGGGGATGGAGAAGACGGTCTCGACGGTGATCGCGCCGGCGACCACGAACCCGAAGTTGAGCGCGAGCACCGTGGTGGCGGGCAGGAGGGCGTTGGGCACGGCGTGACGGTTGCGCACCGCGACGTCGCGCAGGCCCTTGGCCCGGGCGGTGGTCAGGTAGTCCGAGCCCAGCTCGTCGAGCAGCGAGCTGCGCATGATGAGCGCGTAGTCGGCCAGGTAGGCCAGGGTCAGGGTCAGCACCGGCAGCGTGAGGTGGCGCGCCACGTCGAGCACCCCGCCCGGCGACCAGGGGTCGACGTCGACGGAGTGCAGCCCGCCGGTGGGGAACAGCCCGGGCACCGGCCCGAACCCGACGGCCAGGGTGGCGATGAGCAGCAGCCCCAGCCACCACTCGGGCATCGAGTAGAGGGTCAGCGAGGCGCCGGTCGAGAGCCGGTCGAAGCGCTGCCCGTGGGCCCAGGCCGCGCGGGTGCCCAGCCACATCCCGATCATCGCGGCCAGCAGCGTCGAGGTGCCGACCAGCAGCAGGGTCGGCCCGATCCGGTCGAGCAGCAGGTCGGCGACCGGCACCCGGTAGCGCAGCGAGACGCCGAGGTCGCCGGTGAGCGTGTTGCCCAGGTAGGTCAGGAACTGCCGGGGCAGCGGCTCCTCGAGCCCGTACGTCGCGCTGAAGGCCTCGAGCTGCTCCGGCGAGCTGAACCGGCCCCGGCCCAGCGTGCGCGCCGGGTCGCCGGGCAGCACCCGGAAGAGGAAGAAGTTGACCACGAGCACGAACGCCAGGCTGCCGAGCGAGCCCAGCACCTTGCCCCCGGCGTAGCGTCCGTAGCCGCCGCGCGCCCGGCGCCCGCCCGACGGGGCCGCGAGCACCCCCTCGGCACTGGCCGCGAGGGTCACTCGCGGTCCTCCGCGCTCGCACGCCGGCGTACGACGAGCACCGCCGCGCCGGCCGCGAGCAGCACGGCCAGCCCGCCCATGCCCACCAGCACCCCGGTGCCGACGCCCTCGTCGGCCCCGGCCTCGGAGGCCTCGGTGGCGCCGGTGCTGCCGTCGCAGTCACCGGCCTCGTCGGCGGGCCGGATGGAGCGGTAGGTGTGGGTGCCCTGCTGGAAGATCCACTGCCCGGTCCCGGCCGGCTGCTGCAGCAGGCAGGCGAAGCGGTCGCTGCGCACGGCCTGGCCGGTGGTGTTGTAGGCCGTGACCAGGTAGGGCGCGTCGCGGAAGAGCATCTCCTGCATCGAGTGGATCTGCTCGGCGCGGGCCTCGGGGTCGAGCTCGGAGCCCTGCTGCTCGAAGAGGGCGTCGTAGTCCTCGTCGCAGTACCAGGAGTCCGACCAGTTGCCCCGCTGGTCGCAGGTCATGTAGCTGAGCATCGAGGTCGGGTCGGCGTCGACGAACCAGCCCCACTCGAAGGCGTCGAACTCGCCGGCCAGGATGATGTCGGTGAGCTTGGAGGACTCCACGGTGGTCACCTCGGAGTCGATGCCCAGGTCGGCGAGCCACTCCTTGAAGTAGGCCATCACGTCGGTCGAGGTCGCGGAGTCGGAGCGGGCGAAGAGGCGCAGGGTGCCGATCGGCGAGCCGTCGGGCAGGGTGCGCATCCCGTCGGGGCCCGTCGTGTAGCCCGCCTCGTCGAGCAGCGCCGCGGCGCGCTCGGGGTCGTGGCTCAGGTCCTCGGCCGGCGGCTCCCAGTGGAAGGTCGCGTAGCCCGGCGGGACGATGGTCGAGCCGGGCCGCCCGGCCCCCTGGTAGACGGTGTCGACCAGCTGCTGGCGGTCGAGCGCGAGGCCCAGCGCGAAGCGGAAGTCGGGGTCGAGCACGGCCGGGTTGGGGTCGCCGATCGGCTCCCCGGTCTCGAGGTCGACCGAGCCCGCGTTGAAGGAGATCTCGTCGAAGCCCGGGGTGTCGGCGTTCTGGGCCAGCACCCCGTCGCGGCCCTCCAGCGAGGCGACCTGGAGCGCAGAGATGCCCTCGACGAAGTCGACCTCGCCCTTGACCAGCGCCTGCACGGCGGGGTCCTCGCTCTTGAAGACCCGGAAGACGACCTCGTCGACGTGCGGGGCGCCGTTCCAGTAGTCGGGGTTGGCCTCGAAGCGGTACGTCGAGCCGCCCGCGGTGCCCTCGACGAGCCGGAACGGCCCGGAGCCGACCACCGGCGCACCGTCGGTGGGCTCGGCGGCGTAGGACTTCATCTGCTCGCCCGTCACGTCCGACCACACGTGCTGGGGCACGATCGGGATCGGCACCATCGGCAGCACGCTGTTGGGCCGCGACAGCGTCATCACCAGCGTCGTGTCGTCGGTGGCCTCGACGTCGGTGACGCCGGCCAGCCACGACTTCCAGGTGGCGGCCTCGGGTCCCTTGCCCAGCACCCGGCCGTAGGTGAAGGCCAGGTCGTCGGCGGTCAGCGGCTCGCCGTCGGACCAGGTGACGTCGTCGCGGATGGTGAAGCGCCACTCCAGCCCGTCGTCGCTGCTCTCCCAGTCGGTGGCCAGCGAGGGCTGCAGGGACAGGTCGTCGGTGGAGAAGTCCACCAGGTAGTCGTAGGTCAGCGCCCACATCTCGTAGGACTCGACCTCGATGCCGAGGAAGGGGTTGAAGCTGTCGACCTCGTTGAGCAGCGCGACGGTGAACCGCACCGGGTCCTCGCCCTGGCTCGTCGACGCGGCCGCGCCGCCCGGGCCGGCCAGCAGGCCGAGCGGCAGCAGGCAGGCAGCCAGCACCCCCACGAGTGCGCGGGCCCGCGCACCGGTCGGCCGGACCCCTGCCGCGGCGCGCCGCTTCGTCGTACCTTGACGCCCGTGAAGCCACCCGCGCCCCCGGTCGCCGCTCCGCGCACCCACGCCCACCGCGAGCACGGGGTCGAGCGACCCGACCCCTTCGCCTGGCTGCACGACGTGTCCTCGCCGGAGGTGCTGGCGCACCTCGCCGCCGAGCGGTCCTACTACGACGCTGCCTCTGCGCATCTGCACTCCCAGGTGGTGGGGCTGGCCTCCGAGATGGCGTCCCGGGTGCCGAACGACGAGCGGTCACCCTCGTGGGACCGCTCGAGGTACTCCTACTACACCGAGCACCCGGCCGGTAGTGAGTACGCGGTTATTCGCCGAAGAATCCGTGGTAATAAGTCACATTCTGAGACGGAATCCGTTGCGGATCAAGATTTTACCGATGTTTTCCGTGGCCGCTCCGAGGGTGCCGACAAGACCCGCGACGAGGTCGTCCTGGACGTCGGCGAGCTCGACACCGGCAGCGGCCACCTCGAGCTCGGGCTGGCCCTGGTGAGCCCCGACGAGCAGGTGCTGGCCCACGCCGTCGACACCACCGGCGACGAGGTCTACCGGCTGCGCTTCCGCGACCTGCGCACCGGCGCCGACCTGCCCGACGAGGTCGCACGCTGCTACTACGGCGGGGCCTGGAGCGCGGACTCCCGCGAGTTCTTCTACATCGTCCACGACGACGCCTACCGCCCCCACCAGGTCTGGCGGCACCGGCTGGGCAGCGACGTGGCCGACGACGTGCTGGTGCTCAGCGAGCCCGACGAGGCCCACGAGCTGCACCTGCGCGCCAGCCGCAGCGGCGAGCTGGTCATCATCACCAGCGAGAGCCGCACCACCGGCGAGACCTGGGTGGTCGCGACGGCCGACCCGACCGCGGCCCCCCGCTCGGTCGGGGGCCGGCGCCCCGGCGTGGTCTACCGCGCCGAGCACGTGCGCGGGCCCGGCGGCGGCCACCTCCTGCTCGTCACCGACGACGGTGCCGAGGAGATGCGGCTGGTCCGCGCGCCCGTGCCCGCGACCGCGGAGGGCCAGGACGAGACCTCCTGGGTGGAGGTCCGCCCCGAGGACCCCGCCGAGCGCCTCGAGCGGGTCGACGCCTTCGCCGGCCACGTGGTGCTCGGCCTGCGCACGCAGGCCGAGCACCGGTTGCGCCTGCTGCCGCACGACGACCTGGCCGGCCCGGGGCTGGTGGTCGCCAGCGGCTTCCCCGGCGGCGCCGTGCACCTGGGTCGCTGCACCGACTACGACGCCACGGCCGTGACGGTCCACGACCGCGCGCACGTCGAGCCCACCAGGTGGCTCGAGGTCGACCTGGCCAGCGGCGGCCAGCGCGAGCTGGGGCGGCAGGAGGCCCCGGGCCACGACCCCGCGCGCTACGTGACCGAGCGCCGCTGGTTCCCCTCCACCGACGCCACCCCGGTGCCGGTGACGCTCGTGCGGCACCGCGACACCCCGCTCGACGGCACCGCCCCGGCGCTGCTCTACGCCTACGGCGCCTACGAGTACGTCTTCGAGCCCGACTTCGACCCGGCCCTGCCCAGCCTGCTCGACCGGGGCGTGGTCTTCGCCCACGTGCACGTGCGCGGCGGCGGCGAGGGCGGCCGGCGCTGGTGGCTCGACGGCCGGCTGGCGGCCAAGCAGCACTCCTTCACCGACCACCTCGCCGTCGCCGACGCGCTCGACGGCCTCGTCGACGGGCGCCGCCTGGCCACCCGGGGCCTGAGCGCGGGCGGCCTCCTCCAGGGTGCGGTGCTCAGCCAGCGGCCGGAGCGCTGGCGGGCGGTGGTCGCCGAGGTGCCGTTCGTCGACGTGGTCACCACGATGCTCGACGCCAGCATTCCGCTGACGGTCAACGAGTGGGAGGAGTGGGGCGACCCGCGCCGGCCCGACGAGCACGCGTGGATGCTGGCCTACTCGCCGTACGACAACCTGCCGCCGGCGGGCTCGCGCCCGGACCTGCTGGTCACCGGCGCGCTGCACGACCCGCGGGTGCTGGTGCACGAGCCCGCCAAGTGGGTGGCCGCGCTGCGGCACAGCGACCCCGGGTGGGGGCCGCGCTGCCTGTTCCGCTGCGAGGTGGGCGCCGGCGCCCACTCCGGGCCCTCGGGGCGCCTGGGCCACCTGCACTACGAGGCCGAGGTCTACGCGTGGGTCCTCGACAAGATCACCGACCAGGAGACCGGCCAGGACACCGACCAGGACAGCAGGAAGGACGGCGCGCGATGACCGCCGGCGTGCACGACGAGGTGCTGCGGGTCGCCCGCGACCTGATCCGGATGGACACCAGCAACGCGCCCGCCGAGGCGCTGGGGCGCGCACCCGGCGAGGAGACGCAGGCCGCGGAGTACCTCCACGACTACCTCAGCGGCCACGGCGTCGAGTGCGAGCTGGTCGCGCGCGACGAGCGGCGCGCCAACCTGGTCGCCCGCATCCCCGGCACCGGCGGGGCGCCGTCGCTGGCCTTCGTCGGGCACACCGACGTGGTGCCGGCCGACCCGCGCGACTGGACCCACCCGCCGTTCGAGGCCGTCGTCGACGACGCGGGCTGGCTGTGGGGGCGCGGCGCGATCGACATGAAGGGGGAGGTCGCCGGGCGCGCGGTCGCGATGGCCGCCCTGGCCCGCTCCGGCTTCCGCCCGCGCGGCGACCTGTGGCTGCTGGCCGTCGCCGACGAGGAGGACGGCATGTACGACGTGGGGATGCGCTGGCTGCTCGAGGCACGCCCCGACATCCGTCCCGACCTGGCGCTCAACGAGGGCGGCGGCGAGCGGATGGTGCTCAGCGACGGGCGCGTCGTGCTACCGGTGGGGGTCGGCGAGAAGGGCACCTACCCGGTGCGCGTCACCGCCGTCGGCGAGGCCGGCCACGCCTCGACGCCCACGATCGGCGACAACGCGGTGCCGCACCTGGGCGAGGTGCTGCGCCGGATCGGGCTCGGCACCGCCGAGCCGCAGCGCTCGCCGCTGCTCGAGCGCACCCTGGAGATCCTGCTCGGGGAGCCGCCGGGCGACCTCGACGAGGCGCTGGCCCGCGCCGGGCGGCTGCAGCCGCTGCTGCTCGACGTGCTCCCGGCGCTGGTGGGCACCACGATGGCGCCGACCCTGGTCGGCGGCTCGTCCAAGCGCAACGTGATGCCGGCCCGGGCCTGGGTCGAGCTGGACTGCCGGATCCTCCCGGGCACCACCGAAGCCGACGTCGAGCGCGCGGTCCGGGCCCGGCTGGGCGACGACCTGCGCTACGAGCTGACCTGGCCCGAGCACCTGGTGGCCGGCAGCAGCAGCCCCGAGGAGTCACCGCTCATCGACGCGATCGGCGCGGTGCTCGCCCAGCAGGGCGAGACCGGCAGCCTGCTGCCGCTGCTGGGCACCGGCTTCACCGACTCGGTCTACCTGCGCGCCGGCGCCGGCACGACGGCGTACGGCTTCAACCCCTACCGGGCGACCTCGGCGGAGGTGGTCGCGGAGGGCTTCCACAACGCCGACGAGCGCATCCACGTCGACGACCTGCTCCACAGCGTCGAGTTCCACGAGGCCCTGGCCCGCCGGCTGCTGGGCTGAGCCGGGCTGAGCTGGGCCGCGCTCAGCCCGCGCCGACGAGCAGCAGCGTGGAGACGAAGACGACGCCGGTGACCACCAGCACCACGCTGGTGTAGCCCATGATGTCGCGCACCCGCAGACCCGCCACGGCCAGCAGGGGCACCGCCCAGAACGGCTGGATCATGTTGGTCCACTGGTCGCCATAGGCGATCGCCATGATGACCACCGGCTGGGTGACGTCGAGGGACTCCGCCGCGGAGGCGAAGATCGGCGCCTGGAGCGCAAACTGGCCGCCACCCGAGGGCACGAAGAGGTTGAGCAGCCCGGCGGAGAGGAACGCGAAGACCCCCAGGGTGCCGGGGGTGGCGGCGTCGACGACCCAGCTGCTCAGCATCTCGGCCAGCCCGCTGGCGGCCATCATCGCCGCGATGCCGGCGTACAGGGGGTACTGCAGCAGCACCTCGACGACGGTGCGGCCGCCGCGGGCCACGAGCGCCGCGAGCTGGCGGGCGTTGGCGACGACCAGCAGCACCAGGCACAGGAACGTCCAGTTGACGATGTCGAGGGTCAGGTCGAAGCCGTTGTCGAGGAAGTGCAGGACCAGGTAGAGGCCCAGCGCCACGCCCATCACCGAGGTGACCAGGCGTGAGGTCTCGAGCCGGTCGGCGGGCGAGCCCTGCTCCTGCGGGGCACCCGCGGCGGCGCCGGCGGGTTCCTGGGAGTCCTCGAAGACGGCGTCGGGGGCGGGCCGCACCGGTTCCCCCTCGCCGGGCGCCATCAGCGGCATCGCCACCGCGATCACCAGCAGCGTCACCGCGACGGCGACGAGGTTCCACCAGGCGAAGATGGTCTCGGAGACGGGCACCACGCCCATCCCGAGCGTGGTGGCGTAGACCCCGGTCTCGGTGGCGGCGTTGAGCGGCCCCGAGCCCGAGTAGCCCATGTGCCAGACCACGAAGCCGGTGTACCCCGAGGCCACCAGCAGCGGGTAGTGCAGGGGCGTGCCCCGGTCGCGGAAGCGGCGCGCCACCTCGACGGCCACCACCCCGCCGACGATGAGGCCGAGGCCGAAGCTGAGCAGCGAGGCCAGGCCGGCCACCACGGTGACGAACGCGTACGCCGCCCGCGGGGTGCGCGGCACCCCCGCCACCGCGGTCAGCAGCCGGTGCACCGGCGGCAGGTTCGCGAGCGTGTAGCCCAGCAGCAGCACCAGCGCGACCTGGGTCATGAACGCCAGCAGCCCGGTCAGCCCGTCGCCCCAGGCCAGCGTGAGCTCGCGCGGACCGGTGTCGGTCAGCGTCAGCGACAGCACCGCCACCAGCAGGGTCAGGGCGACCGCGAACACGAAGGCCCCCGGCATCCAGCGTTCGACGAAACGGCTCGCCGGACCGGCGATCTTGCGCAGCATGCGTCCTCCCGAGGCGCCACGCCCGAGACGGCTGTGGCCTGGCTCACCCCATCTCAGGAGCGGGCCGGGCGTCAACCACCCCGTCCAGCACCCGGCGGGCGGGTCGGGGGCTCAGCGGCCCAGCAGCCCCCGCACGTACGCCGCCTGCCCGGCGTGCTGGGCGCAGTCGTCGGCCACGGAGACCAGCCGCACCCCGAGGTTGACCGGCGGGTCCCAGCGCTCGTCGACGACCCGGTCGAGGTCGGAGTCGTCCAGCGCCCGCACCCAGGGGCGCATCGCCTCGTGCACCGCACGGAGGTAGGCGCCGAGCAGGTCGCCCGGCACCCGGACCGCGGCCACCTCGTCGTCGCCGTGCCCGTAGCCGGTGTCGGCGGCGTCGAACGGCAGCCCGAGCCGCTCGGCGTACCCGGACGCGACGTGCACCTGCTCGCGCCCGGCGGCCGCGGCGACGTGGTCGTCGTAGATGCGGGTCAGGTGCCAGACCAACCAGGCGATCGAGTTCGCCCCGGGCGCCGGGCGGTGCGCCAGGTCGTCGGCGCCGAGGCCGTCGAGGACGGACTCGACGTTCTGTGCGGTGCGGTCGAGGGAGTCGGCCAGCAGCTCACCGGGCGTCATGCCCCGACCGTACGCCGCCCGGGCAGGGCCGTCACAGCACCTTGGAGAGGAACTCCTGGGTGCGCTCGTGCTGCGGGTCGGAGAGCACCTCGGCGGGGTCGCCCTCCTCCATGATGACGCCCTCGTCCATGAAGACCAGCTTGTCGCCGACCTCGCGGGCGAAGCCCATCTCGTGGGTCACGACCATCATCGTCATGCCCTCGGAGGCCAGCGACTTCATCACCGCGAGCACGTCGCCGACGAGCTCGGGGTCCAGCGCGCTGGTCGGCTCGTCGAAGAGCATCAGGTCGGGGTCCATCGACAGCGCCCGGGCGATCGCCACCCGCTGCTGCTGGCCGCCGGAGAGGTGCGCGGGGTAGGCGTCGGCCTTGTCCGAGAGACCCACCCGCTCGAGGTTCCTCAGCGCGCACTCACGCGCCTCGTCCTTGCTCCGCTTCTTGACCCGGCGCTGGGCCAGGGTCAGGTTGGCGGTGACGGTCAGGTGCGGGAAGAGGTTGAAGGACTGGAAGACCATCCCGATCCGCGAGCGCACCTCGTTGAGGTCGGTCTCCGGGTCGGTGATGTCGACGCCCTCGACGAGGACCCGGCCCTTGGTCGGCACCTCCAACCGGTTGACGCAGCGCAGCAGCGTCGACTTGCCCGAGCCCGAGGGCCCGATGACGCAGACCACCTGGCCGTCGTCGACGTGGAAGTCGATGCCCTTGAGGACCTCGTTGTCGCCGAACGACTTGTGCAGCTGCTGGACGTCGATCGCGTGCTCGTAGGCGGGGTTGCTCGTCACGTGGTCAACGTCCTCTCGCGCCGCGGCGCTCCATGAAGGCCACCAGCCGGGTCAGCGGCAGGGTGACGGCCAGGTACATCAGGGCTGCGATGGTCAGCGGCGTCGAGTTCGCCACCGAGGAGACCCCGTCGCGGGCGAACGTGGTGAGCTCCTGCTGCGACAGGGTCATGCCGACGATGAACAGCAGCGAGGTGTCCTTGATGAGGATCACCAGCTCGTTCGTCAGCGGAGGGATCACGATCCGGAAGGCCTGCGGCAGCACCACCGAGATCATCGTCCAGCCCGCCGGCATGCCCAGCGAGTGGGCCGCCTCGACCTGGCCCTTGGGGACCGCCTGGATGCCGGCGCGGATCGTCTCGGCGATGTAGGCCGCCGAGACGACGATGAGCGCGATCAGGCCTGCTCCCGCGTTGCCACCGGGCGGGCGCCACTGGAAGGCGATCGGCACCGCGAAGGCGAAGGTGAAGATCACCAGCAGGGCCGGCAGGCCTCGGAAGAACTCGATGTAGGCCGTCGCGACCCACCGGTAGGGCGCCACCGGCGAGAGCTTCATCAACGCGAGGACCAGGCCGAAGACCATGCCCCCCGCGAAGGCGATCGCGGTGTAGATGATCGTGTTCTTCGCCGCGACCACGACCACGTCTGGGAAGAGGTCCTTGGCGATCTCGACGTCGAAGAACGCCTCCTGGATGGCCGGCCAGTCCGCGGCCAGGACCAGCGCGGCGACGGCGGCCACGAAGATCGCGTACAGCGACCCGCGGGTGAGACGGGTCTTCGTGGTCCTCTTCACGAGGGACTCCTCAACGGTGGTCGGCTACGGACGAGGACGCAGCAGCGTCAGGAGTCGGAGAAGTACTTCTCGTAGATGGTGTCGTACTCGCCGCTGTCGCGGATCGCCTGGAGGTTCTCGTTGATGGCCTCGAGGAGGTCCTCGCTGCCCTCCTCCTTGACCGCGAAGCCGTAGGACTCGTCGGTGTCGTACTCCTCGACGATCTCGTAGGCGCCGTCCTCGGTGTGGTCGAGGTTGACCGGCAGGTCCTGCAGCACCGCCGCGACACCACCGGAGTTGAGCGCGGCGTAGAGCTCGGCGTCGCTGGGGAAGGAGACCAGCTCGGCGCCGTCGGGCACGTTGTCCTTGGCGTACTGCGCGCCGGTGGTGCCCTGCTGGACGCCCACCTTCTGGCCGTCGAGGTCGTCGATCGAGGCGATGTCGCCGCCGGCCTCGGCCAGCAGCGACTGCTTGGAGTCGTAGTAGGGGTCGGAGAAGTCGAGGTTCTCCTCGCGCTCGTCGGTGATCGTCATCGCGCTGGCGACCAGGTCGCACTGCCCGGCGGCCAGCGACGCGCCGCTCTGCAGGCCGTCGAAGCCGGCGTCCTTGACGACGACCTCGAGGTCCATCCCGGCGGCGATCGCGTCGACGATCTCCATGTCGAAGCCGGTGTAGCCGGTCGGCGAGGAGGCGTCGGGGTACTCGAACGGCTTGTACGGCGCGTCGGTGCACACGGTGAGCTGGCCGGCCGAGATCACCTCGGGCTCGCCCTCGGCGGCCTCGGGCTCGTCGGAGCCGCAGGCCGACAGGCTCAGGGCGAGGGCCGTAGCCACGGACAGGGTCTTGAGTGCCTGGGACGTGTTCACCCCTCGATCGTAACGATCGGCCACCTGTCCCGACGCACACGCCCACCCAACGAGCCCAGCACCGCGACACCCGGCGGGGTACGGCCGGAGGACGGCGGCGGTGGTCTGGCCCGGTGTGTGTCGAGCAGGTTTCGCCGGACAAATTTCGGCACCTTCTCCCCTTCGCCGAAAGAGTCCTCTTTAGATTGCGTCCAGCTCGCCGATCTGCCGGCGACGAGGATCTGGAAGAGGTACGCGCCCGATGACGCACCCGACACGACAGGACGGCCCCGGCCGTCGTCACCGCCGGTTCCCGGCCGTCGCGACCCTGGTGGCGGCCCTCGCCCTCGGAGCGGCTGCTCCGCCGGCCACCGGCGCGGCCCACGAACCGGTCGACGGCGCACAGAGCGTCGGGGACGCCCAGTTCCCGCACATCGGCAACGGCGGCTACGACGCGCTGCACTACGACCTCGACCTGCGCTGGAGCCCCACCGGCGTGGTCAGCGGCATCATGGGCGGCGTCCTCGACCAGGCCAGCCTGCACATGGACGCCAGGACGACCGACGACGCGCTGCGCTCCTTCTCGATGGACTTCCGCGGGCTGACGATCGACAGCGTCGAGGTCGACGGCGAGCCGGCCGCCTTCACGCGCGAGGTGGTCACCGGGGTCGCCTACGACCCCTCCCACAAGTACAAGCTGGTGATCACTCCCGCGACCCCGGTCGAGGGCGCCTTCACCGTCGACGTCGCCTACCACGGCGTCCCTGAGCGGCACACCGACGCGGACGGCTCGTGGGAGGGTTGGGTGGGCACCTCCGACGGCGCCACCTTCCTCGCCCAACCGGTCGGCGCGATGACCGTCTACCCGCACAACAACACCCCCGGCGACAAGGCGTCGTACACGATCGACGTCAACGTGCCGAACGAGCTGACGAACCTCGCCGGCACCGGCGCGGCGGCCGCGGCCAGCAACGGCGTGCTGAGCGCCAAGGTGCCCACCGACGACGGCACCCGCACGACCTGGCGCTGGACGATGGCGCAGCAGATGGCGAGCGAGCTGATCGTGGTCTCGGTCGGCAAGTACGACGTCCACGAGAGCACCGTGACGCTGGCCAGCGGGCGCGAGATCCCCGAGCTGTCCTTCATCGACTCCGCGCAGTCCACCGCCAACAAGACGACGTTCACCAACCGCCGCGCCGCCATCGGGCCGATCACCCGTGGCCTCGAGGGCATCTACGGGCCCTACCCGGGCGATGCCACCGGAGTCATCGTCGACTCGGTGCCCAGCGGCATCAGCTACGCGCTGGAGACCCAGGACCGCTCCTTCTTCCCGAGCGTGAGCTCCTTCAACGGCAACACCCTCACGCACGAGATCGCGCACCAGTGGTACGGCGACAACGTCTCGCCCGGCCTGTGGACCGACATCTGGATCAACGAGGGGATGGCCTCGTGGGCCCCGACCTACTACAACAACGTCGTGGCGGCGGCCTCGCCCAGCTGGGCCGCGGTCGAGACGACCTACTACAACAGCTGGAACGGCCGCGCCGCGTCCAGCTCGAGCTGGGCCACGCCGCCGGGTGCGCAGACGAGCTCGGCCGATCTGTACGGCTACCAGACCTACACCCGCGGCGCGCAGTTCTGGGAGGCGCTGCACACCGCGCTGCGCCGGGACGACTTCCTCACCGTGGTGCGACGGTGGCAGGACCGGCACGCCGGCACCAGTCCGCGCGGGGACGAGCTCAAGGACCTCGCCGAGGAGGTCTCCGGGCGTGACCTCGACGCCTTCTGGCAGGACTGGATCTACGACGCCGACAAGCCGGCCTGGCCCGGCAAGTACGACCTCGCCCTCACCGCGGAGCCGAGCGACGGGGTCGTCGAGCCTGGCGACGAGATCGCCTACACCCTCGACGTGACCAACGTCGGACGCGTGGCTCTCGACGGGGCGGTCGTCGAGGTCGACCTCGGTGACGTCCTCGACGACGCCGAGCTGGACGAGCTGCCCGACGGGCTCGTCCGTGACGGCACCGACCTCGTCTGGACCGTGCCGACGACCCCGACGACGGCCGGGGCCAGCACCGCCACCACCTCCTTCTCCGTCGTCGTGGCGGACGACGCCTCCAGCGACGCGCTGAGCGCGACCGCGGCCCCGGCCGCGACCTCGCTCGGCGGCCTGTGCGCCGAGTCCTGCACCAGCAGCCACACGGTCGACGCCCAGCCGCTGACGCCCACCGCCGACCCCGAGGTCACCGGCACGCCGGTGGTCGACGGCACCCTCACCGCCGCGACGGCCGGGTGGAGGACCGGCAGCACGTTCCAGTACGTCTGGTCGGTCGGCGGCGAGGTCGTCGCCGGAGCCACCGGCGCGACGTTCTCGCCGCGTCCCTCCGACGTGGGCAGCACCGTGAGCGTGGAGGTGACCGGTGACCGGGCCGGCTACCTGCCCGTGACGCGCAGCAGCGCCCCCAGCGCGCCCGTCGCGCGGGGCTCCCTCACCGGCACGCCCGTCCCGACCGTGGTCGGCGACCCGGCCGTCGGTGCAGCACTCAGCGCCGACACCGGCACCTGGGACGGCGGAGCCACCCTGTCCTACCTGTGGTCCGTCGGCGGCCAGGCGGTGCCGGCCGCCACGACCGCGTCGTACACGCCGGTGCCCGCCGACGTCGACAAGACAGTGACCGTGCAGATCACCGGTTCGCGTCCGGGCTACGACAGCGTGACGCGCACCAGCGCCCCGACCGCGCCGGTGGCGCTCGGGACGTTCGCTTCGTCCCCCACCCCGACGATCGCCGGCACCCCCGTCTTCGGCGGCACCGTGACCGCCGAGGCCGGCAGCTGGGACGACGGCACCGCGCTGGCCTACCAGTGGTTCTCGGGCGGCGAGGCGGTCGATGGCGCCACCGGGGCCGGCTACTCGCCGACCGCCGACGACCTGGGCAGCACGCTGACCGTGCGCGTGACGGCCACCAAGGCCGGGTACGCCACGACCACGCGTACCAGTGCCGAGTCCGACGCCGTGGCTGCCGCCGGCATGACGCTCACGCCGACCCCCACCATCGCTGGGACGCCCCGCTTCGGGGAGGTGCTCAGCGCCGAGGCCGGCACCTGGGACGACGGGGTCCACCTGTCCTACCAGTGGCTCGTCGACGGGGAGCCTGTCGGTGACGAGACCGCCACCGAGTTCAGCCCCCGGGCAGGCGACGTCGGCGGGGTCGTCACGGTCGCGGTGACGGGGGCGAGGACCGGATACGAGCCGGCCACGCGTACCAGCGAGGCCACCGCTCCCGTGTCCGCCGCTCGTCTCGAGGCACCGCGCCGGCCCAAGATCAAGGGCCAGGCCCGGGTCGGACGCACCCTGGTGGTCCGCGCCGGGCAGTGGGAGGACGAGGTGACCCTCACCTACCGCTGGTTCGCCGACGGCAAGATCCTGTCACGGGAGACCGGCAAGCGCCTGGAGCTCGGGGCAGCCCTGCGTGGCAAGCGGATCAAGGTCAAGGTCGCCGGGTCCCGTCCCGGGTACGCCGACACCTCCGTCAACAGCACGCTGACGAGGACGGTGCGGTGAGCCCCTCGGGTCGCTAGCGACCCGGCAGCAGCAGGAGGCCCCGGCTCGCCAGAGCCGGGGCCTCGCGTGCGCTTGGAGCCGGGTGCCGGTGGACGGGACCCGCGTACCCCAAGGGCACGGAGAAGGGGGGCGAAACGACTGCGTCATGATGGCACCCCCAGCCGGCTCGAACAGCCGGGCCGCCCCAGCACCTCCGAGGAACACGTGACGCCTGACCGCCGAGCAGCCATCGTCCAGACCGTCCTCGACCTGCCCCTGCACCGCTCGCTCGGGCTGCGCCTGGCGGTCGAGGCCGATCCCGCGGCCGGCGTCGAGATGACGGTGACGGAGGCGACGACCAACCCCTCGGCGGTCCTGCACGGCGGTCTCGTGCCGCTGCTCCTCGACGTGACCTGCTTCCTCCGGCTCCTCGAGACCCTGCCCGACGAGTCGCACGCCGTGACCGTCAGCTCGACGGCCTCGGTCATCGCGGCCGCGCGCGACGGCGAGGTCGTGCGCTGCACCGCCCGGGTCGACCGGCTCGGCCGCACCCACGCGTTCCTCTCCGGCGAGCTGCGGGTCGGCGACAAGCTGGTGGCGACCGGGCAGGTGGTCAAGGCCGTGGTCTGACGGCAGCGACCCCCGGACGCAGAAGAAGCCCGGTCCGAGTCGGACCGGGCTTCGTGTCTTGCGCGCCTGTAGGGATTCGAACCCCAAACCTTCTGATCCGTAGTCAGATGCTCTATCCGTTGAGCTACAGGCGCCCGTCGCCCGGCGTGCCGAGCGACCTGAGAAGAGTAGCCGAGTCGCCCGGCGAGTTGAAATCGGGCCGAGCCCCACGACGTACGCCGGCCGGGCTGTGACCCGCGGCACACGGCGTTGAACGATCCAATATGCGGGGTTAAAGCGCGGCGGTACATTCGCCGAAGTCCCAGGCGGAGACCCTCATCGGCACCGCACCAGGACCCTACAAAAGTCGCCGGCAACGACGCCACGCGATCCACACCAGCTCCACGACACACCGTCGATACGCTCGACGGCCGGGGCGCCTGCCGACCCCGCTCCGCGAGGCCAGGTCCCCGCGAATGCGCGAGAGGTAAGGCAGATGACCGCCGACCAGGCACTGAACGACGCCCCCACGACCCACCAGGGCATCCTGGACTTCGTCGCGGAGGTCGCGGCGATGACCAAGCCCGACGCCATCTACTGGTGCACCGGCTCCGACGACGAGTGGACCATGCTGACCGACGCGCTCGTCGGCACCGGCACGTTCACCCAGCTCAACCCGAGCATCAAGCCGAACTCCTACTACGCGGCCTCCGACCCCATCGACGTGGCGCGCGTCGAGGACCGCACCTACATCTGCTCGGTCGACGAGAAGGACTGCGGGCCCACCAACAACTGGATGGCGCCCGACGAGATGAAGTCGATCATGCGCGGTCTCTACGACGGCTGCATGACCGGTCGCACCATGTACGTCATCCCCTTCGTGATGGGTCACCTCGACGCCGAGAAGCCGATGTTCGGCATCGAGCTCACCGACTCCGCCTACGTCACCGCCTCGATGCGCGTCATGGCCCGGATGGGCTCCAAGGTGCTCGAGCGCATGACCGAGCTCGACGCCGACTTCGTGCAGGCTGTGCACTCGGTGGGCCACCCCCTCGCCGAGGGCGAGGCCGACGTGAAGTGGCCCTGCAACGACACCAAGTACATCGTGCAGTTCCCCGAGGAGCGCGCGATCTGGTCCTTCGGCTCCGGGTACGGCGGCAACGCGCTGCTGGGCAAGAAGTGCTACGCGCTGCGCATCGCCTCGGTCATGGCGCGCGACGAGGGCTGGCTCGCCGAGCACATGCTGATCCTCAAGCTCACCAGCCCCCAGGGCGTCACCAAGTACGTCGCCGCGGCCTTCCCGAGCGCCTGCGGCAAGACCAACCTCGCGATGCTGCAGCCCACCATCCCGGGCTGGAAGGTCGAGACCCTCGGCGACGACATCGCCTGGATGCGCATCGGCGAGGACGGCCGCCTGTGGGCCGTCAACCCCGAGTACGGCTTCTTCGGCGTGGCGCCGGGCACCAACGAGCACACCAACCCCAACGCCATGCGCACCATCAACAAGGGCAACTCGGTCTTCACCAACGTCGCGCTCACCGAGGACGGCGACGTGTGGTGGGAGGGCCTGGAGAACCCGCCGGCCAAGGCCACCTCGTGGAAGGGCGAGCCCTGGACGCCCGACTCCGAGGAGCTCTCCAGCCACCCCAACAGCCGCTACTGCACCCCGATCAAGCAGTGCGACATCCTCGCGGCCGAGTACGACGACCCGCGCGGCGTCCCGATCGACGCGATCCTCTTCGGTGGTCGCCGCAAGACCACCGTCCCGCTGGTCTTCGAGGCCCGCGACTGGACCCACGGCACCTTCCTCGGCGCGACGCTGTCGTCGGAGACCACCGCCGCCGCGACCGGCGCGGTCGGCGTGGTGCGCCGCGACCCGATGGCGATGCTGCCCTTCATCGGCTACAACGCCGGTGACTACTTCAGCCACTGGATCAACGTCGGCAAGGACAACGACGCCTCCAAGCTGCCGCGGATCTTCTACGTCAACTGGTTCCGCCGCGACGACGAGGGCGGCTTCCTGTGGCCCGGCTTCGGCGAGAACAGCCGCGTGCTGAAGTGGGTCGTGGAGCGCATCGACGGCCAGGCCGCCGCGGTCGAGACCCCGATCGGCCACGTGCCGACCCCCGAGGCGCTCGACACCGACGGCCTCGACATGAGCGAGGCCGCCCTGGCCGCCGCGCTCGAGGTCGACGCCGAGGAGTGGAAGGCCGAGATCCCGCAGATCCAGGAGTGGTTCGAGAAGTTCGGCGACGACCTCCCCGGCGTGCTGTGGAGCGAGCTCGACGGCCTCAAGGCCCGCCTGGGCGTCTGAGCCCCCGCGGCACTACCGCAGGTCACGACGGACCCCGCCCCCGCTCCGGGGGCGGGGTCCGCTGCGTCAGCGCCCGCGGCGTCGACTGCCCCCCGGGGGTGTGCAAGGTGTGACAGGATCGAGCGCCTCGGAGACCCAGCCCCAGGCAGACCCCCCACGCCCCCAGGAGGAACAGGTGTCGAGCTACGGCCCCGAGCAGCGAGCACTCCTGGAGTCGCAGGCGGCCCCGTTGTACGAGGCTGCCGTCACCGAGGGCGGGCTGCGCGTCGACGACCCCCGCGTCGCCGACGGCGCCGAGACCCGCCCCGCGTTCGACCTGCTGCTCGAGCTCGGTCTCCTGCACCTCGACCCCGAGGGCGCGTCGTACCTGCCCGAGGACCCGGCCAGCGTGCAGTCACGGGTCGTCTCGCCGCTCAGCCAGGACGGCAGCCGGCTGCTCGAGGAGTCCTCGCAGTGGGCGCGCGCCTTCGGCGGGCTGGCCCAGACCTGGCGTCGGGCTCCCCAGAGCGAGCGCGGGGGCCCGTTCACCTACCTGCGCGACAACGCGATCAGCACCTACCTCGAGGGCCTGGTGGCCGAGGTCGAGGAGGAGATCCTCACCGCGCAGCCGCAGGCCGGGCGCGACGCCGCCACCCTGGCCGCAGCGGCGCAGCGCGACATCTCGGCGCTGGAGCGCGGCGTGCGGATCCGCACGCTCTACCAGCACAGCGCGCGCCGCAGCACCGTCACGCACCGCTACGTGGCCTCGGTGACCGAGCGGGGCGCCCAGGTGCGCACCCTCGACGAGTTCTTCAACCGGATGATCGTGGTCGACCGACGAGTGGCGATCATCCCGGGCGCCGAGGACCTCCGGGTGGCGATCGCGGTGCGCGAGCCGTCGGTGGTCGCCTACCTCGTCGACGTCTTCGAGCGGGCCTGGGAGCGCGGCCGGGCCTTCAACAACAAGGAGTCCTCGCTGCTCAAGGACATCGCCGTCGAGCAGCGGCAGATGACGATCCGGATGCTGATCGAGGGCCACGCCGACCCGGTCAGCGCGAAGCGGCTGGGGGTCAGCCCGCGGACCTACGCCGGGTACGTCGCCGACCTCAAGGACGAGTACGAGGCCGAGACCCGCTTCCAGCTCGGCTACACGATGGGCCGCCTGGGGCTGTCGGGCACCGACTCAGGCCCCGAGCGCGCCGACGACGGGCCCGCGTAGGACTGAGGCCACCGCAGCCCGCCCAAGCACGTCCGGGCGCACGAAAAGCCCCACCGGGACGGATGGGGCCTCTCGTGCGCGGCAACGCCGCAGCGGGGTGGCTCAGCCCAGGTGCACCGGGGGACGCCGGGTCACGGAGCCTTGCGGCAGTAGCCGCCGCAGCCCCAGCTGGTGTCCATGGCCTGGGCGGGGGCCACGAAACCGAGCAGCCCGACGGTGACAGCGGTGGTGGCGACGACGAGCCCGGCCTTGCGGACGATCTTCATGGGGAACCTTCCTCACAGCTCAAGTCGGACCAGGTCGTGGTCCGTGAGGACCGAGTGTGCCCCAGGCCACGCGCGTCGGCACCGTGCTCGTTGCCCCAGGTTCCTGCAATGCACAAACCTGCAGGACGACCTCGTCGGTCCGGGACGCACCGCGGGACCCGGGCATGGCACGACCCCCGCTGGTCGAGGACCTGCGGGGGTCGTGCGCTGGCGGGCTCAAGACGAAAGCCCCCAACCTGCGGCGATGCGGGCGAGATTAGATGCTCGCCCCGCACGGTCGGGCAACTTTCCCCGCGAGCGGGTGGGTTCGTTGTTCATGGGTTGTCCTTCGGTGGGTTGCACAGGTTCTAACGACTCGCCGTCCTTATCGGCGGGCGAGCGTGACCTCCACACGCCGCTACTCACTTCCTGTGTTGCTGGCTGCGCCGGTGTGGATGTCGTGCATGGACTTGCCGGGAGTGACTCATGCGCTGTCAGGAGGACTCGGTGCTCTCACCTGAGCACATAGCGCCAGCCCAGACTGCGGGGTCGCCCTGCACGTCGGGCGCGTTCCGCTCAGCCTCCTCGTAGCGCGTGCCGTAAGCGCTCGTGTTCTCTTCGCTGGCTTCGCATCCGAAGAGGAGAGGTAAGGCCAGGATGGCGGCGAGGGTTCGCTCCATACCGTCCATGTCGGCGGTGAGTCCACGTCGCTGAATCTCTTCGAGCGGGTCAGGCGAGGACGTAGGAACGCTGACCGTCCGTTGGCACCCGGAGGATGCCTCGTTGCGTCAGGTTGTAGAGGTACGCGTCGATGGCGGTGAGGACGCTCTGTGTGTTCTCGTCCAGGTTGATGTCGGCGGCTTCGAGGGTCTTGCGTGCCGTCTCTGGGGTGACCTGGTTGCCGGTGGGCTGGCCGTGGACGTGGGTCATGTAGATGTGGGCGTGCCAGTGTGCGGGGGTAGCGTGTATGGCGGCGAGGTGTTCCCCGCCTGGCCACTTGATGGCGGGCGGTATCTCGCCGCCGTGGACAGCAGCGACGTCCCGGTGGATGTCCGAGTCGATCCAGTGCTTCTCGTGCTCAGCCTTGCGGGCGTCGATATCAGCGAGGCGCTGCTTTTGTGCCTGCCAGTCGCGTGCAGAGTCTGCTTCGAGGCGCTCGGTGCGTTCCTTCTTCTGCTCTCGACGTTGCTGTTGTAAGACTGCTTTGACCCTGCGGGACTCGGCGTCTGCGGCCTCCCTCGCGGCCTGTGTCTTCTTGGCTCGCTCCGCGCGTTCGTGGCGTATTCGTTCCAGGTCGTCGAGGGTTGCGTCGATCTGGAGATGTGAGATGAGGCCGCTCTGCTGCCGCTCGATCGAGATGAGGCTGACTCGTGTCAACGCTTCGAGGAACGCGACGAGTGCTTTGAAGCGGTTGCTCCGGGAGTTGTTCGTCTGGATCTGGTGCGCGGCCAGGGCCGACCAGCAGTCGTTGATCGTGAAGGTGGTTCCGATCGGTCGGTCGTGAATGCAGTTCTCGTAGAGGGCGAGGTGCCAGTGCAGTGGTTCGGCGTGGATCCACCACCATTCACCGCTGCTGTCGGTGAGGATGTCGGGCACGTGACTGCCCCATCGCATGGCGGCGATGTCTTTGAGTGGGGACGCGTTCCATCGCTGTGCGTTGCGCTGTGCGAAGAGTGAGTTGCGCTGTTGCTTTTCGTCGCGACGTCGTTGTGCTTCCTGTTCTTGGGCGAGACGTTGCTGTCGTGCGGTTTCGTCGGCACGGCGGCGTTTCTCTTCTGCAGTTCTGCGGCGGGCGAGGGCTACGTCGATGCGGCGCATGGTGGGGGTGACGATGCCGCGCTCGGTGTCGAGTTCGCAGTCGTCCAGGGCGTCTACGTAAAGTCGTCCGTAGGTGTCTTCCTCTTCCGGGGACTCGGGTCCGTAGGGGCCCTCGTGCTGGCTGGTGATGGTGCCGATCTGGCGGGTCACTGGGTTGATGACCAGCAGGGGTCGCCCGGCCTTGTTCCACTCCTGGCCAAGGAGCGGGATGCGGACTATCGAGGGGTCATCGGCAAGGTGGCTGCCTCGCGGTGGGCGCTTGAGTCGAAGATGGCCCAGCAGCCAGGCGCACGCGATGGGGTTGGGGTCGTGGTTGTCGTAGTCGGACTGTTTGGTTTCCCAGTCCTCGGGCGCGTAGTTCTTGTATTCGACTTCGAAGGCCGTCTGGTGGCCGGTCTCCCAGGTCACCATGACGTCGGCGATGCGGTAGCGGCTGGTGTCTGGGTGCTTGGTGGTCCAGCGCTCTTCTTTGACGGATGCGTTGGTGGGGACGCGAGCCTCGGCCCAGGCAGCGATCATCGCTTTGGCCGCGAGGTGGAACTCGCTTTCACCGTCCGACGCGTGAGGCGACGGCTGGTTGTGACGGAAGTGATGGCGGCGGCTGGTCCCGCCGACCGTGGTGATTTCGACCTCGCAGTCGGGCACCGGGCAGCGCCATTCGGCCTTCGCGATGGCACGGAGATCCGCTGCTTCCCCGTCCGGTAGGAACCGAGGTTCCCCGGTGCTGCGCTCGGCGGCCCACACCTGCCGGAACTCATCATCGAGGAACGCCTCGACGAGGCCACGGTCGTGTCTGCTGCCGGTCATGTTTGAATTATCGGTTCGATGACCGGCAGGTTGTAGCGATCAACCGATTGGGTGCGCGCCATGTACTGGGACGGCGGCGGCCCCCGGTGACGCAGCCTCGGCCCTAAGGGCTTAATGGGCGAAGAGCAGTTTGTACTGCGCGATGGCGTCGGCATTGTTTCCGGCCAAATAGTAGTCCTTCGCCTTCCTCGCTCGGCCCACTGCTGTGTCCAACTTGGAGAGCGCGTCGGCCTTGTTGGACTCCGACGAGTAGGCGTTGAAACGCGAACCGAGGCCGGTTGGGTCGTTCAGTGAGGCAAGCGAGATGTTCTGGAGGTGCTTGAAGTAGCCGTAGATGTCCTGGGGCAGCGACCAGTAGGACTCACCATCGGCATACTTCGCTGCCCGCATTTCGAGGTAGCAGGAGGAGACGGGGACGCTGCGCTTGTACTTCCACGTCTTGGTTAGGCGCGCCAACTTCTTGGCTCCGCCGGAGTGCGACTTGTTGACCTCGTTGACGTAGGCGTTGTGGTCCTTGGGGTGGGTCTTCATCCATTCGCCGGTCTTCGGGTCGGGGATCCAATATCCGCCGCCCTCAGCAGCGAACGCTGGTACGACTTCGACAGTCTCGTCGCCTTTTGCGAACTCACAGACCACGGCGGGGCGGGCTACCCGGACGGTCGTGTTCGGATACTTGTCCTTAAGCGCATCGCGGACGTTGTTCAGCGCAGTCGTCGAAGTCGGACGTGTTCCCTTGAGGCTGACGATGTAGTCCACGTCGCTGTAGAAGCGAACGCCGGTGCCGTGCCTGAGCGATCCGGTTTCGAACATCTCCTTGACGCCCAGCCAGGTGTCGAGCCGCACCTCAATCCCCGAGCGGTGGGTTCGCGCTTTGTCGAAGTAGGTGCTTGGAGGGGTGTAGAGGGAGAGGAGCGAGTCGAGGTATTGCGTCGTGGTCTGAGTCATCTGGTGCTGTCCCTAGTGTTGGTGTCCGCGTGTCGTGCGCACCCTAAGTTGGCCCGCCGACAACAGCCGAGTGTCAATCAGCGCACCCCTGTCGCTGCGCCTGTGCGACCTTGTCTTCCACAGTCGAACGCATAACGGCCTCGTTCTTCTTGTGGAACCTTTGATCAAGCCAGTCGGGCACATAGGGGTTGCTCTGTCGGAGCAGCAGAATCTTGTCCTGCACAGCCCGAAGGTCTCCCTCGCTAACTTCCTTTGAACCGTCTATGCCCTTGGACCAGAAGTCGTTCACCTTGCCTTCGGCCGATTCCTTGGTTCGGGCCGCTTCGAAGTTGGCTTTGATCTGTTCGCCGATCTCTTTGAATGGCGCGAGCGAGGGGACAATGAGCGCAAGGAAGGTGTCGCCCGGAGCGAGGTTGGCGAGGAGGGCGATTGCCCCGATGAAGACAACGAGGAGCACTGCTCCAGCGACGAGGGTCCACCCCCAGATGCGATGCATCGTTGCGCCCCACCCGAAGTTCGATGCCTGGCAAATCAGCACGTCGTAAGGCCGGTGGACGCTCTTGGTGTCCCCGTACCAGTTCGCGTCGCGCGACCCCTTGTAGCGGCTGGCGGCCCTCGTGATCACGTACTGCGGCGGTCGGTCCGCGTGCATGCTGCTCCACGGGAGTCGGAATACCTCCGTGTCGAACTTCTCCTGCGTGGCGGCTGCGCGCATACGCAGCCACTTCTCCACACTGCCCACGACGAACGAGGCAAGGAGGAGGATCACTCCGCCCACGCCGCCGATGGCGGTGCGGAGGTTCGGGTTGGCCAGCGAGACAACGGCGCTTGCCGCTGCCAAGACGAACACGATGAGGACTCGCAATGCGAACACGAGTTTCGCGTCGCTGTAGAGGCGAGCGAACGCCCGAACCAGTCGCCGCCGATCGAGGGTGTTCTGCGCTTCGGAGATGGGCGGTGTCGTGGTCACTGGTATGCCTGCCCGCCGTTCTTGAGTGCACCCCAGGTGCTGGCGGCGGCGATGACGGATTCGGAGGCGAGGAGGTAGGCCCACTTGTCGTGGACCGTGTCGGAGGCGTTGACGGTGTTCACCCATTCGCGGGCGGCGTCACGCTTGGCGATGACCGCATTGGAGGTCATCTCGCTATCGGCCTTGCCCTCGACGATCCAGTAGGTGCCCTGGTTGTCGATCACGATGAAGTCGGGTTCGTACTGCCGTTGAATGGCGGAGACGTGGTACGGGATGCGTAGCGGAACGGTGTCGTTAATTCGGATCCACGCCTGTACGTCGTTGGTGCCTTCGAAGAGCGACGCGAGCCGGAACTCCGTTGAGTAGGCGTCGAAGGTGTTGATCTCGTAGACCGACTTGGTCCAGCCTTCGTAGGGGTAGTTGCGGGTGAACTCGGCGCTGGTGGTGATGATGTGCCGGTCGGCCGGTGGGCGGGTTTCGGTGACGGTGGGCGGTTCGGGCCATTTCACATGGTCCACGTCCTTGACCTCGCGCGCGGGGCTGGAGGTCTGCTTGGTGTTGATCCATTCCGCGAGGCGGGCGGCGGCCAGCCTGCCGTGTTCGGCGCGCCAGGGCGTTTCGACGGTCACGTCGGCACCGGACATGAAGGCGCGAGTGATGGCGAGGGCGGCGTTCTGCTCGACGGCGTTCATGATGATGCCGTTGGTGCGCAGTAGCCGCTGCACGAGGTCGGTCTCGATATCGCCGTACGGGATGGCGACTTGTGAGGCGGCGACGGTGTAGGTGGCGTCGTGGATGACGACCTTGGCGTGGCCTTCCTCGTCACGTTCGGCGTCAATGACCTTCTGAAGCAGCGTGGGGGCGTCGTCGTTGGCGAACTGGCGGCCGAGGACTTCCACATCGGTGAGGTTGATCGAGGCGAGGCTGAACGGGTCGCGCTCCCACCTCGTTGTAACCCGTGGCAGGAACAGCGGGATGCGGACACCGCCGGGCGTGCGGGGGGTCAGGGTCCGGGTCAGGATCTGGTTTGCCTCGGCGGCGGTTTCGACGCGGGAGTCGAGGGTGGCCAGTGTGAGCCCGACGTGGGTCTGGGCCGGGTCACCGGCGGGTACCTCGTCGGCCTCGAAGAGGCCCAACTGATTGGTGTCGGTGGCGGCAGCGCCGGGGAGTTGGATCTGGACCTCGCCGGAGGTGGGCTGGGCACTCTCGGGAAGGTCCCCGGTGGCGGTGAGTGGGACGCCGGGCACGTTCTGTCCGGTTTTCGGGTTGACCACCACGGTGGCGACGGCGGCACGGTCGCCGATGGTCTCTTCCAGCAGCGCACGGGCTCGTTTGAGGAGTGCGGAGAACGAGTTGTGTGAGAGAACCTCGACGGTGTCGAGCATGGGGTTGCCGGTGCGCTGCCCGAAAGGGAGCCGCAGGCCACGTCCGAGGATCTGCTCGGTGAGGAGGCTTGATTCGAGGGCCTTGGTGGAGGAGATGACGTAGATGTTCTTGACGTCCCAGCCCTCCTTGAGCATGTCCACCGACACCACGGCTCGGATCGGGCTGTTGGGATCTTCGAGGGTGTCCAGCAGCCGGAGGGTCTCTTCGGTCTCTTCGGAGTTCACCGACAGGACCTTGTCGGCGCTACCGAGCATGTCGGGTCCGGCGAGCAGGTCGCGGTACTCGTTGGCTTCGTCGATGGTCTGGGTGACTACGAACAGGATGGGTTCGACGTAAGGCTTCTTGGTTTGTTGGCAGTAGGCGCGCATCGCGGCTGCCTTGGCGTCGAGCAGGGTGAGCCCGTCCGCCAACTGGGTGCGAGCGTCCTTAATGCCATCTTGCCGTGACACGAGCACGGGGATCTTCACGTACCCGTCGGCGATGGCCTCCGAGAGCCGGTATCGGAAGACAATCTTCTCTTCCGGCGTAGAGGGATGCGGTGTGGCGGTGAGCCCGATCATGGCGGCGGGCTTCAGGTCGTCGATGGCGGCCTGGAACTTCTTGGCCGACCCGGAGTAGTAGATGTGGTGTTCGTCGGCGATGACGATGAGGTCATCGGCGGCGGTGAGGTAGTCGTAGACGGCCTGCCCGAGCGTCTCGTGCGGTCGGTGGGCGCGGCGCTGAGCGTCTTTGCCGCCCTTGCCGGAGCCGAGCAGGGACTGGACGGTGAAGACGAACACCTTGAAGCGGTTGTCGTCCTCTAGGGCGGTAGCGACCTCGCCGCGCTCGATGGTGTCCAGGGTGATGACCAGCGGGTTGCACTGCAGGCCGCGCAGATACTTGCGGTGGCCGGGCGTGAGGTTGTTGATGGTCTTCTTTTGGATCGTCGAGCCAGGTGTCACGATGACGACGTTGCGCACACCGGACTCGTAGAGGTAGTCGAGTGCGCCACCGGCGATGTAGGTCTTGCCGACACCGGTGGCCAGGTCGGCGACGAGTTCTTGTCCAGGCGTGGCGGTGTCGAGTGTTTGGGCCAACGTGTCGAGCGCCGCCTGGTTCGGGGCACGCAGGTCGAGCGTGTGCGAAATCTGCTCGACGAGTGCCTCGTCGTAGGGGATGCTCACTGGTTGTTCTCCTTCTGGGCCTGCGCGGTGCGTTCGTTGGCGGTCATGCGTCGTCGGGTGCTGCGCTGGGCACTGCCCGACAGTAGGTCGCGTGGTGCCTTGCGGATCACTGAGCCTGACGATGCTTCGCTGAGGGTTTGTTCAGCGCCCGGCAGGACCGCTTTGGCGACGAGGGTGACGCGTTCGGTATCGGCAAGAGCGCCGACGGTGTGGTGGACTTCTTCGGGTCCGACGGCTCCGTCGAACACGGCCAGCCGCATCCGGCCCGACCGTCCGCAGAAGGGGCCCTCGGGGTGCCAGTCGAAGCCCAGTTGGGCAGCGACGGCTCGGGAGAACTTTCCGTTGGTGGCCCAGTCGGCGAGCATCACCCCGTAGGGCGTGACCTCGTACATGGACGGCGCGACGCGCACGGTGCGGAACCCGCCTCCGCCGTCCCAGCCAACGACCTTCGTGACGCCGCCGCCGTCGAGCCCATTGACGACCTTGAGTAGTCGGGGGCGGGTGAACCCGTCGACGGTGGCCTGCTTGATTTCGGCAGTCGCCCAGCGGCGACCCAGTTTCTGAGCGACTGCTGCGGTGCCGCCGGAGCCACCGAACACGTCGAGCACGATGTCGCCAGGGGCGGTGGCGATCTCGATGATGCGCTTGAGGAGCCGCTCGGGCTTGGGGGTGTCGAAGCCGTTCAGGTTGAGGGCCTTCAACTCGCGCTTGCCTTCATCACTCGACCCGGTGTCTGCAGACATCCACACGGTCTTCAACTTCTTGGTGCGATTCTCACCCAGGTAGTCGCGCTGGAAGATGTCGGCGCGGATCCCGACTCGCCCTGACACCTCGCGGCATTCGAGTTCGTCGGCCTGCGCGATGACCTTCGGGGGCGACCAGCGCCACACAGCCGGGGTGAGGTCGCCGAAGACCGGCCAGATGGCCTGTGAACCTTCGAACGGCTCCATCGCCACCTTCCCGGTGCGCGGGTTGCCATGGATCGCGAAGTGCATGGTGCGGGCGGTCTGCGGGTTGAACTTCTTGTTCGTGTTCCGCAATGGCAGGTGCCGGAACGCGAGTCCGTTCTCGTCGGTCTTGGGGAAGTCGGCGTGGTTTACATCGTCCTTGGACCCGCACTCCAGCGTCACCAGAGCCCTGTTCTTGGCGTAGACAAGGACCCGGTCGTTGGATCCGGCGAAGAACTTGTCGAGTTGGCGACCCTTGGGGTTCATTTCGACGGTCAGGTCGGCGATGAAGTTCTGCGCGCCGAACACCTCATCCATGAGACATCGCATGCGGTGGGCCTCGGCGTCGTCGAGGTGCACCCAAACGGAGCCTTCGTCGGAGAGGAGTTCTGCGATGAGGAGGAGCCGTGCGTGCATGAAGGACAGCCAGGTCGAGTGGTCCATCCAGTCGTCATAGTGCTCGAACGCCTGCCCGGTGTTGAAGGGCGGGTCGATGTAGACGGCCTTGACCTTGCCTCGGTATACGCGTCGAAACTCTGGGGTGTTGGTCAGGACGCGGAGCACATCGAGGCTGTCGCCGGTGAAGAGCAGGTTGTCGGCGTAAGGGTTGGCGGTCTCGTCGAGGTCACCGTGCGTGCCGGTGAACTCGGTGAGCCTTACCTCCGTGGCGGCGGGATGGTCCCGGTCCACCCACACCGGTCGCCCTGAGGCGTCACTAGGAGACACCAGGTGCCGGTCCTTGCCCGACCACGTCAGTTCGAGACGCGCGCCAGAGGCGGCAACCCCGGTCACTGGTCACTGCCTTCAGGTATCTGGACCTGGACCGACCGCTCGGCTGCCTCGACGCGTCGGCGTGCTCGCTTGGCACCGGCGGAGAGCAGGTCGCGAGGGGCCTTGCGGATTCGCGATCCTGTCGACAGTTCCCGCAGCGTTTCCTCTGCACCGGGCAGGACCGCTTTGGCGACGATGGTGACGCGCTCCTTGTCGCCGAGGGCGGCGATTGTCTGCCGGACCTCTTCGGCCCCGATGGCGCCATCGAAGACCGCTAGCCGCATCCGTCCTCGGACGCCGCAGAAGAGACCTTCGGACTGCCAATTGAAGCCCAACTGCCCAGCGACGGCGCGGGCGAAGCGTCCGTTCGTGGCCCAGTCGGCGAGGAGTACCCCGAAGGGGGTGACTTCGTACATGGAGGGAGAAACGTCAACGGCACGGAACCCACCTCCCCCCGTCCAACCAGTGTCGGTGGTGATCCCGCTGCTGTCTCCGGCAACGACCTTTTCGAGGCGGGGTCGCGTGTAGCCCTCGACGGTGGCGGGGAGGATGTCGCATGTGACCCAACGGCGACTCATCTTGTGCGCGGCAGAAGCCGTTGTCCCGGAGCCGCCGAAGCAGTCGAGGACGATGTCGCCTTCTTTCGTGGACATCTCGATGACGCGTTGCAGTAGGGCCTCGGGCTTCTGGGTGTCGTACCCGACACGCTCGTGGCCTTGAGAGTTGAGAACGTTGATGTCGTTCCAGAAGTCGCCGAGAGAGACTCCACCGGCCTCGCTCAAGTAGCGCTTTTGGCGGGGAACAGAGTCTTCCTTGGTGGAGACGTGGATGTAGCCCGCTTCCAGTAGGGCGTCGAGCCGCTGCCGGGTAGTCATGGACGGCCACGATTCGGTCATGAAGCCTTCGACCTTTGGGGCCGCCCAGTGCCTCCGGCGACTGCCAGGGTCAATCCCCATCCAGGGCTGACCACTATCACCGGACCTGATTCCGGGGGCTAGCAGGGAGACCGTCTGGTACCGGCCTCGTTCATCCTCGTTGTTGTACTTGGACTTGATGTAATCGTCGGTGTACGGGATCAGCACAGCGTTCAGTCGTGACGCCTCGGACCTGCCGTAAACAAGGATGTTGTCGTACATCGTGCCCATGCCTCGTCGGGCCGCAGCCTTTGCGCCCGTGCGCTTCCAGACCACGGTGTTGAGGTAGTTGTCCGCACCGAAGACCTCGTCCAGCAGACAGCGCATACGGTGGATCTCAAAGTTGTCGAGGTGGAGCCAGAGAGAACCGTCGGGGGCCAGCAGTTCCTTGATGAGTAAGAGTCGGTCGCGCATGAACGACAGCCAGGTGGAGTGCTCCATCCAGTCGTCGTAGTGCGTGAAGGTCTGTCCGGTGTTGAAGGGCGGGTCGATGTAGGCAAGGTTCACCTTGCCTCGGTACTCGCGGGCATACTCGGGCACCTCGGCGAGGATGCGGAGTACGTCGAGGCTGTCTCCGGTGAAGAGCACGTTGTCGGCGTACGGGTTGGTCGTGTCGACTTCCCCAATGGCGTCGGTGAAGTCGCTGAGGCGGACTTCGGCGGCTGCGGGGTGGTCGGGGTCGACCCAGACGGGCTTGCCCTCGTCGTCCTTGGGGACGAGGAGGAACCTGTCCTTGTTCGGCCATGTCAGTTCAAGCCGAAGCCCCCGGTTCTCCACGGTGTCGCCTCCCCTGCCTCTCGCTCGGTAGTGCTATCGGCAGGTTCGGCAGTTCGCGGTGGAGCGCCTGAGCCTGTCGCGGTCAGGCCACCCTAGGCAGTGGATCGGACATATCGGGCGTTTCAGGACGAACCGGGCGATGTATTAGCGCAAGCGCTCTTTCGCTTGCTCTCATCGAGGGCACCCACGGTGGGGTCCGGTCATTCCCGTGTTCTCGCGTTTCTGGCGAGCGGCAGCCCGGCGTGGGCGGCGAGGAGTTGCATGTGGGCCAGCGTCATGTGGGTTTCGCCCCGCAGAATGCGGCGGAGTTGGTCGATGGTGAGCCCTGCGTGCTGGGCGAGCGCGCTGGTTGTCATGGGTGGTCGCCGGTTTCGAAGGTGAGCGCGTAGCGCATTGGCGAACTCGTGCTGGGTGAGGGCGGCGGCAACTAGCGCCCGGTCACTCTTCGAGCGGGCGCTCTTCCAGCGGACGGGCTTGTTGCGTCCGAACAAGTTGTGGTCGGGGTCATCGCGCAGCCAGTCGCGGGGTTGCGGCAGTGGCGTCCCCTTGGGCACACGCTGAACGCTAGGTCGGCCGTACGGCAGCGAACCGCCTATTCAGCCCGCGTCGAGGCGATGGTGGCGAAACAAGCGCTCTTGGACGTGTTCCATGAAAGTTGGCCTACAACGTTCTGACGGGCCGTCGAAAGCCCTACCCATGATCAACTTCTCCCCCGTCGCCGTCATGGCGCCGATCCGTCTCGGACTCTGCCTCCGCGAACTTGTTCGAGCGTTTGTTCGACTTGCACGTGTTGGAAGTGGTAGGACGGGCCTATGCACAACAGGTCGTGGCACAGAAGGTGCGCCGGGTCTCCCGGCGTACCCCTCCACCACGACCCAGTGGTGCCTGTGCCCTAACACGAGGCGGCCCTGGGTTTCCGATGTCACCCAGGAGTTCCCGTGTCCGACCGTCCTGGCGGGCGGCCGAGTCGCGAGCGCAGCACTCGTCTGCGCTTCGTCGATTCCGCTGAGCCTGCCCTCGCACGTCCCTTCGACCAGCCCCAGTTCCAGCCGCGCCCGGCGACCGGGCCGGTCCATCGACCTCTTCCCCACCCACCCCGCGACACCGACGAGGGGTCCGTGGTGTGGCCGAGCGTCAACTGGACGGCTCACTACGCCGACTGCCCCGATGGGCGTCGTTGTCGTCACCACACGGTCTTCCCGAACTGGTGGCTCGACATGGTGAGCCGAGGGATCCCCTATGACTCCGACGCTGACACGGCGTTGCAGCACGCTGCTGGTCGGGTCAACCGGTACCGGGGCCACCCTCCGCTGCAGCCGGAGCCGCTGCTGTTCGCCCAGCAGGTTGTCCTTGACTCCCTGGTGGTCGCACCTGCACCTATCACCGAGTCGTGGGTGATGGGGTCGCTGGCTGCCGTTGGGGGGCTCGCCCGTTGGGTGCACGGCCTCGGACAACCGCTCACCCGCGACCACGCGCTCGGTGAGGCCACGCGGTACCGGTGGATCTCCGGCGCGGGGCACCTGACGGCGGAGTCCGCGAGCATCTACGCAGTCCGCCTCGAACTCATCGCCGACCACCTCAACGGCGTGAGCATCAAGCGGCTCCCCCGTGCCACCAAGGCGACCGAAGCCCCGGTCGAGCCGCTGACACCGACCGAACAGGCCGACCTGTGGGCATGGGCTCGTGGGCTACGCCCGAGGACTCGCCGCGAACGCGTCCAAGGCCACATCCTGCTGGGTCTGGGTTTCGGCCTGACCCGCAACGAGAAGTACCGCATCACCACCGACCACGTCTTCACCGACGCTGACGGCGTCCACGTCGCTGTCACCGACCCGGACGGTGCCCTCATACGGTTCGTGACGTGCCGCCGCGACTGGGAGGACCACCTCCTGCGCTACGTCGCCACCGTTCAACACGGCGGCTACCTCGTCGCCCCCTGGCGCCTGGACCCACCGCCGGGCTCGGCAGTCGACGAGTCACTACGGCGTGCCCACAAGTGGGCCCCGCCGGTGGAGTTCAACAACGTGCGGCTACGCAACACGTGGCTGTGCGAGCACCTCGCCGACGGCACGCCCCTCAAGATCCTCATGGCTGCAGCCGGGGTCGCTGAGGCCAACCACCTGCACAAGTTGCTGACGTTGCTGCCGACACCGAACAGTGCGGCTGCGGCTGCGGCGCTACGCGGGCCCGAACGGGGCGCGGCACGTTGAGCGAGGTATCACCAGGGCACCGGCCGAAGAAGGGCCGTACAACCAAGAAGCGCAACACCGGCACGAACTCCCGCAAGACACGCAAGGCCACAGCAGCCGACCCGTCCAAGACGGGGCGAGCGCTGCGCCAGACGTTCCCGACACCCGACTGGAACAACCTCCTCGCGGCCACGATTGCCGAGGTGAGTGCCCTCAATGGCCCCGATGCGACCGGCAAGGACACCGAGCACGCGCTCTTCCGCAGGCACGACACCAAGTTCGACGACAAGCACGTGAGGGCGGTCTTCGATGCCGTCCGTCACTCGAAGGTCCCCGAGATGATTGAAGGGCTCATCGACGAGGTGAAGATCAAGCCCGGACGGCCAGCCAAGGTCAACTACCGCGCGCTCGTCGTCGCCATGCTGCTGACCGCGATCGACGGCAAGGGATGCCTGTGCACCGAGATTGCGCGCACTCTCTATCACCGTCTGCGTCCTGCTTCGATGCGTCTGCTCGGCATCGAACCCATGCCCGCCGCGCTCAACCGGACCACGGCACGCCGTCAGAAGTGGCAAGCAGAGAAGCGGACCAGGGACGCGCTCCGCCGCTTCCTCTCGGCCATCGACCCCTCGATTCACCCCAAGGGCAAGGAGATGCCCTACGTCGCCCTGCGCGCCCTGGACCGGCCACTCACCGACGAAGAGATCGCCGAACGTCAACGCAACCTCGTGCTCGTCTGCAACCGCATCCTGCGCACGCCCTTCGAACTGCTCCCAGCCAAAGTCAGGCGCAAGTACCGAGGGTCGGCCTGCGTGGACGCCACCCCGATGAAGGTCTACACCGCCACGCGGTCCGCCAAGAAGGAGATCGCCCCCAGCGACCCCGACTCCGGTGTCTACAGCCGACAGGGCGACCACACCGAAGACGCCGAGAAGGACTGGTCCAAGGTCTACTCCGCCTACGACATCAACCTCACCGTCGCCGTCTGCGACTACCTAGGAGAGCGGCAATACCTGCCCGCACTCCCCCTCGCCGCACACCTCGACCGGCCAGGCGTCGACCCATCTGGAGCGTTCCGACGCATGGCCGCTCAACTGATCACTGCCGGACACGTCCCGCGCTACCTCGCCGGGGACGGCCTCTACGCACAAGCCGACCCAGCCAAGTTCCACACCCCCGCCCGCCAAGCAGGCTGGAAACTGGTCCTGCCCGTCCTCGACGACACCCTCGGCATCCAAGCCAGCCTCGACGGGCTGATCATGGTCGAAGGCGAGTTGTACTGCCCGAGCATGCCGCAGAACCTCATCGACGCCACCGCCACCTACAGGGAGGTTCTCGCGAACCTGCCCACCGACAAGCAGCAGCGGAGCGCAGCCGGAGCCACAGCGCGCGCCCAGTACCAACAAGACATCGCCAACCGTGAGACCTACCGAGCCCGCTACAAGGACACCAACACCTCCGGCAAGCAACGCTGGGGGTGCCCTGCCTCCGGCTCACACCCCTCCGTGGTGTGCCCCATCAAGCCCAAGTCCGAAGACCAGATCTTCCTCGGGCCACTCACCGTGCCCAGCCCCAAGTTGAAGCCAGCCATCGTCCCCGATCCTGCAACCCAAGTGGCAGGCCAATGGCCCAAACCCTGCCGACAGGAAAGCGTCACCGTGGACATCCACGTGCACCAACCCCTCGACGACACCACCACTGAGACCCCCGAGCAACAAGCGCGCCGCGCCATCGCGCGCTTCAAGCAAGACATCCGCTTCGGCACCGACGAACACACCGACACCTACAACGCCCTGCGGCAGTCCCAAGAAGGCTTCCACGGCTTCGTCAAGGACGACGCCTACGAAGCCCTCGGCTCACCCGGCAAGCGCCGCGTCAAAGGCCTCGCCGCCCAATCGCTCTTCGCCGCCATCCTCCTCGCAGCAGCCGGAGTCAGGAAGGTCCGCCGCTTCCTCGAAGACGCCCTCGAAGACGACAACGGCGACCTCTACATCCTGCGCCGCCGCCGCAAGGGAGACCACGCCCCCACCCACCTGCCGCCCGGCACCAAGGGCACACGCGGCGACCCCGACTACGACAAAGCCCCAGCAGCCTGATGGCTCGCTCCGCCTGACCAGCACCGGTCACCACACCGAACAACCCGCCCGGACACTCGGCCTACGCCGAACCGGGCGGGTTGTCGTCGTTTACGACCCCTGAGGCGCTCCCTGGACGAGCATGCGCCCGTACAGACGCACACGATCACGTCTGACATGCAAGAAAGCCGCCCCGCAGCCCCTCTCGGGGCCACGAAGCGGCTTTCTCACTATTTTCCTCTGCTAGGCCAAAGACTTTCGTCTAAAGCCCGCTGGCGGAGGCGGAGGGATTTGAACCCTCGATGGGGTTGTAGCCCCAAACCCGCTTAGCAGGCGGGCGCCATAGACCGGACTAGGCGACGCCTCCCGGCAGCGCCGACAGGCTACAAGGCCGGGGCCGCCCGCCACCAATCAGGGGCGTCGGGCACCGCGGCGGCCGGGTGGCGACGGCTCAGCCGAGGGGCCGGTGACCCTGGCCGGCGCGCAGCCGACGCTGCATCTCGCGCACGAACTGCTCGCGGTCGAGGGCCAGCGCCTGCACCGGGATCGTGGTGCTGCGCCCCTCACCCAGCTCCAGCACCAGGCAGTCGATGTCGTGGCGCCGGGCGGTCCCGGCCTCGACGACCTCGCTCCACCGCGCACGCTTGACCCCGGCGCCGCGCACCGGCCCCACGACGTACCCGTCCTCCTCGGCGCGCAGGACGTAGGCGCGGTTGCGCAGCCACCAGCCCAGCCAGAAGACGCCCAGCAGCGCCAGGACCAGCAGCACGACCAGGACGTCGGCGTTGACCCCGGTCATCGCGACCAGCGCGGTTCCGACGAACATGACCAGCCCGAGACCGACGACGCTGAGGCCGACCAGGCGGACCGTGAAGGACTGCGCGAAGCGGTAGTCGTAGGGGGTCGGGAGCGGCGCGTCGGGCATGACTCGATTCCACACCACCCCGCGCGCGGGGCGCCACCCGGGCGGTCGGTGGCGGTCTTCTAGAGTGACCTGGCACGCGCCGCCAGCGGCGCGGGCACGGAGGGGTGCCGGAGTGGCCTATCGGAACCGCCTTGAAAGCGGTCGTAGGGAGACCTACCGCGGGTTCGAATCCCGCCCCCTCTGCCAGGACCTCAGCGGGTCAGGGTGAGCAGCAGGTCGCCCTCCTGGACGACGTCGCCCGGGGCGACCTTGATCGCCACGACGGTGCCGGCGAGCTCGGCGATGACGGGGATCTCCATCTTCATCGACTCCAGCAGCACCACGGTGTCGCCGACCTCGACGTCCTCCCCCGCGGCCACGGCCACCTCGAGCACGTTGGCCACCATCTCCGCCACGATCTGCGTCACCTGTTCGCGAGCCACCCCTCGAACCTAACCGTTACCGGCAGGTACGCCGGATCCGTGGACCCGGCGCTGGCCCTGCGCCGGGTCGTGGTCTCAGAGCAGGGCCTGGCCGCGGGCCGGCTCGGGACGACCGGCGGCCCGCTCCTCGGCGCGGCGGGCCCGGCGCCCCCGGGGGCCGGTCAGGCGCAGGTCGAGGCGGATCAGCGCGGCACCGATCAGCAGCCCGATGACCAGGCCGTAGACGATGGAGAGACCGACCTCGAGCAGGGCCACCGACGGGTTCATCATCGAGCTGGCCACCGAGGCGGTGGCGGCGACGCCGAAGGCGCTGACCCACCAGCCCTGTCGGCGACGGGCCCGCATGTGGCAGCCCCACACCAGCGCGGGCACGCCCAGCACGGTGGCGATCGGGCGCGGGAAGGCACCCAGGTTCTCGCGCGACCAGCGCACCCCGTCGAGGAGGTCGGTGACCACCTCGCCGGGCCCGTAGCGCCGCAGCAGCTCGGCGTACGCCAGGGTCAGCAGCAGCACCGCGCCGCCGACCAGCACGATCAGCAGCCCCCGGCGGCCCAGGCCGTGGAAGCCGGCGCCGAGGCGGAAGACCAGCGCGAAGACGGCCAGCAGGGCCAGGCCGAGGGTCGCGTACTCGAAGCTGACGACGCTGATGACGGGCTCGAAGCCGACCACCGCGAGGGCGCCCACGGCCGCCACGCCCGTGGCCAGCACCGCCTCGCGGGCGGCGTGGCGCAGCCGCCGGGCAGGCACGGTGCCCATCACGGCCAGCACCGCGGAGACCACGCAGGTCCAGACCGCGGCGCCGGTGCGCAGCCGGTCCTCGTCGAGGACCAGCACCGCCACGCCCACGGCCACCGCGAGCGTGCCGAAGACGACGGGGCGACCTCCGGCACGGGCCACCAGGGCCCAGGTGAAGGCACCGGAGACGGCGACCGAACCGGCGCCGGGCAGCCACGCGGGGCCGACCCCGACCACGCCGGTCACGAGGGCCGCGAGCCCGGCGACGACGGCGACCGCCCAGGCGACCAGGGGCCAGCGCGAGGCCGCCAACCGGTCGACCGCGTCGCTGGCCTGCGCGATGCGGGTGGAGACGGCTGGGGACACGACGAGGAAGGCTACAACCGACGGTTGGCCAGCGACGGGTTGGTGCGCCGCGCCTCGGCCAGCCGAGCGAGGTCCACCACACCCGCGACCAGGCCGGCCTCGTCGCCGGCCTCCGCGAGCACGTCGCCCAGGGGGTCGACCAGCATCGAGTGGCCGCTGTAGCGCGGCGCGGGCTGGCCGGCGGCGGCGACGTACACGGTGTTCTCGATGGCGCGGGCGCGCAGCAGGGTGCGCCAGTGCTCGACCTTGCGCTCGCCGGCCACCCAGGCCGCCGGGACCACCAGCAGCTCGGCGCCCGCGTCGACCAGCAGGCGGGCGAGCTCGGGGAAGCGCAGGTCGTAGCAGGTCATCAGCCCGACCTTGACCCCGCCGACCTCGACGACGGCCGGGGTCGGCTCGCCGGCGCTGAGCCGGTCGGACTCCCGGTAGCCGAAGGAGTCGTAGAGGTGGATCTTGCGGTACTCCGCCTGCGCCGCGCCGCGCACCAGCAGGGTGTTCCACGGCCGCTCGGGGTCGGGTCCGGTCTCGAACATGCCCGCCACGACCGTCGTACGCCGCTCCCGCGCGACCCGGGCCACCTCGGAGCCGAACGGCCCGTCGACAGGTTCTGCGTCGGCGCTGACGTCGGAGCCGGCCGGGCCGAAGTCGCGGGCGAAGGCCTCGGGCAGCACCACCAGGTCGTGCCCCTCGGGCACCAGCTGCTCGAGGCGGGCACGGTTGGCCCCGGGGTCGGTGTCGGAGGCCTCCTGGACCAGGGCGACGCGCAGCGTGGTCATGGACCCAGCCTGCCACCGTCGGCCGGTGCTGCCATCCTGGTGGGCATGAGCGAGACCGCCGCGTTCAGCGCCGTCGTGCTCGCGGGAGGCACCGCGGTGCGCCTCGACGGCGCCGACAAGGCCTCCGTGGAGCTGCACGGCCGCACCCTGCTGACCCATGCACTCGACGCGTGCCTGGACGCCGCCGAGGTCGTCGTGGTCGGGGACCCGGTGCCCACGCACCGCCCGGTCACCTTCACCCGCGAGGACCCGCGCCACGGCGGGCCGGTGGCCGCGCTGCTGACCGGCCGCGACGCGCTGCTGCGCCCGACCCGCACCCTGGGCGTGCTCGCCGTCGACATGCCCCATGTGGGCCCTTCGACCTTCGACCGGCTGCGGGACGCCGCGACGGGGCGCGACGGGGCGGTGCTGGTCGCGCCGGACGGCCGCCACGCGCTGGCGCTGGTGGTGCAGCTCGACCGGCTCGACGACGTACGACCCTCGCTGGAGGAGCAGCACGGCATGGCCCTGCGCCGCCTGCTGGGCCGCCTCGACCTCGCCGAGGTGGCCTCGGTCGGGCGCGAGCACCGCGACGTCGACACCTGGGCCGACCTGCGCGACCTCGCCGACGGCTGACACCGCCCCGCCCCGCCCCCAGGTCGTGGCCCGGGTCGTGGCCCGGGTCGTGGCCCGGGTCGTGGCCCCTGGACGCGCCCGGACGCGTCCTCAGCCACACGACCCGACCCACGACTCCACCCACGACGCGGACCACGACCCAGGAGGTCTTGCGCCGGGCGGTTCGGGTCGGGAGGCTGTGGGCGTGAACCTGCACGACTGGATCGACGAGCTCTGCGACGCGCTCGACCTCGACGCCGAGGTCGACGAGACGCTGCTGCTCGACCTGGCCCGCGACGTCGCCCACGCCGTGACCCGACCGGCGGCCCCGCTGTCGGCGTACCTGCTCGGCCTGGCCGCCGGCGCCAAGGGCGGTGACCCCGCGGTGGTCGAGGAGCTGGCCGAGCGGGTCCGCGCGCTGGCCGACGGGTGGGACCAGCCCGCGACCGCGGCCGCTGACGATATCGACGGCACCGACGGCACCGACGACGCCGAGGACGAGCTCGACGGGGCGGCCGACCCGCTGACCGAGATCGAGGACCTCGACGACCTCCTGGGCCGCGACCCCGAGCCGGACGCCGGTACGGGGTCGGGCGCGGGAGCGGGCGAGGAGGAGTAGCCGCGGCCCCTAGGGTGGGGCCATGCGTGCTGTCGTCGCCGACGGGTCCGGCGGACCCGAGATCCTGTCCGTGGCCGAGCTCCCCGACCCGACCCCCGGGCCGGGCGAGGTGCTGGTGGAGGTGGCCGCGGCCGGCCTCAACCGCGCCGACCTCCTGCAGCGCCAGGGCTTCTACCCGCCGCCGCCCGGCGCCTCCGAGGTGATCGGCATGGAGTGCTCCGGCACCGTCGCAGCGCTCGGCGACGGCGTCGAGGGCTGGACGGTGGGCGACGAGGTCTGCTGCCTGCTCGCCGGCGGCGGCTACGCGTCGTACGTCGTGGTGCCGGCCGGGCAGGTGATGCCGGTGCCCGCGGGCGTCGACCTGGTCACGGCCGCGGCGCTGCCCGAGGTGGCGGCGACGGTGTGGTCCAACGTGTTCATGGTGGCCGGCCTGCGCCCCGACGAGTCGCTGCTGGTGCACGGCGGCGCCGGCGGCATCGGGACCTTCGCCATCCAGCTCGCCCACGCGATGGGCGCCCGGGTCCTCACCACCGGCGGCACCCCGGAGAAGCTGGCGTTCTGCCGCGAGCTCGGCGCCGACGTGGCCATCGACTACCGCAAGCAGGACTTCGTCGAGGTGGTGCGCGAGAGCACCGACGGCGGTGTCGACGTGGTCCTCGACAACATGGGGGCCAAGTACCTGGCCCGCAACGTCGACGCCCTCGCCCTCGAGGGACGCCTCGTGGTCATCGGCATGCAGGGCGGCACCAAGGCCGAGCTCGACCTCGGCGTGCTGCTGCGCAAGCGGGGCGCGGTCATCGCCACCTCGCTGCGCTCGCGCCCGGTCGAGGACAAGTCAGCGATCTGCGCCGCGGTCGTCGAGCACGTGTGGCCGCTGGTCGCCGACGGGTCGGTGCGCCCGGTCGTGCACGGCACGATGCCGCTCGAGCAGGTGCGGGAGGCGCACGAGCTGATGGGCTCGGGGTCGCACACCGGCAAGATCCTGCTCACCCTGTAGGGCCGCACCGCCGCCGGGTGCCGCCTCCTAGGCTGGGGCCCATGACCCAGGAGCCCGACGCCCAGGACCAGCCCCAGGACCAGCCCCCGACCGAGCGCACCGGCGCTCCCGCCGGGGAGCAGGAGCAGCACGTCGTGATCGTCGGGCCCGACGGCCAGCCCCTGGCCACCATGCCGGCCTCTGCGCTCAACCTGGCCACCGCGCAGGACGATGACGACGACGAGGCCGGGGAGCGCTCCATCACCGAGCTGGTCGAGCAGCCCGCCAAGGTGATGCGCATCGGCAGCATGATCAAGCAGCTGCTCGAGGAGGTGAAGGCCGCTCCTCTCGACGAGGCCAGCCGCCAGCGGCTCAAGGGCATCCACCAGGCCTCGATCGCCGAGCTCGAGGACGGCCTGGCCCCCGAGCTCGTCGAGGAGCTCGACCGGCTCTCCCTGCCCTTCACCGAGGACGGCATCCCCAGCGAGGGCGAGCTGCGCATCGCCCAGGCCCAGCTGGTGGGCTGGCTCGAGGGGCTCTTCCACGGCATCCAGACCGCGATCTACGCCCAGCAGATGGCCGCGAAGGCGCAGTTCGAGCAGATGCGCCGCAGCCTGCCCGCCGGTCCCGGCGGCCACGGCCACCCCGGTCAGCCCGGTCAGCCCGGCCAGGGCGGGGACCCCGGCGTCCAGCCCGGCGACTCCGGCGGCATGTACCTCTGACCTGTCGCGGCCACCGCGCCGACCCGGCGCATATCTCGCGCCGACCCGTCCCATATCTCTCACTGACCCGGCCTGGATCTCGCGTCGAGCCGGCTCAAAGTTCCGCGAGGAGATCTGCGCCGGGTCAGCGCGAAGAATGCGCCGGGTCAGAGGGAGATCTGCGCCGGGTCAGCGCGAAGAATGCGCCGGGTCAGGGTGAGATCTGCGCCGGGTCAGCGCGAAGTATGCGCCGGGTCAGGGTGAGATCTGCGCCGGGTCGGCGGGGTGTGGTCAGTGGCGGCCGAGGCGGCGGGCCAGGACCAGGCCCAGGGTGCCGATGAGCACCAGCGCGGCGCCGGGGGCCAGGGCGCGGGTCAGCGGGGTGGGCTCGTCGAGCTCGAGGCGCTCGAACTCGGCCGAGGGCGGCTCGGCGGCCACCGGGGGCTTGGGGTTGGGGAAGATGTCCTCGACCTCGCGCAGCAGCGCCGCGTCGCTGGCGGCCGTGCCGCTGTCGCCGGCGGCGACGAAGACGCCCTCGGTGTCGGGGTCGGCGCTGACGAAGAAGACGTACGTCGTCCCGTCCTGGAGCCGCCCCAGGTCGCAGCCGCCCGAGCTGCGGGTCGTCATCACCTCGACCTCGATGTCGGTGATGCGGCTGGTGCCCTTGTAGACCAGGTCGACCGCGACCTGGTGGGTCAGGTCGACGCCGCGCTGCCCGCCGGAGCGGCGCTCGGCGCTGCTGGAGACGACCGAGCCGGTGAAGACCGCCGCGGCCTGGCGCGCCTGCGAGCTGACCGTGGTGTCGCTGTCGCACTTCTCGCCCGTCGCCCCGGCGGGGGCCAGCAGCGCCCCGAGGCCCAGCAGCAGGGCCGAGCCCAGCAGCACCGCGACCAGCAGGGTGGCGAGCACGCCGACCGGCCCGGAGGGGCGCGGGGTCACGGGGCGGAGGCTCGGCACGGTGACATGAGACCAGATCACAGGTCGAACACACCAGCCAGGACCCGCGCCACGCCGTCCTCGTCGTGGCCCGGCGCGACGTGGTCGGCGACCGCGGTGACGGTGTGGTGCGCGTCGGCCATGGCGTACGACGTGCCGGCCCAGCCCAGCATCGGCAGGTCGTTGGGCATGTCCCCGAAGGCGATCACGTCGGCGGCCTCGATGCCGCGCTCGGCGCACAGCAGCTCGAGGGTGGAGGCCTTGGTGACCTCCGGCCCGCTGATCTCGAGCAGGGTCGTCGAGGACGACCAGGTCACCACCAGCCGCCCGCCGGTGACCTCCTCGGCGACGTCCCAGAACTCCTGCGGCTCCAGCTCCTCGTGGCGCGCCAGCAGCTTGAGCGCCGGCGCGTCGAAGAGCTCCTCGACCGGGGCGCGGCGCGCCGCGTCGGGCACCTGGTAGCGCTCCATGAAGCCCGGCTCGAGCTCGATGCCCCGCATCGTCTCGACGGCGTACGCCGTGCCGGGCACGGCCGCGCGCAGCGCCGCGCAGACCTCGAGCCCCAGGTCGGGCTGGATCGGCCGCTCGAGCACGGCCCGGTCGCCGGTGACGTCCCAGACCAGCGCGCCGTTCGAGATGATCGCCAGCCCGTGGGCTCCCACGTGCTCGAAGACGTCGGCGGCCCAGCGCAGCGGGCGGCCGGTGACGAAGACGACCGGCACGTCGCGCCGGTCGAGCTCGAGCAGCACCTCGCGGGTGTACGCCGACACGGTGCCGTCGCTGCGCACCAGCGTGCCGTCGAGGTCGGTGGCGACCAGCCGGGGCAGCCGGGGCAGCCTGCTCACGAGTCCCCCGCGGACAACACCGGCGGCACCGGCGGCACCGGCAGCGCCGGCAGCGGGCGCACCATCACCAGGCGCCCGTCCTCGTCGGAGCCGCGCAGCCCGGTGAAGCCGCAGCGGGCCAGCACCCGCAGACTGGCGCGGTTGTCGGGCCGCACGGCGGCGCGCACCCGCACGCCGACGTCGTCGAGGGCGGCCACCAGCCCGGCGAGCGCCTCGCTGGCGAAGCCCCAGCCGCGGGCCTGCGCCACGAGCCCGAAGCCGACCTCGACCTCGGGCACGTCGTCGGCGGCCGGCGCGGGCGGGCCGAAGCAGCCGATCGAGCCGAGCACGGTGGTGCCGCGCACGACGTGGCGCGGGCTCCAGGCGCTGTGCGGCACGTAGAGGGTGGCGGCGTCGCGGTCGTCGGCCTGCGGGTAGTCGGCGTGCCACTCGGGACGCCGCCGGCCCGCGGCGATGTCGGCGGCCTCGCCGGGGCTCCACACCGGCAGCAGCAGCCGCTCGGTGCGGATCTCCAGCGGGGGCGCGGCGGGGCCGCTCATGCCGGCCAGTACCGGGACATCTCGACGGCCGCGCCGTCCTCGTCGACGGTCGCGGTCACCGCGTCGGCGGCGGAGCGGACCTCCTCGATCGCCTGCCCCATCGCCACGCCCCGCCCGGCCCACGCGAGCATCTCGAGGTCGTTGCGGCCGTCGCCGATGGCCAGCACGTCGGCGGCGTCGACGCCCAGGTCGTCGCAGACCGCCGCCAGCCCGGAGGCCTTGGAGACCCCCACCGGGGCCAGGTCGAGCCAGGCGGTCCAGCCCACGACGTAGTCGGTGCCGTGCAGCCCGAGCCGCCCGGCGAGCGCGACGAAGTCGTCGACGGTGGCGTCGGGGTCGCGGATGATCACGCGGCTGACCGGCTCGGCGACCATGTCGTCGACGTCGCTGAGGATCATCTCGCCGGACAGCTCGCCCATCGGGAAGTGCCGGTTGACCCGGTAGCCGACCCCGCGCTCCTCGACCGCGACCAGCGCCCGCGGGTGCTCGGCCAGCACCGCCGCCACCGCGGCCCGGGCGTCGAAGGTCTCCTCGTGCACCACCTGCATCGGCGGGTAGCGGAAGACCACGGCCCCGTTGGAGGCCACCACCCACACCGGGGACTCCTCGGTGGCCAGGCCCAGCAGGTCGGCGACACCGGTCATCCCGTCGGGCGAGCGGCCCGAGGCGAGCACGACGTGCGTGCCCGCCTCGCGCGCGCGGCGTACGGCGTCGTGGACCGCGGGGGTGATCTCCTCGTGGGAGGTGCCGGTGCCGTCGATCCAGCGCAGCAGGGTGCCGTCGATGTCGAGCGCGACCAGGCGCGGGGTCCAGGCCCCGCTCATCGCGCGACCGGCTCGAGGACCTTCAGCCCGCCCATGTGCGGCTGCAGCGCCTCGGGCACCCGCACCGAGCCGTCGGCCTGCTGGTGGGTCTCGAGGATCGCCACGATCGTGCGGGTCATCGCGCACAGGGTGCCGTTGAGGGTGGCGACCGGGCGCATCTCGCTGCCGGACTCGGTGGCGAAGCGCCCGCGGGTGTCGAGGCGACGGGTCTGGAAGTCGGTGCAGTTCGAGGTGGAGGTCAGCTCGCGGTACTTGCCCTGGGTGGGGATCCACGCCTCGCAGTCGAACTTGCGGATCGCCGAGAGGCCCAGGTCGCCGGCGGCCACGTCGATGACCTGGTAGGCCAGCTCGAGCTTGTCGAGGAAGGCCTTCTCCCAGCCCAGCAGCCGCCGGTGCTCGGCCTCGGCGTCCTCGAGGGTGGTGTAGACGAACATCTCGACCTTGTCGAACCAGTGCACCCGGATGATGCCCTTGGTGTCCTTGCCGTGCGAGCCGGCCTCCTTGCGGAAGCAGGGGCTGAACGCGGCGTAGCGCAGCGGCAGGTCGGCGCCGTCGAGGATCTCGTCGGAGTGGTAGGCGGCCATCGGCACCTCGGAGGTGCCGACGAGGTAGAGGTCCTCGCCCTCGATGCGGTAGACGTCGTCGGCGGCCTGGCCCAGGAAGCCGGTGCCCTCCATGGCGCGCGGGCGCACCAGCGAGGGCGGCACCACCTGGGTGAAGCCCTCGGCGCGGGCCTGCTCCATCGCCAGGTTGACCAGCGCCAGCTCGAGCTGGGCGCCGACGCCGGTGAGGAAGTAGAAGCGGCTGCCGGAGACCTTGGCGCCGCGCTCGATGTCGATGGCGCCCAGCATCCGGCCGAGCTCGATGTGGTCGCGCGGCTCGAAGCCCTCGGCGGCGAAGTCGCGGGGCGTCCCGACCGTCTCGAGCACCACGAAGTCGTCCTCGCCGCCGGGCGGGGTCTCCTCCGAGGTCAGGTTCGGCATCGAGGACAGCGCCTCCTGCCAGGTCGCCTCGGCCTCGACCTGGGCGGCCTCGGCGGCCTTCACGTCGGCGGCCAGGGTCTTGGTCTGCGCCAGCAGCGCCTGCTTCTCCTCGCCCTGGGCCTGCGGGATCTGCTTGCCGAGCTGCTTCTGCTCGGCCCGCTTGGTCTCGTACGACGCGATGGCGGCGCGGCGCGCGGTGTCGGCGGCCAGGGCGCGGTCGACCACCTCGGCGGACAGGCCGCGCTTGGCGAGCGAGGCTCGGACGCGGTCGGGGTCGTCGCGCAGGATGCGGGGATCGATCATGGGGAGAGGCTATCGCCGGGCCGAGCGGCGCCTCACCCCCGTTGTGGACAGCCGCCTCCCGGGCGTCGCCCATACTGGTCGGCGTGCTGGACCGCTCCCGATACGTGCTGCTGAGCTGGGCTGCTGCCTGCTTCGCGGTCTTCGCCCTGCTCGCGCTCGCCGTCTCCGGTGGCTGGGGCCCGCTCTCGGGCCTCGACGGCCGCGGGGAGCCGCTGGCCGCGGACGCCGTCGACGCCGACTGGCTGCAGGGACCGCTGCGGGTCGTGGAGACCGCGCTGGGCACGATCGCGATGACCGTCCTGACGGTGCTGCTGGCCGTCGCGATGTTCGTGCGCGGGCACCGCCGCGCCGCGGCGTACGCCGTGGCCGTGATGTCGCTGACCGCGCTGGCAACCACCGGCCTCAAGCTGCTGGTGGCCCGCGACCGGCCCGACTGGCAGCTCGAGGCCGGCTCGCTGAGCAGCAACGCCTTCCCGTCGGGCCACGCCTCCTCGACGGCGGCCTACGCCACCGTCGGGGTGGTGCTGGCGATCATGCTGGTGCGCCGCCTCGGCACCCGCCGCCTGGTGTACGTCGCCGCGGCGCTGCTGGTCGTCGTGGCCGGGCTCGACCGGGTGCTGCTGGGGCGCCACTACGCCACCGACGTGGTCGCCGGGGTGCTCCTCGGCGTGGGTGTGGGCCTGCTGGTGCTGGCGCTCTACTCGCCGCTGCCGCGCAGCCACGCGGTCAAGGCCGAGCCGCTGCCCGAGGCGATCCCGACGCAGCGGTGCCTGGCGGTCGTGCTGAACCCGATCAAGGTCGAGGACGAGGGCGCCTTCCGCCACACCGTCTCCACGATGGCGCGCGAGGCCGGCTGGTCGGAGCCGACGTGGCACCTGACCACGATCGAGGACCCGGGCACCGGGATGGCCGCCGAGGCGGCCGTGGCCGGCGCCGACATGGTGCTGGTCTGCGGCGGCGACGGCACCGTGCGCGAGGTGTGCGCCGAGCTGGCCGGCACCGGCATCCCGGTCGGGATCGTGCCCGCCGGCACCGGCAACCTGCTGGCCCGCAACCTCGGCATCCCGCTCTACCTGCGCGCCGCGATCGACGTCGCGCTGACCGGGCAGGACCGCGCCATCGACATGGTCGCCGTCGAGGGCGACGGCATCGAGGGCACCCACTTCATGGTGATGGCCGGGATGGGCTTCGACGCCGCGATCATGGAGGGCGTCAACGAGGACATCAAGAAGCGGGTCGGCTGGCTGGCCTACGTGCTCAGCGGGCTGAAGTCGCTGATGTTCCCGGCGATGAAGGTCGAGGTCTCGGTCGACGGGGCCGAGTTCACCACCCACCGCGCCCGCACCGTGGTCGTCGGCAACGTCGGCTTCCTGCAGGCCGGGATGCCGCTGCTGCCCGACGCCACGATCGACGACGGCCAGCTCGACGTGGTGATCCTGCACCCGCGCAACTTCCTGGCCTGGATCCCGCTGGCCTGGCGGGTGCTGCTCAAGCGCAAGCACACCGACGAGCTGGTCGACCGCAAGACCGGCGCCTCGGTGGTGGTGCGCACCAAGGACGAGACCCCGCGCCAGCTCGACGGCGACTCCATCGGCCCGGGCCGCGAGCTGCGGATGGAGTGCATCCACGGCCGGCTGCTGGTCCGTGTGCCGCGCTGACCTAGGGTTGGGCGGGGGCCGGTCAGGGGCTGCTCGGGGCCTGCTCGGCCGGCAGCCCGGTGTCGCGCACCAGGTAGAGCCACGGGAAGGCACGCACGCCGACCACCCACCCGTCCCGCTCGAAGCGCGCGGCGCTGCCGGTCCACACGACCCGCCGGTGCTCCCACTGGGTGGGGGTGCGCCGCACCCGGTGGCGCAGCACGCCCGCACCGACGGTGCGCCAGCCCAGCCTCCCGGCCAGCGCCAGCTCGCCCATCTCGTCGAAGGCGGTCACCGGCCCGAGCCAGCGCTCCTCCGCGTTCCCCGGCCCGCCGTCCGTCGTCTCGGCATCGTCCTGGTCGCGTGGCTCCCCGAAGCGCTGCTGGGCGGCCTGCCTGCTCATCCCCAGCTCGGCGCCGAGCACGGCCCAGCTGTGGCCCGCACCGCGCGCCGACGCGACCGCCTGACGCAGCAGCGAGCGGACCTCCTGCTCGGCCTGGGCCGTGCGGCGCACGATGGCGAGGTGGTCCTGCTGGCCGGCCTCGGGGGCCAGGTCGCCCAGGATCGCCGCGCCCAACGTGTCGCCCAACGTGTCGTCCGACATCGTGGGCTGGCCACCGTCGGCGTCAGCCATCGCGGCTGGGCAGCCAGGTATCAGCGTCGTCCGCGGGCCGCCGCAGGCGCTGGACCAGCACGACGAGGCCGAGCACGACGAGGGCACCGCCCGCGCCCTGGCCCATGCCGCCGACGAATCCGTCGACCTGCAGGCCGAGGACCAGCAGCAGGGCCCCGGCCGCGACGGTACCGAGGGTCCAGACGACCCGGAGGTGACGCACGGAAGAGAACATGCGTCAACACTAGGTTGACAGTCGCCCCCGTGTCAACGATTCGTTGACGCTCCGGCGGCTCCCTGCGTTGGCTGCCTCAGGGGCGGGCCGCCCCGATCGCCTCCTCCTCCTCGGGGGAGAGCTGCTGCTCGCAGGTCCAGCCGGCCACCGACTTGGCGTAGGTGCGGGCCTCGCTGCGGCCGTGGATCGAGGTCAGCACGATCCCGTTGCCGCCGTCGTCGAGCAGCGCCACCGACCACGACAGGTGCCCGCCCATGTCGCCGAACGCGTCGTAGCGCACCACCGCGAGGTGGCGCAGCGCGTCGACCGCCTCGGCGCGCAGGGCCGCGACCTCCTGGCGCAGCCCGACGACGTCCTCGGGCAGGGCGTCGGGGCCGCCCGCGACCCCGGTCGGCGTACGGCGCAGCGCGGCGGCGGCGAGGGCGAGGGCGGCCAGGGCGACCACCAGGGAGACGACGGCGAGGGCGAGCACGCGGCCGACCCTAGACTCACCGCGTGCCGACCGTGCGACGCATCGCCTACCAGGGCGAACCCGGAGCGAACTCCCACATCGTGTGCCAGGAGCACTACCCCGAGTGGGAGGCGCTGGCGTGCGCCTCCTTCGAGGACGTCTTCGCGGCCGTCGAGGGTGGTGAGGCCGAGCTGGCGATGATCCCGATCGACAACTCGATCGCCGGCCGGGTCGCCGACATCCACCACTTCCTGCCCGGCTCGCCGCTGCACATCATCGGCGAGCACTTCCTGCGCATCCGCTTCCACCTGATGGCGGTGCCCGGCGCCGACCTGGGCACCATCCGCACCGTGCACAGCCACGTGCACGCCCTGGGCCAGTGCCGCCGGATCATCCGCGAGCACGGCCTGTCGCCGCAGATCTCCGGCGACACCGCGGGCGCGGCGCGCGAGGTCGCCGAGGCCGGCGACCCCACCCAGGCGGCCATCTCCCCGCCGCTGGCGGCCGGGATCTACGGGCTGCAGGTGCTCGCCGAGGACGTCGAGGACGAGGAGCACAACACCACCCGCTTCGTGGTCCTCTCCCGCGACGCGCAGCCGGCCGAGGCGGGCTCGGGGCCGCTGGTGACGACGTTCGTCTTCAACGTGCGCAACCTGCCGGCCGCGCTCTACAAGGCGCTCGGCGGCTTCGCGACCAACGGCGTCAACATGACCAAGCTCGAGAGCTACATGGTCGACGGGCACTTCACCGCCACCCAGTTCCTCGCCGAGGTCGACGGGCACCCCGACGACCCGCCGCTGCGGCGCGCGCTGGAGGAGCTGGCGTTCTTCACCACCGAGGTGAAGGTGCTCGGCACCTACCCCGCCGACCCGTTCCGGGCCGACTGAGGCGCAGCAGCCGGACCGGCGCTAGGAGACCAGCTCGACCGGCCGGGAACGCGACGAGAAGCCCAGCGACGGCGTCAGCGCGGCGCGCAGCCGGTCGCGGAACGGGGTGAAGGGGTCCTGCCCGCCCTCGTGGAGCTCCTGGAGCCGGCGCACCAGCAGCTCGATGGCCCGCTCGTGCGGGAAGGCGTGGCTGGCCGGCTGGTCGGCGGCCAGCAGGGCGCCCTGCAGCCAGTTGCGCAGGGTCTGCTCGTCGACGCCGATCTCGACGGGCTTCGCGCCCCGGGGCCGGAAGGTCAGCGTGTGCGCCAGCCGGTCGAAGGCGAGCAGGCTGGCCGAGACCCGGCTCACCTCGTGCTCAAGATCGATCTCCACGTCGCGGACCCCCATGTCCTCGTGTCGTTCCTCTCGAGGTCCTTACCCTCGGGCCCACGAAGCAAACCTGGGTACGTGAAATCTGCATCAACACGACGGGGCGCCCGACGAGTAGGTTCGTCGCCGTGGACCCGACCGATCCTCGCACCCACGACCTGGGCTTCGCGCGCGTCGACGTCGACCGCGCCGCCCGCACCGGCGACCCGGAGGTGGTGCTGGGCCAGGGCAAGCGCCCCGAGCAGGTGGTCGCGCTGCTGCGCACCCTGCACGAGCGCCACCCCGACCGGATGGTGTTCGCGACCCGGCTCGGCCCCGAGGCGCTCGAGCTGGTGGCCGGCGAGCTGCCCGACGCCCACGTCGACGAGGTGGCCCGCGCCGCGACCCTCGGCCCGCCCCCCGCCCCGCGGGGCCGGGTGTTGGTCGTCGCCGCCGGCACCTCCGACGCGCCGGTGGCCGCCGAGGCGGCGCTGAGCGTGACCGCCCACGGGGCCGGGGTCGCGCGCATCGACGACGTCGGCGTCGCCGGGCTGCACCGGCTGCTCGCGGTGCGCGACGAGCTGGCCGCGGCCGACGCGCTCGTGGTCGTGGCCGGCATGGAGGGCGCACTGCCCTCGGTCGTGGGCGGCCTGGTGGGCGTGCCGCTGGTCGCGGTGCCCACCAGCATCGGCTACGGCGCCTCGCTCGGCGGGGTCTCGGCGCTGCTCGGCATGCTCAACAGCTGTGCCCCCGGCATCGGCGTGGTCAACATCGACAACGGCTACGGCGCCGGCGTCCTCGCCGCCCGGATCGCCCGGCAGAGCGCTCCCCGCAGCCCAGGGGACCCCCGGTGACCACCTGGGTCGACGCCACCGCCGGCGCCAGCGGCGACATGCTGCTCGGCGCCCTGCTCGGCGCGGGCGTGCCGCTCGAGGTGCTCCGGGGCGCCGTCGAGGCCGCCTCCCCCGAGCCGGTCACCCTCCGCGTCGAGGAGGTGCGGCGCGCCGGGCTGGCGGCCACCCGCTGCCACGTCGAGGTCGCCGGCTCCTCCACGCACCGCAGCTGGCGCGACGTACGCCGCCTCCTGGTCGCCGCCGACCTCGCCGAGCCGGTGCGGGTCGCCGCGCTGGGCGTCTTCGCCCGGCTGGCCACAGCCGAGGGCGCCGTGCACGGCCACTCCCCCGACGACGTGACCTTCCACGAGGTCGGCGCGCTCGACGCCATCGCCGACGTGGTCGGGGTCTGCGCCGGCCTCGACCACCTGCGCCGGCGCCACGAGGGCCCGGTCGTGGTCAGCCCGGTCGCGGTCGGCTCGGGGCGCGTCGGCGCCGCCCACGGGTCGCTGCCGGTGCCGGTGCCGGCGGTCGTCGAGCTGCTGCGCGGGGTCCCGTCGTACGCCGGCCCGCCCGGGGCGCCGCCCGCCGAGCTGTGCACCCCCACCGGTGCGGCCCTGCTGGTCAGCCTCGCCGACACCTGGGGCCCGCAGCCCGCGATGGGCGTCGAGGCCGTGGGGGTCGGCGCGGGTGGCCGCGACCCCGCCACCCATCCCAACGTCGTCCGGCTGCTGACCGGGCCCGGCGTCCCCACGGGGCCCTCCGCCCACCCCTCTACCGACCCCTCCGACACCAGCAGCGACCCCTCCACCGAGCTGGTCGTCGAGGCCAACGTCGACGACCTCGACCCGCGGCTGTGGCCCGGGGTGCTGGCGGCGCTGCTCGAGGTGGGCGCGGCCGACGCGTGGCTGACGCCGATCGTGATGAAGAAGGGCAGGCCCGCCCACACGCTGTCGGTGCTGGTGCGCCCCGAGCTGGCCGAGCGGGTGCGGGCGGTGGTCGTCGCCGAGACCACCACCATCGGCCTGCGCGAGCACCCCGTCACCAAGCGCCCGCTGCCGCGGGAGGTCGTCGAGGTGCAGGTCGACGGGACCCGGGTGCGGGTCAAGGTCGCGCAGCACGCCGGTCGTAGGATCACCGCCCAGCCCGAGTGGGACGACGTCGCCGCGGCGGCGCGGGCCACGGGGCGCCCGGCGCGAGCGGTCCTCGCGCAGGCGCAGGCGCTGGCCCACGACCTGCTCGACGAGCGACACCCCGATCCCTGAGGACACAGCGTGGAGCTGAGCGCCCTGCTCATCACCTTCGGCACGATCTTCCTGGTCGAGCTGCCCGACAAGACCTTCCTGGCCACGCTGGTGCTCAGCACCCGCTACCGGCCGCTGCTGGTCTGGCTCGGGGTCGGCCTCGCCTTCACCGTGCAGACCGGGGTCGCGGTGCTGCTGGGCCGCGCGGTCTCGTTCCTGCCCGACGACCTGGTGCGGGGGCTGGCCGCGGCCATGTTCCTCGTCGGCGCCGCGCTGCTGGCGCGCGAGGCCCGCCAGGCCCGCGCCGGCCACCAGGCGCAGGACGAGGAGGAGGGCGCCGAGATCCTCGAGCGCGCCGCTCCGGCGACCGGGTGGCGCGCGGTGCTCGCGTCGTTCCTGGTGCTCTTCGCCGCCGAGTGGGGCGACCTGTCACAGCTGCTCACGATCACCCTGGTGGCCCGCTTCGACGCCGTGCTCCCCGTCTTCGTCGGCGCGCTCGCCGCCCTGCTGAGCGTCAGCGCCCTCGCCGTGCTCGTCGGGCGGGCGCTGACCCGGCGGGTGCCGGTGCACGTGCTGATGTGGGGCGGCGCCACCGTCTGCCTGGCCCTGGCCACCCTGACGACGTACGAGCTGCTGGCCTGACACCCACCCGGGCGGCGGCACTAGGGTGTCGCCCATGACTGCCAGCCCGAGCGCCGACCACAGCGCCGACCACAGCGCTGCCCAGCCCCAGCACGGCGCCGACAGCGAGGTCGGCCGGCTGCGCACGGTGATGCTGCACCGCCCCGGCAACGAGCTCAAGCGGCTCACCCCGCGCAACAACGACCGCCTGCTCTTCGACGGCATCCCGTGGGTGGCGCGCGCCCAGGAGGAGCACGACGCGTTCGCCGAGGCGCTGCGCGCCCGCGACGTCGAGGTGCTCTACCTGACCGAGCTGCTCACCGAGACGCTGCAGGACCAGATGGCGCGCAACCACGCCGTCACCGCGGCCCTCTCGGGGCTGCACCTGGGCGACACGCTGCGCAGCTACCTGGCCGGCTTCCTGCACGACGCCAGCCCCGAGGAGCTCACGTCGTACCTGACCGCGGGCATCCGCAACGACGAGGTGCGCGGCGGCCACGGCCTGGTGACCTCGCTGCTCTCGCCCTACGACTTCCTGGTCGACCCGCTGCCCAACCTGCTCTTCACCCGCGACTCCAGCGTGTGGGTGCGCGACCGGGTGGCGGTGACCTCGCTGGCGATGCCCGCGCGCACCCGCGAGACCCAGCTGACCGAGCTGATCTACACCGACCACCCTCGCTTCCGCGGCACCCGCAAGATCCACGGCTGGCACTCCGAGCACGTCGAGGGCGGCGACGTGCTGCTGCTGGCCCCCGGCGTCATCGCCGTGGGCGTCGGCGAGCGCACCACCCCCGCGGGCGTCGAGCGCTTCGCGCGCCAGGTCTTCCACGCGGGCCTCGCGCGCACGGTCCTGGCGGTGCCGATCACCCAGGAGCGCGCCACCATGCACCTCGACACGATCTGCACCCTGGTCGACGTCGACAAGGTCGTGATGTACCCCAACGTCGCCGACTCGCTGCAGGCCTACACCGTCACCCTCGCCGAGGACACCGACGACGAGTCGACGCTGCGCCTGGAGGTCTCGGGCGCCGAGCCGTTCCTGGTCGCGGCCGCCAAGGCGATGGGCATCGACCAGCTGCACCACATCGACACCGGCCTCGACCCGGTCACCGCCGAGCGCGAGCAGTGGGACGACGGCAACAACACCCTGGCCCTCGCGCCGCGGGTGGCCGTCGCCTACGAGCGCAACGACGAGACCAACGACCGGCTCGAGGAGGCCGGCATCGAGGTCGTGCGGATCGCCGGCTCCGAGCTGGGCTCGGGCCGCGGCGGGCCGCGCTGCATGAGCTGCCCGATCGTGCGCGACCCGCTCTGACCCGCCCGTACGCCGACCCGGCGCCAGTTCCCCGCCGAACCGGCGCCACTTCCCGGCCGAGCCGGCGCCAGTTCCCCGCCGAGCCGGCGCCAGTTCCCCCGCGGCGGCGCCTCCTGACCCTGTGACCCGCCCGACGGGTGCTTGCCAGCCCGTGACCGGTCCGCGAGGATCGCCGCGGGAGCACCCCCGAACCCCCGAAAGGTCGTCCCCATGGCCAGCTCGTTCTTCAGCGCGTTCACACCCGAGGAGATCGCCAAGATCTCCTCGGCCGGCACCCGCGTGACGCTGCCCGAGGGGTGGGCGCCCATCTCCGAGCGCACCGGCGCCGACAAGGCCTACATCATCTTGTCGGGCTCCGTGTCGGTCCGTCAGCACGGCGAGGAGATCGCCCAGCTCGGCCCCGGCGACATCATGGGCGAGGCCGCGATCGTCAACCACTCGCTGCGCACCGCCAGCGTGGTCGCGCTCAGCCCGCTCGAGCTGATCCACTTCACCGCAGAGGCGCTCAACCGCCTCGCCGTCGAGATGCCCAGCTTCGGCGAGGCCCTCGAGAACGTCGCCCGCGAACGGTTCGAGGCCGACCGCGCCAAGCACCCCTGAGCCGGCGGTACGTCGCGTGGAGGCGTCGGAGCCCGGCGTCTCGGCCGACCGCGTCGAGGAGCTGCTGCTGGGGCACGCCCCGCACCTGACCCGGCGCGAGGTCAGCGCCCGGGCGGGCGTGCCCCTCGAGCTGGCCCGTGAGCTGTGGCGGCTCCTGGGCTTCGCCGAGACCGCCGACGACGACGTCGCCTTCACCGAGGCCGACGTCGAGGCGCTGCGGCTCAGCGCCGAGCTGACCGGCCTCGGCATCCTCGGCGACGACTCCCAGGCCGCGCTGGTGCGCACCTGGGGCCGCTCCTTCGCCCGCCTCGCGGAGTGGCAGACCACGCTGCTGGCGCGGGTCGCCGCCGAGCACGCCGAGCGGGCCGGGGAGGCGGGCCAGTCGGACGTCGACCCGGTGGAGGCGATGGCGGCCCTCACCGCCGAGGTGCTGCCGCGCGTCGAGCAGCTGCAGGCCTACGCCTGGAAGCGGCACCTGGCCGGCGCGTCGAGCCGGCTGCTGGCGCTGAGCGGTCAGCCGGGCGAGGCCGGTCGGCCCGGGGAGCCGGTGCTCGTGCAGGCGGTCTGCTTCGTCGACATCGTCGGCTTCACCTCGCGGTCGAAGTCGTTGCGCGAGGCCGAGCTGGTGGCCTGGATCGAGGAGTTCGAGCACGTCTCGAGCAGCATCGTGGTCGAGCACGGCGGCCGCGTCATCAAGAACATCGGCGACGAGGTGCTGCTGGTGGCCGACGACGTGGCCACCGCCGCCGAGATCGCGCTCGAGATGACGCGTCGCGGCGCCGACCCCGACGACGCGTTCCCCGCGGTCCGCGCCGGCATCGCCCACGGCGACGTGGTGCTGCGCCTGGGCGACGTGCTCGGCCCCACCGTCAACATCGCGGCGCGGCTCACCTCGCTGGCCCGGCCCGGCACGGTGCTCGTGGACGACAGCGCGCACGAGCACCTGGCCGCGCTCGAGGCCGAGCGCGAGCAGGCGTCGTACACGTTCCGGCGCCCGCAGCGGGCGTCGGTCAAGGGCTACTCGCGGCTGCAGCCGTGGGTGCTGCGCCGCGCCTAGGGGTGCTCGGCCGCGCTCAGCGGATGGTGACCTGGCGGTTGGCCAGGCCGTTGCGGGCCGAGCGCTCCTCGGCGGTGAGCGGCGACTCGTCGGCCAGCGCGGCGGCCAGGTCGGCGGCGAACTGCGCGGCCGGGTCCTCCAGCGCCTCCGGGCCGGTGCCGACCGGCAGGTCCCAGACCGGCGCCAGCAGGCCGTGGGCGCGGAACATGCCGACCAGGCGCGAGCCGGGGGCGATGTCGTCCTTGCCGGAGGCATGCAGCCGGGCCAGCGCGTCGAGGAGCTGGTCCTCGGGCTCGGGCATCACCCAGCGCAGGTGCTCCTTGGTGCCGACGTTGGTCCAGTAGGCCGCCTCGACCTGGGTCAGGCGGGCGGTCGGGTAGGCCGCCTCGTTGGCCTGGTCGAGGGCACCGGCCATCGAGTCCTTGTCCTCGACGTCGGCGATCCAGTAGTCGAAGCCCTCGTGCACGGTGACGTCGAGCGAGTCGCCGGTGACCAGGTCCTGCAGGCGCGGGCCCTGGCCGGGGGCGTCGGTGAGACCCACGACGCCGGTCTCGCCGGCCTCCGCGGCCGCGAGCGCCTTGGTCAGCACCGCGCCGAGGTCGCGGGCGGGGTCGCCGAAGGAGTGCTGGACCTGCAGGCCCAGCCAGATCTCGCCGCTCTCGCGCACCATCGCCGGCGCCGCCATCGGCAGCAGCGAGCACAGGGTGACGGTGCGGTCGGAGCCCTCGACCGAGGACGCGAGGGTGAGCGGGGCGGTGCCGGCCGGCACCAGCTCGCGCAGCGCGATGATGTCGCACTCGGAGGGCAGGCCCTCGAAGGGACGGTTCACGAACGCGTCGGCGCCGCCGCCGGGGGCGCCGTGGCAGGCCTTGTAGCGCTTGCCCGACCCGCACGGGCAGGGCTGGCGCGGGCCGACCTCGCCGGGGGTGGAGTCGGTGGTGCGCTGGTCGCGGGCCTTGGTGCGGGACTTCTTCGCCATGGGCGTGAACCTACCGGGCCCGCGGGCGGCTAGTGGACCCCGAGGTCGTCGAGCAGCTCGAGCACGTACGCCGGCCGGTCGCTGATCACCGCGCTGACCCCCAGCTCCAGGCACAGCTCGAGGTCGGCGCGGGTGTTGACGGTCCACACGTGGATCTCGTGGCCGCTGTCGGCGATCCGCCGGGCGGTGCGCGGGTGCTCGCGCAGCTCCTGCACCCCGGGGCCGAGGATCCAGTCGCGGCCCACGCTGCGGCGCACCAGCGGCCAGGCCCCCATCTGGTCGACGAGCTGGACCACCCGCACGTCGGGGGCGCGGCGGCGTACCCGGCGCAGCGCCTGCCACGAGAAGCTCATCACCCGGGCCGGGCTGTCCGGCCCGGTCCAGCCGAAGTCGGAGAGCAGCTCGACGACGCGCTGCTCGACCAGGCCGCCGTACCTGGTGGGGTGCTTGGTCTCGACCGCGAGCTCGACGCGGCGGTCGTAGTCGGCCGCGACCTCGAAGAGCTTGCGCAGGGTGAGCACCTTGCCGTGCTCCTCGTCGACGTCGGGGCGCTCGTCGTCGAGCTCGGCCCAGGGGTGCTTCCAGGTGGCGAAGTCGAGCTCGGAGAGGTCGGCGAGGTCCATCGTCGACACGGTGCCGCGGGTGGCCGCCGTACGCCGCAGGTCGCGGTCGTGCACGCACACCAGGTGGCCGTCAGCGGTCAGCCGGACGTCGCACTCGAGCCCCTGGGCGCCGTCGTCGAGCGCGGCGATGTAGGCCCCCAGCGTGTGCTCGGCGTGGTCGTGGCTCGCGCCGCGGTGGGCAAGGACCTGCGGCCTCATGCGGCGATCATCGCGCACCTCGCCCGCCCGGGCGAGCACCTCAGCGGCTGCCGTCCTCGTGCCGCCCCTCCGCGATCGCGGTCGCCGCGGCGCGCAGGTTGGCCTCCGGGGGTCGGGAGTCCTCGGGCAGCCGGCGCCGCAGCTCGGCCAGCACCTCCTCCTCGGGGCGTCCCGCGAGCTCCTCCCCGACGCTGCGCAGCACCCGCTGCAGCGCCACGGTCGGCTCTGCCTCCTGGTCGGCGAGGCCCGGGCCCCGCTCGGGCTCGTGGCGCCGCGCGTCGTCGGTGGGGCCCATGGCCTCGGACGTGGGGTCGTGGCTGCTCATGCCTCCGACGCTGCCACGGCGGCGTACCCCGCCACTCCCCCCGAGGGGTGCGCGGGTGGGGCCGGCCGAGCGGTCACTTCTGCACCACCGACCGGTCAGTTTCGCACCACCGAGCGGTCGAGTGCGGGCCGTCCTGAGCCGGTACGGAGGTGTGCGCCGGGTCGGCGCGAGGTTTGCGCCGGGTCGGCGCGAGATTTGCGCCGGGTCGGCGCGAGATCTGCGCCGGGTCGGCGCGAGATTCACGCCGGGTCGGCGTGGTCGCGCAGGTAGCGGCCGAAGTGGGGGACGGTGAAGGCGATCCGGCCTCGCTCGCCGGAGTAGATCAGGCCCTTCTTGAGCAGCGCATCGCGCGCGGGCGACAGCGACTGGGGCTTCTTGCCGAGCACGGCGGCGACGTCGGCGGTGGCCACCGCGCCCACCGGGTCCTCGCCCCGGTCGGCGGCCGCGTCGGCCATCGCGCAGAGGTAGTCGCGCTCCCCCGGGGTGGCGCGCTCGTAGCGCGAGCCGAAGAAGCCCACCGCCAGCTCGCGCTCGGCCTCGGGGGCCGCGACGGCCACGTCGTCGGCGCTGATGGGCGAGCGCGGGGCGTGGTCCCAGACCGCCTTGCCGTAGGCCTGGATGAAGTAGGGGTAGCCGCCGGTCGCGGCGTACATCGCGGCCAGGCCGTCGTCGGTGAACTCGGCGTCCTCCTCGGCGGCCGGGGCGCACAGCGCCCGGTCGGCGGCGTCGCGGGAGAGCCGGTCGATGCGCTGGTAGCTGAAGAGCCGCTCGGAGTAGGACTTGCTGGCGCTGAGCACCGCCGGCAGGTGCGGCAGGCCGGCGCCCACGACGATCACCGGCAGCCCCGACTGGCTGATCTCGTGGCAGGCCGCGCAGAGCGCCGAGACGTCGGCGGGGCCGAGGTCCTGCATCTCGTCGATGAAGACGCCCACGCCCTTGCCGACGTCGGAGGCCAGCCCCCCGACGTCGGTGAGCAGCTCGACGAGGTCGATCTCGATGTCGCCGGAGTCGGCGCGACCGCGGGCGGCCGGCACGTCGATGCCCGGGCTCCACCGGTCCTTGAGCTTGGCGTCGGCGCCGGCCTCGCGCTGCGCGAAGGCGCGCAGCACCCCCAGCACCTGGTCGACCTGGTCCTGCTCGGGGTGCCCGAGCTCGCGGATCGCCTGGTGCAGCGCGCTGGAGAGCGGGCGGCGCAGCCCCTGCTCGGGGCGCGCCTCGAGCTTGCCGGTGCCCCAGCCGCGGCGTACGGCGGCCGAGCGCAGCGCGTTGAGCAGCACCGTCTTGCCGACGCCGCGCAGCCCGGTCAGCACCAGCGAGCGCTCGGGGCGCCCGCGCGCGACCCGCTCCAGCACGACGTCGAAGGCGCGCAGCTGCTCGTCGCGCCCGGCCAGCTCGGGCGGGCGCTGGCCGGCGCCGGGGGCGTAGGGGTTGCGCACGGGGTCCACGATCGGACGGTATCGGGATCTCTAGCGCCGGCGGCATACATCGCTAGCGAGTCGTAGCGCCGATCGGCGCCGGGTCCTGCGCCCGCGCGTGGCCCCGGAGTCACCCCCAGGGGCACGGCCCGCGGCCTAGAGTGGGCCCGTGCCGGAGCTGCCCGAGGTGGAGGCGCTGGCCCTCGACCTGGGGGGCCGGCTGCAGGGGCGAGCGGTCACGAAGGTGCACCTGGCCCAGTTCAGCGCGCTCAAGACCTTCGACCCGCCCCTGACCGCGCTCGAGGGCGTGCTGGTCGACGGGGTCACCCGGCACGGCAAGTTCCTCGACATCGACCTCTCCGGCACCCACCTGGTGATGCACCTGGCCCGCGCCGGCTGGGTGCGCTGGCGCGACGAGGTGCCCGCGACCCCGCCCAAGCCGAGCCCGAAGTCGACGATCGCGGCCCGCATCGTGCTCGACGACGAGACCGGCCTCGACGTCACCGAGGCCGGCACCCGCAAGAGCCTGGCGATGTACGTCGTGCGCGACCCGCTCGACGTGCCCGGCATCGCCAGCCTGGGCCCCGACCCGCTGACCGACGACTTCACCCGCGAGCGGCTCGGCGAGATCCTGCAGGCCGAGGGCCGCAAGCAGCTCAAGGGGGTGCTGCGCCACCAGGGCACCATCGCCGGGATCGGCAACGCCTACTCCGACGAGATCCTGCACGCGGCGCGGATGTCGCCGTACAAGCCGGCCTCCTCGCTCGACGACGACGAGCTGACGGTGCTCTACGACGCCCTGCGCGCGACTCTCGGCGCCGCCGTCGACCGCTCCCGCGGGCTGGCGGCCAGCGAGCTGAAGGGCGAGAAGAAGACCCACCTCGCGGTGCACGGCCGCACCGGCGAGGCCTGCCCGGTCTGCGGCGACGTCGTGCGCGAGGTCTCCTTCGCCGACTCCAGCCTGCAGTACTGCCCCACCTGCCAGACCGGCGGCAAACCGCTGGCCGACCGCCGGATGAGCAAGCTGCTGAAGTGACCGCGGGCCGGGCCGGTCAGGAGCAGCCCGGCTCCCCCGGCGCCGGTGCGCACCCGCAGGCCTCGCCGCGCCAGGCCTCGAGGCCCTCGCGCGCGGCCACCGCGGCAATGACCAGGCCCGCGACCGGGTCGGCCCACGACCAGCCGAGCGTCGCGTTGAGGACCAGCCCGAGCAGCAGCACCGCCGACAGGTAGGTGCACAGCAGGGTCTGGGTGGAGTCGGCCACCACGGCTCCCGAGCCGAGCGCCCGGCCGGTACGCCGCTGCGCCCACGACAGGAACGGCATCACGGCCAGCGACAGCGACGCGAGCACGATGCCGACCGTCGAGGTGTCTGGCTCGTGGGGGCCGACCAGGGCGCGCAGCGACTCCCAGGTCACGTAGCCGGCGAGCGCGAAGAAGGAGATCGCCATCAGCCGCAGCGCCACCCGCTCGCGCGACTCGGGCAGGGCGTGGCGGAACTGCCACAGGATGATCAGCCCCGACGACACCTCGACGAGGGAGTCGAGGCCGAAGCCGACCAGGGCCACGGAGCCGGCCACCATCCCGGCGGCGATCGCCACGACCGCCTCGACGCAGTTGTAGACCACCGAGACCGCCGCCAGCTGCTGGGCGCGGCGGCCCAGCCGGACCCGCTGCTCGGGCGTCGGCGCCGCGGCGCCGTGCGCGCCGGCGGGGTGCGTCGCGGCGCTCACCCGGCCACCTGCCCGGCCACCTGCCCGCTCCCCTGCCCGGACACGGGGGTCGCCACGGGCGTGGCGGGCGCCGACGCGGGGCACAGCGCGACCGCCTCGCCGGTGGCGGCCAGCAGGCGCTCGGCGGCGACCCACAGGTCGTCGAGCTCCGCGCCGTGGGCCAGGGACCACACCGAGGCCCGCCCCTGGGGTCGCGAGTCGACGAGCCCGCAGCCGCGCAGGCAGGCCAGGTGCTGCGAGACCGTGGACTGCGCCAGGCCAAGATGGGAGACCAGGTCGGTGACCCGCTGCTCGCCCTGCGCCAGCCGGCGCAGGATGGCGAGGCGGGAGGGGTCGGAGAAACCGTGGAAGAGGGCGGCGGCGGAGCCGAGCGACGCGCACGGACCCGCGTTCATCATCGTCATGCGCCGATGATAGCGGTGAGGTGCGGCAGCGGCTACCCGACCCCGACGCTGAGCCCGAGCACCACGCCCGCCGCCGCGCACACGCCCAGCACCCGCAGCACCGGCCAGTCGAGCCGCAGCACCAGCACCGCGGCGAGCAGGGCCACGGCGAGCGCTGGCCAGCGCACCGTGTCGAGCAGCGGGTACTCGACCGAGAACGGCCCCCAGCCGGCCGTCCCGGTGCTGCGCACCAGCGTGTGCAGCGCGAAGTAGAGGCCCAGGTGGGCGATCACCCCGACCACGGCTGCGGTGATCCCGGCCAGCGCGCCGGCCAGGGCGCGGTTGCCGCGCAACCGCTCGACGTACGGCGCCCCGAGGAGGATGAAGAGGAAGCAGGGCACGAAGGTGACCCAGGTGGTCAGCAGCGCGGCCAGCACCGCCGCCACCCACGGGTCCAGCGGGCCCGGGGCGCGGTAGGCGCCGACGAAGGCGACGAACTGCACGACCATCACCAGCGGCCCCGGCGTGGTCTCGGCGAGCGCCAGGCCGCGCACCATCTCGCCGGGCCCCAGCCAGCCGTAGACCTCCACGGCCTGCTGCGCGACGTAGGCCAGCACGGCGTAGGCACCGCCGAACGTGACCAGCGCCGCGCCGGAGAAGAACAGGCCCTGGTCGACCAGGATGCTCGAGCGGCCCAGCAGCAGCGCCGCCGCCACCACCGGGGCCGCCCACAGGGTCAGGCCCACGGCCAGGACCAGGCCCGAGCGGCGCGCCCCCGGCGGCTCGCTGTGCAGCGCGTCGTCGGCGATGAGCGGCGGCGGGCCGCCCCCGGCCGCGGTCGTCGCCGGCCGGGCGAGACCGGGCAGCACCCGCGAGAGCAGCCACCCGCCGAGCCCGGCCAGGGCCACCACCGCGGGGAAGGGCACGCCGAGCAGGGCGAGCGCGGCGAAGGAGGCCACCGCCACACCGAGCAGCGAGCGGTGCACCAGCGCCCGGCGGGCCACCCGCACCACCGCCTGCGCGACGATCGCGATCACCGCGGGCGCCAGCCCCAGGAACAGCGCCTGCACCAGCGTGGTCTCGCCGTACGTCACGTAGACGCCGGAGAGCACCAGCAGCGCCACGACCCCGGGCAGGATGAACAGCACGCCCGCGACCAGCGCCCCGCGCACGCCGTTGAGCAGCCACCCGACGTACGTCGCGAGCTGCTGGGCCTCGGGACCTGGCAGCAGGGTGCAGTAGGACAGCGCGAAGAGGAAGCGCTGCTGGCCGATCCAGCGGGTCTCCTCGACGAGCACCCGCTGCATGACCGCGATCTGGCCGGCGGGACCGCCGAAGGTCTGCAGCGAGATCGCGAACCACACCCGCGCGGCCGCGCGCAGCGCGATGACGTCGCCAGCGGGTCGGCTCACGCGAGGAGACTACGGGCGCGCAGGTCCGCCGGCGGCCCTAGGATGGACGGGTCGTCCAGGGGAGGAACCCATGACCACGATCCCGACCGTCCACGTCGACGGCGTGCCCGACCCGGTGCCCGACGACCTCGTGGTGCTCGACGTCCGCGAACCCGCGGAGTGGGAGCACGGCCACATCGACGGCGCCGTGCACATCCCGCTCGGCGAGCTCGGGGCCCGCGTCGGGGAGGTGCCCGACGCCCAGGTGCTGGTCGTGTGCCGCATCGGGGGCCGCTCGGCCCAGGCCGTGGCGTGGCTGGGCCAGCAGGGCCACGACGTGGTCAACCTCGACGGCGGGATGCTCGACTGGCAGGCGGCCGGCCGGCCGATGGTCAGCGAGACCGGCCGACCGCCCCAGGTCGTCTAGCAGGGGCCGCTGCTCACTGCTCGGAGGAGCCGTCCTGCTCCTCGGCGGGCGCCGACTCCTCGCCGGTGCCGTCCTCGGCACCGCCCTCGGTGCCGGTCTCGGCGCAGGTCGCGCCGGCGTACTGCACCAGCGCGTTCATCTGGTCCTGCTGGGCCTTGGAGAGGTCGAAGTCGTCCATGGCCGCGAGGTCCTCGGCGCTGGCGTCGGCGTCGATGTCGGCGAGGATGTCGAGGTAGACGTCGAAGCCCTTCGCGGCGTCCTGCGGAGCGTCGTCCGGGATGCCGCTGGCGGTCAGGCCGGCCTCGAGCTGCTCGACGTCCGAGCCGTCCTCCAGGGCGCCGTTGCCGACGAGCGCGGTGCAGAACGCGGCGTCGCTGCCCGGCTCGCCGCCGGCCGAGGCCGACGACGACGTCGTGGGCTCGGCGGCCGCGTCGTTCGTCTCGTCGTCGGAGCCGCAGGCGGTGGCCGTCAGGGCGACGAGCACCGCGAGGGGGGCGAGAGCGTGCTTCACGGGGGGTCCTTCCGATCGAGGGCGCCGGGCAGCCGCCCGACGCAGCCCTCGACGGTGCCACACCTTCCCGAGAGGAACCTGAACGGCGCCGCCGGCCGAGTGGTCACTTCTGAACCACCGACCGGTCACTTTCGACCCACCGCCGGGTTCGAAAGTGACCGCTCAAGGGTTCACAAGTGACTGCTCGGCCCTACTCCTGCAGGTCGGGGTCGAGCTGGCCGAGGTCGTCGGCGGTGGGCAGGTCGAGCTCGTCGGCGCAGGTCTCGGTGACGTAGCCGAGGAAGGCCACGAAGCTGCCCTGCACCTCCGGGCCCAGGTCCTCGCCCAGGGTCTCGAGGTCGGTCTCGTCGTCCGCCTCCCGCACCAGCTCGCCGAGGGTCTCGAAGCCCGCGCGGGCCTCGTCGGGGATGTCGTCGGGGGTGCCGACCTCGACGAGCCGCCCGACCGCCTCCTTGACGCTGTCGAGGTCCTCGCCGCCGTCAGACTCGATGTCGGCGTAGACCTGGCAGAAGTCCTCCTGGGAGGCGTCCTCGGGCGCGGCCGAGGGCTCGTCGCTGCTGCAGGCGGCGGCGCCGCCCAGGACGAGGGCCAGCCCGGCGACACCGGCGAGCGGGCGCAGGGCGGAGCGGTGGAGGGGACGGAGGGGGCTGTGCACGGTCAGCTCCTGGGAGGGGGAAGGGGCGGCTGGTTCAGGCGTCGGAGAAGACCTTCGGCAGCGGCAGCGCGACCGCCACGGCCAGGCGTCGCAGGTACTCCGCCCGCTCGATCTCGACCACCCCGAGGCTGGCCAGGTGGGCGGTGCTCCACTGCACGTCGAGCAGCCGGTCGGCGGCGTGCTCGTCGTCGAGCAGGCCCACCAGCGCCACCAGGGCGACCTTCGAAGCGTTGGTCTCGTGGTGGAACATCGACTCGCCGGCGAAGAGCCCACCGGTCGCCACGCCGTACAGCCCGCCGACCAACCGGCCCTCGTGCCAGGTCTCGACGCTGTGCGCCCAGCCGAGGTCGTGCAGGCACAGGTAGGCCTCGCGGATGTCGTCGTCGATCCAGCCGGAGGGCCGGCGCGGGTCGGCGCAGGCGTCGAGGACCTGCTCGAAGGCGGTGTCGACGCGGGTCTCGAAGGTGCGCACCGACCGGCGCAGCGAGCGGGAGACGTGCAGCCCGTCGAGCGGCAGCACCCCGCGCTCGACCGGGCAGAACCAGTACATCGGGTCACCGGCGTGGCCCGAGGGCATCGGGAAGAGGCCCTGGCGGTACGCCGAGAGCAGGGTGCCCGGCTCGAGGTCGGCGCCGACGCCCACCAGGTCGTCGCGCGCGTCGAAGCGGCGCGGGTCGCCGAACGACCACGGCGAGGCGGGGGGTTCGATCGGCACTCGTCGAACGTTAACGAGCACGCCACCTCGATCACAGACCCGGAAGGATGTGGGGGGTGACCGGGTGGTTCGTAGGATCGGTGGCGTGAGCAAGCGAGGAGCCCTGACCGGGCAGATCGGTCGCCGTCTGGCGCCCCGGGTGACCGGGATGGCGCCGGGGCTGACGTCGTCGTTCGTGCGGGAGGCGCTGCACCGCGCCATCAGCGGGGTCGGCCCGCTCCCGCCCGCCGCGGCCGCCGCCGACGAGCAGCTGCGCGAGCAGCACGGCGACGTCGAGAAGGGCGTCCACGAGGTGATCGAGAACCACGTGCGCTACGCCGGCGCCCAGGGGTTCCTGACCAACCTCGGCGGCGTGGTCACCGCCGCCGTCGCGATCCCCGCCAACATCACCGGCCTGGCGCTGGTGCAGTGCCGGATGATCGCCGGCATCGCCCACCTGCGCGGCTACGACCTCGCCGACCCGCGGGTGCGCAACGCGATCCTGGTCTGCCTGCTCGGCGAGGACAGCGTGGCGCGCCTGGTGAAGGCCGGCACGATCCCCGCCCACCCGGCCGACCTGGCCACCGGCCCCGAGCCCGACCAGGCGCTCGACCGGGCCGTCTCGGCGGCCGTGGCCGACGACATCGTCTCGCGCATCCTCGGCAAGCGGCTCGCGGTCACCATCGGTCGTCGCGTGCCGGTGGTCGGCGGCGTCGTCGGCATGGGTGCCGACGGCTACGCCACCTGGCGCATCGGGCGCTACGCCGAGCGCGAGCTGCGGCCCCTGACCACCCGGTAGCCGCGGTGCAGCGCGCGACCCGCGCGTGAGCGTCGTACGACGCGCAGGGCGCGCTCCTTGGCCCGCTGCACCGGCCGCGCGGCGTCGAGCTCGCGGCGCAGGTGGTCGACCTCGCCGTGCAGGCGGGCCTCCTCGTGGCGCAGCCGCGCGTTGTCGAGCAGCAGCGCCCGGATCGCGTCGACGCCCGCGGCGGCCACCTGGCTCTCCCGCGGGGAGTCGGGGTCGGCCCAGTGCGGGGCCGCGGGGGCGCCGGTGAGGTCGTCGAGGTCGCCGACCACCGTGTAGCCGCGCTCGCGCAGCTCGGCGACCCAGGCGTGGCCCAGCTCCTCGGCCCAGGGGTGCACGTCGGGCGGCAGGCCCAGGCGCGCCGAGCGGGTGCGCGCCGAGAGGGTCTGGTGGGCCAGCAGCTCGCGCACCAGCGGGCGGTAGTCGGGCGGGTCGAGGACCGGGTTGACGGCCTTGTTGATGCGACGCAGCAGCGCGGTCTCGGGGACCCCGAGCGAGGGGTTGGCCCGCTCGGCCTCGAGGTCGAGCTCGACCTCGCCGAGCTCGTCGAGGCCGAAGGCGTGGGAGAAGCGCTGCCACAGCAGGTCGCGGGGCCCGCCGGGAGGCGGCACCGTGACCACGTGGACCTGCTCGGGCGGCAGCGCGTGGCCCCACCGGTCGAGGATGTCGGGGATCTCCTGCACCCCCCAGAACCAGGTGGCGATGCGGGTGGCGCGCTCGGGGTCGCGCAGCTCGGCCAGGAAGCGCTCGAAGGTGATGGTGCTGCGGTGCTTGACGTTCTCCTGCCACTCGGCGGGGATCTGGCGCACCAGGTCGCGCACCGAGACCACGACGTGCACCTCGGTGCCGTCGTCGTGGCCCAGCGAGGCGAGCGCGCGGCCGACCTGGCTGCGCGAGGCGGTGGCGAGGATCTCGTGGCTGATGATCGCGGTGCCCTCGTGGGCCCGCACCCGGGCCGCCAGCTCGTCCCAGGCCCCGATCGCCTCGGTCTCCAGCCCGCCCCAGGGCAGCCGCATCAGGTCGAGCGCGGCCAGGAAGTGCGCGTCGAAGCGGTCGGCGGGGTAGAGCACGCCGGCCTCGAGCAGCCGCTCGCGGTTGCGGAACAGCACGTCCTGCAGGTGCGAGGTGCCGGTCTTGGGGGTGCCGACGTGCAGCAGGACCCGTGCGCTCACCTGGGGTCCTCCTGTGTCGGGCTGTCGGGCTGGTGGTCGGTCGGCCGGTCGGCGGTGGGGTCGGTGGTGGGGTGCTCCAGGAGCATCCGCACGGCCAGGTCGAGCACCCGGTCGTCGTGCGGCTCCCCCGGCTCCGCGGCCGCCAGGCGGCGCGGGTGGTCGAGCAGCGCGTCGGCGGGGCCCAGAACCGTGCCGACGACAGGGTACGGCGCCGCGAGCAGGTCGTCGCGCAGGCGGCACGAGCGGCGCACCACCCAGCGGTGGTGCTCGGGCGGGACCCCCAGCAGCGGCCCCGGCGCGTCGAGCAGCCGCGGCAGCAGCGCGCGGCGCAGCACCTGGCGGCCCTCGGGCGGGGTGACCAGCAGGCCCAGCACGCCTCCGACGCGGCGCCCGAGGTCGATGGCGTCGACGGAGAGCCGCGGCGCGGCGGGCACCCGGCGTACGCCGACCTCGCCCGGCAGGGCGGTCGGGTCGAGCACGAGGCGCACCCGGTCGGGGCCGACCCGGGCGGTCCAGCGGCGGGCGGAGGCGACCGGGTCGGCGCCGCGGCCCAGCCGGCCGGTCTCGACCACGGTGTCCATCCAGCTGCGCCACGACGGCACCGGCCCGCCGGTGGAGAAGGCCCGGTCGGTCCACAGGTCGACCAGCATCGAGGAGAGGCCGCCGCCCAGGACCAGCACGGTCGGGTCCGGTCCGCCGGGCGGGCGGCCCGCGGCGACGAGGTGGCGGCGCGCGGCGTCGGCCCGCCACGGGTCGCCGACCAGGCGGTAGCGCGGGCGCCAGCGGCGCAGCAGGGCGCCGGTGCGCAGCCGAGCGGCCACCGAGGTCGGACCGGGCGCGGGCAGCGGGCGGGCCACGAGGTCCTCGGCGAGCAGGCTGGTGGCGACCCGGATCAGCTCGTCGGCCGGCAGCTGCGCGGGGTCGACCGGCGCCGGGCCGAAGCGCGACAGCGGCGCGGCGCCGAGCAGCTCGAGGTCGGGCCGGCCCCGGCCGGGCGCGCTGGCCTCCAGCACCCGGCGGGCCAGCGCCCGGCCGGGCCGACCGGCCACGTTGAGCCGTCGCAGCAGCTCCAGCTGCTGGGCGCCGGGCAGCACCCGGCCGCTGCGCTCGCCGGTCGCGGCCCACTGCGACCACGGCGTCGCACCGCCCTCGCGCAGGTGGGCGACCCAGGCCCAGGCCCGGCGCTCGCCCTCCGGGTCCCCGGGGTCCCCGGCAGGTCCGGAGGGCCGCTCGCTCACTGGTCGCGCAGCCGGCGCGCCTGCGAGCGGACCCGGTTGACCAGCTGCTGGTCGGGGTCCTCGCGGCGCGCGGCCTCGCGGGTCATGGCGGTCAGCGCGTCGACGGCCACCGCGAGCTGCTCGCGCGCCGAGATCTTGTCGGGGTCGACCCACGACGAGCCGTCCTCGGGCCGCTGCGGGCGCAGGTCGGCGACGTCGCCGAGCACGTGCACGCCCGAGCCCTCGACGTACTCGATCCAGCGCTCGGCCTCGTCCTCGGCCCAGTCGAACATCTTGGGCGGCAGGCCGAGCGGGGCGGAGCCCTCGCGCCCGGCGAGCTCCTGCTCGGCGAGCAGGTCGCGCACCAGGACGTCGTAGGTGATCTCGCGGCGGGTGCGGCGCCCCAGCTGCTTGTTGAGCCGGCGCAGCAGCACGGTCTCGGCAGCTCCGAGCGAGGGGTTGCGCCGCTCGGACTCCTCGGGCGCCCAGGCCGGGTCGATGTCGAAGGCGGCGCAGAAGCGGCGCCACAGCTCGTCGGGCGCGGCGCCGCTGCCGCGCTGCGGCACGGTGACGACGTGCACGTTCTCGGGCGGCAGCCCGGCGCTCCAGGTGCCGAGCACCGAGGGCAGGTCGAAGGAGCGGTAGAACCACGGCTTGCGCTGGCGCACCTTCTTCAGGAACTGCCGGTAGGTCCACTTGCGGCCCTGCTTGATGCTCTCCTGCCAGGCGGCGGGCAGCTGGCGGCCCAGGTCGCGCACCGAGTAGACGACGTGGACGTCCTCGCCCCCGCCGAGCTCGCGCTTGGCGCGGGCCACCGCCTCGGCCGGGGCCGGGGCCAGGATCTCGTGGCTGATGATGACGGTCCCGCTGGCGCGCCGGACCCGGCGCACCATCGCCTCCCAGCTGCCCTCGGCGTGCCCGGGCTCGCCGCCCCAGTCCTGGCCGAGCAGGTCGAGGGCGGCGCGGAAGTGGAAGAGCCCCGGACTGACGACCGGGCTGCGGGTGGGCAGCGTGACGCCGTGCGAGGCCAGCGCCTTGGCGTTGCGGGCCAGGCGGTCCTGCAGGTACGTCGTGCCGGTCTTGGGCGCGCCGATGTGGAGGTAGACGCGTCGGTTGCTCACGCGGGTGATTGTGCCCGATCGGCGCCGAGCGCCCGAACGACGGCCGACGGGCTGGGGCGCCCGAGCTCGCCGGCCATCCACGCGCTGGTCGCCACGAGCGCGTCGAGGTCGACGCCGTGCTCGATGCCGAGGCCGTCGAGCAGCCAGACCAGGTCCTCGGTGGCCAGGTTGCCGGTGGCGCTGACGGCGTAGGGGCACCCGCCCAGCCCGCCGGCCGAGGCGTCGTACGTCGTGACGCCGGCGCGCAGTCCGGCCTGGACGTTGCTCAGCGCCTGGCCGTAGGTGTCGTGGAAGTGCAGCGCGAGCCGCTCGGGGCCCACCCCCGCCTCGCCGAAGGCCTCGACGAGCGCGGTGACGTGGCCCGCGGTGCCGACGCCGATGGTGTCGCCGAGGCTGAGCTGGGAGGCGCCCAGGTCGAGCAGCTGGCGCCCGGCGGTGACGACCTGCTCGAGCGGCACCGGACCCTCCCACGGGTCGCCGAAGCACATCGAGACGTAGGCGCGCACGTCGAGACCGGCGTCGCGGGCGCGGGCCACGGTGGGCTCGAACATCTCCATCTGCGAGGCCAGGGTGCGGTTGAGGTTCTTGGCGGCGAAGGTCTCGGTGGCCGAGCCGAAGATCGCGACGTGGCGCATGCCGAGCTCGAGCGCGCGGTCGAGGCCGCGCTCGTTGGGCACCAGCACCGGCAGGTCGCGGGCCCGGTCGCCGAGCTGGTCGTCGGTCTCGAGGAGGGCCACCAGGTCGGCGGCGTCGGCCAGCTGCGGCACCCAGCGCGGGTGCACGAAGCTGGTGGCCTCCACGACCGGCAGCCCGGCGGCGACCAGGCGGCGTACGAACGCGGCCTTGGTCTCCAGGGGCACCAGCGCCTGCTCGTTCTGGAGCCCGTCGCGGGGGCCGACCTCGTAGATCGTGACCCGCTCGGGCAGGCCCGGGGCGGGCACGGTCATCGGGAGCCGGCCGATCGCGGGCTCGCGGGCGGCGGCGGTGGTCATGCCTGCTCCTCCTGACCGGTTGGTTCCACGTGGAACAACACGTGCCCCAGCGGCACCTGGCGTCCCGCGACGGCGTCGACGGTGGTGACCGTGCCGGCGAAGGGCGCGGTCAGCGCGAGCTCCATCTTCATCGCCTCGAGGACGCCCAGCACGTCGCCCTCGGCCACCTGCTGGCCCTGCTCGACGCGCACGTCGAGGACGGTGCCGGGCATCGGCGCGACCAGCGAGCCGTCGCCGGCCTCGGGGCCGTGGTCGGCGAACGGGTCGGGGCGCTGCCAGGCCCAGCGCTGGCCCCGGTGGGCGACCTCGACGTCGCCGGAGCGCACGTCGAGCACGGCGTGCTCGGCGCGGCCGTCGACGATCAGGTGCACGGTGTGGTCCTGCGCCGAGACCGTGCGGACCTCGTGGTCGTCGACGCGGCCGCGGTGCCGGTCGACGACGTGAAGGGTCTCGCCGAGGGTGACGGTGTCGGGCGCGGGGTCGGCGCCCATCCGCCAGCCGTCTGCGTGCCACGGCCCGGCGGGGTCGCTCTGCAGGTGCGCCTCGGCGGGCCGGGTGTCGAGCAGCACCTGGGTCCAGGCGGCGAAGACCCGCGCCAGGTCGCCGTCGGGGGCGGGCACCTCGTGGCGGTCGAGCCAGGCGGTGTCGATGGTGGCGTCGCGGAACTCCTCGCCCGCTGCCAGGGCGCGCAGGAAGCCGGTGTTGGTGGTCAGCCCCAGCACCGCGGTGTCGTCGAGCGCGGCGACCAGGCCGGTGCGCGCCGCCTCGCGGTCGGCGCCCCACACCACGACCTTGCCGAGCATCGGGTCGTAGGCGGTGGAGACCTCCTGGCCCGAGACCAGGGCGTGGTCGACCCGCACCCGGGTGCCGGTCGGCTGGGTCACCGTGCCGTCCTCGGCGGGCCAGCGCACCAGCGAGGCGGTGCCGGCCTGCGGCAGGAACCCGGCGAAGGAGTCCTCGGCGTAGACCCGGGCCTCGATCGCGTGGCCCTCGAGGGTGACGTCGTCCTGGGTGAGGCCGAGCGGCTCGCCGGTGGCCACCTGCAGCTGCAGCGCGACCAGGTCGACCCGCTCGCCGCGCACCCGCACCACCTCCTCGGTGACCGGGTGCTCGACCTGGAGGCGGGTGTTCATCTCGAGGAAGTAGAACTCGCCGGTGGCGTTGTCGAGCAGGAACTCGACCGTGCCGGCGCCGGTGTAGCCGACCTGCGCGGCCAGCGCGACGGCCGAGGCCGTGATCGCGCCCCGCTGCTCCTCGCTGATCGTGGGGGCCGGCGCCTCCTCCAGCACCTTCTGGTGGCGTCGCTGGGTGGAGCAGTCGCGCTCGAAGAGGTGCACCACGTGGCCGTGCGTGTCACCCATGACCTGCACCTCGACGTGGCGGCCCGACTCGACGTACTTCTCGATGAGCATCGTGTCGTCGCCGAACGACGAGCGCGCCTCGCGCTGCGCGGCGCCCAGCGCCTCGGCGTACTCGGCCGCCGAGCGGACCACCCGCATGCCCTTGCCGCCGCCGCCGGCGGCCGCCTTGACCAGCACCGGGTAGGCGAAGGAGGACGGGTCGTCGGCCAGGTCGTAGGAGGGCACCACGGGCACGCCGGCCTCGACCGCGATGTCGCGCGCGGCGTCCTTGCGGCCCATCGCGTCCATCACCTCGGCCGTCGGGCCGACCAGGGTGATGCCGGCCTCGGCCAGCGCCCGGGCGAAGGGCGCCCGCTCGGAGAGGAAGCCGTAGCCGGGGTGCACGTAGCCGGCGCCGCTGTCGCGGGCGGCGGCCACGACCTCGTCGATGTCGAGGTAGGAGCCGACCCGCACCGCGACGTCGGCCTCGGTGACGTGCAGCGCGCCGGCGTCGAGGTCGGTGTGCAGGGCCACGGTGCGCCAGCCGAGGCGGCGCGCGGTGGCCAGCACCCGGCGGGCGATCTCGCCGCGGTTGGCGACCAGGAGCGTGTGCATGTGTGTCTCCATCATCTGGTTCCCTCGGGGTCCCCGCGGCGTTGTTCGTGGAGGAGCGCAGCGGGGGAACGAAGAACGTCGTGGGGTGATTTCACATCCGGAAGATGCCGTAGCGGGGCTCGGGGATCGGCGTGTACGCCGTGGCGGCCAGGCCCATCCCGAGCACCCGGCGGGTGTCGGCGGGGTCGATGACGCCGTCGTCCCACAGCCGCGCGGTGGCGTAGTACGGCGAGCCCTGGGTCTCGTACTGCTCGCGGATCGGGGCCTTGAACCGCTCCTCGTCCTCGGCGCTCCACTCCTCGCCGCGGGCCTCGATCCCGTCGCGGCGCACCGTCGACAGCACACCGGCGGCCTGCTCGCCGCCCATCACCGAGATCCGGGCGTTGGGCCACATCCACAGGAAGCGCGGGTCGTAGGCGCGTCCGCACATGCCGTAGTTGCCGGCGCCGTACGAGCCGCCGATGACCACGGTGAACTTCGGCACCACGCTGCAGGCGACCGCGGTGACGAGCTTGGCGCCGTCGCGGGCGATGCCGTTGTTCTCGTACTCGCGACCGACCATGAAGCCGGAGATGTTCTGCAGGAAGACCAGCGGGATGCCGCGCTGGTTGCACAGCTCGATGAAGTGGGCGCCCTTGAGCGCCGACTCGCTGAAGAGGATGCCGTTGTTGGCCACGATGCCGACCTCGTGGCCCCAGATCCGCGCGAAGCCGCAGACCAGGGTGTCGCCGTAGAGCTTCTTGAACTCGTGGAAGCGGCTGCCGTCGACGATGCGGCGCACCACCTCGCGCACGTCGTACGGCGTACGGGTGTCGGTGGGCACCACGTCGTAGAGCGACTCGGGCGGCTCGTGCGGCTCCTCGACCTCGGCGGCCGGGGTGCGGTGGGCCCGCGCCGGGGGCAGGGTGCCGATGACGCTGCGCACGATGGCCAGCGCGTGCGCGTCGTCGTCGGCGAGGTGGTCGACCACGCCGGAGGTGCGCGCGTGCACGTCGCCGCCGCCGAGCTCCTCGGCGGTGACGACCTCGCCGGTGGCGGCCTTCACGAGCGGCGGGCCGCCGAGGAAGATCGTGCCCTGCTCCTTGACGATCACGGTCTCGTCGCTCATCGCCGGCACGTAGGCGCCGCCGGCGGTGCACGAGCCCATCACGCTGGCGATCTGCGGGATGCCCGCGGCCGACATGTTGGCCTGGTTGAAGAAGATCCGGCCGAAGTGCTCTCGGTCGGGGAAGACCTCGTCCTGCATCGGCAGGAACGCGCCGCCGGAGTCGACGAGGTAGACGCACGGCAGGTGGTTCTCGGCCGCGATCGTCTGCGCGCGCAGGTGCTTCTTGACCGTCATCGGGTAGTAGGTGCCGCCCTTGACGGTGGCGTCGTTGGCCACGACGACGCACTCGCGGCCGTGGATGCGGCCGATGCCGGTGACGATGCCGGCGCTGGGCACCGGCGTCTCGCCCGGCGCGCCGTACATCTCGGTGGCCGCCAGGGGGCTCAGCTCGAGGAACGGGCTGCCGGTGTCGAGGAGGCGGTCGACCCGCTCGCGCACCAGCAGTTTGCCGCGCCCCGTGTGCTTGGCCCGCGCCGACTCGCTGCCACCCGTCCGTGCCGTCGCCAGCCGCTCGCGCAGGTCGGCGACGAGGTCCCTGAGATCGCTCACGGGCTCAGGTTAGCGATCATTAACCTGCCCCACCACCACGACCCGTCGCAAATCTCACGCTGACCCGTCCCGAATCTCCCGCCGAGCCGGCCCGAACCGACGCCCCGGGTGCCGGTTCGCGCCGGGTGGGCGCGAGATATGAGCCGGGTCGGGGTTAATGGGCGATAACCTCGGGGGCATGTCCCGGCGCGAGCAGATCCTGGCCACCGCGGCCGAGCTGTTCGCCAAGCGCGGCTTCCACGGGGTCTCGGTGGCCGACCTGGGCGCCGCCTGCGGGGTCTCCGGGCCCGCGCTCTACAAGCACTTCGCCTCCAAGGACGCCGTGCTGGCCGCGATGCTGGTCTCGATCAGCGAGCAGCTGCTCGAGGTGGGCCGCGAGCGGGCCGCCGCGGCGCCCGACGCCCGGGCCGCGGTGGTGGCGCTGGTCGACTGGCACGTCGACTTCGCGCTGCGCCACCGCCCGCTCATCGTGGTGCAGGACCGTGACTGGGAGTCGTTGCCCGAGCAGGCCCGCGAGCAGGTGCGCGCCCTGCAGCGCGAGTACGTCGACGTGTGGGCCACCCAGCTGCGCTCGGTGCACCCCGGTCTCGGTCTCGAGCAGGCGCGCGCGACCGCGCACGCCACCTTCGGGCTGATCAACTCCACCCCGCACAGCGCGCTGCTGCCCGACCCCGCGATGGGCGAGCTGCTGCACCGGATGGCGCTGGGCGCGCTGGGCCTGGAGCCGGTGGACGCTCAGGTGCCGCAGAACGTCACGTAGGGCCCGGCCCCCTCGGGGCCCGGCTGCGCGTACGCCGCCAGCCCCGGCCGCTCGTCGTACGGCGCGGTGACCGCCTCGAGCAGCCGGTGCAGCGGCGCCAGGTCGCCGGCGGTGGCGGCGTCGAGCGCCTCCTCGACCAGGTGGTTGCGCGGCACGTAGACCGGGTTGACCCGGTCCATCGCGTCGCCGTCGGGGTCCAGCGCCCGCCAGCGCTCGAGCCACGCGTCGAGGCCGGGCAGGTCGAGCACCACCCCGCGCACGCCCTCGGCGTCGCCGCGCGCCGCGTCGGCCAGCGAGCGCCAGAACGACGTGTGGTCGACGCGCGCCGCGGCCATCAGGCCCAGCAGGTCCTCGACCAGGGGCGCGACGACGGCCTGCTCCAGCCCCTCGGGCAGCCCGAGCTTGGCGGCCGCGCCCGACGTGAAGGCCTCGGTGTAGGCCGGCGCGAAGCGCTCGAGGGCGGCGGTGGCCGCGGCCACGGCGCGCTCCTCGTCGTCGTCGATCAGCGGCAGCAGCGCCTCGGCGAGCCGGGCCAGGTTCCACTGCGCGGCCGCGGGCTGGTTGCGGAAGGCGTAGCGACCGCCGGTGTCGATCGAGCTGAAGACCGTGCTCGGGTCGTAGGCGTCGAGGAACGCGCACGGCCCGTAGTCGATGCTCTCGCCCGAGATCGTCATGTTGTCGGTGTTCATCACGCCGTGCACGAAGCCGACCAGCACCCACCGGGCGACCAGCCGGGCCTGGGCGGCCACGACCCCCTCCAGCAGCGCCAGGTACGCCGCTCCCCCGGGGCCGGCGGCCCGCGCGGCCGGGTGGTGGCGCTCGATCGCGTGGTCGGCGAGGCGGCGCAGCAGGTCGAGGTCGCCGGTGGCGCGGGCGTACTGGAAGCTGCCGGCGCGCAGGTGGCTGGCCGCGACCCGGGCCAGCACCGCGCCGGGCAGGACCTGGTCGCGGTGCACGCCGCGGCCGGTGGCCACCACCGCCAGCGAGCGCGTGGTGGGGATGCCCAGCGCGTGCATGGCCTCGCTGATGACGTGCTCGCGCAGCATCGGGCCGAGCGCGGCGAGCCCGTCGCCACCGCGGGCCCACGGGGTGCGGCCCGAGCCCTTGAGGTGCAGGTCGCGCAGGTCGCCGTCGGGGCCGGCCAGCTCACCGAGCAGCAGCGCCCGCCCGTCGCCCAGGCGCGGGGAGTAGCCGCCGAACTGGTGGCCGGCGTAGCCCTGGGCCACCGGGGTCGCGCCCTCGGGCACGTCGGCGCCGACCAGCAGCCGCACCCCGGCCTCGGTGCGCAGCCACCCCGGGTCGAGCCCCAGCTCGCGGGCCAGGGGCTCGTTGAGCACCACCAGCTGCGGCTCGGGCGCCTCCTCGGCCTGCCAGCGCACCGCCAGCTCGGGCAGGACGTCGGCGAACCGGGTGCCGAGGCGCAGGTCGTCGAGGGTGCTCACGCTCATGCCTGCCACGCTACGCCGCCGGGCCAGGGCGGGCGTCTCAGCGCAGGAGCCGGTAGAACCGGAACACGTCGTGCTCGATCGGCAGCACCTCGAGGTCGGCGAATCCGGCCTGCTGGGCGTAGCCGCGCAGCACCGGCGCCCGCATCACCGTGCCGGTGCCGACCGAGGGCTGGTGGGAGAGGCCGTCGGGCAGGCAGATCATCATCGAGATGCCGTACATCAGCTGCTCGACCTGGTCGCCGGGGCCGGTGAAGGCGTCGGGCACCCGCTCGTCCATGACGACGACGTGCCCACCCTCGGCGACCAGCCGCCGCGCCGAGCCGAGCACCGCCACCGGGTCGGCCATGTCGTGCACGCACTCCATGGCCAGCACCAGGTCGTAGCCGCCCTCCTGCTCGGCACCGGCCGCGTCGGCGTGGTGGAACTGCACGCGATCAGCGACCCCGTGCGCGGCGGCGTTGGCGGCGGCGGCCGCGATGGAGGCCGCGTCGATGTCGTAGCCGTCGACCCGGGCGCCGGGGTAGGCCAGACCCACCCCGATGGCCGCCCACCCGTCACCGCAGCCGATGTCGGCGACCCGCCCACCGCGCTCGAGGCTCGCGTGCACCTCGGGCAGGGCGGGCAGCCACTGGGAGCCGAGGAGCTGCAGGAACAGCGGCCGGTTGGCGTCGGCCTGGCTGCGGCGCATCGCCTCGCCGTACTGCTCCCAGCCCACACCACCGCCCGCGGCGTACGCCGCCAGCAGCCGCGGCAGCTGCACCCCGGCGGCGGCGACCATCTGCGCGAAGGGGGTCGTGTAGCTGAGGCTGTCGGGGTCGCACAGCACCGCAGCGTGCTCGTCGCTGACCAGGTAGCGGCGTTCCTCGGCGGGCAGCGCGGGGTCGTCGACGTCGACCAGGCCCGCCACGCACTGCTGCTCGAGCCACTCGCGGGCGTAGCGCGGCGCCATGCCCGACGCGGCCGCGGCCTCGCCCACCGTCCGCGGCCGGCGGTGCAGCAGGTCGTAGAGCCCGAAGTGGGCGCCGACCGCCACGGTCAGCACGTCGAGGCCGCCGATGACGGACGCGAGCAGGTGGTCGGCGAGCTCGTCGGTGCGCATGGGGGCTCCTGCGTGGGGGGTGGTCCACCCGCCAGTGTCCGGTTCCGGGACCCGGCCGGAGCCGGGCCGCCGCGGATCTCCCCGGTTGTGGGTAGGGGGTGTCCTCGGCCTCAGAGCAGGTGGTCGATGTCGAGCGGACCGTCACCCTCGAGCAGCTCGAGCAGCCGGGCGGCGCGCTCGGCGGCGTCGTACGCCGTGGTCAGGTCGTCGTCCCCGTCCTCCGGGTCGACGCCGGCGGAGGGCGCGGGCGCGCGGGCGTGCAGCCGGGCCAGCAGCTCCTCGCGGCCGGTGCCGCGCAGGTGCAGCAGCACGAACGGGTCGGCCTCCATCAGCCAGGTCAGCTGGTGCAGCACCGCCAGCGCGTGCACGCACGGGTCGACCCAGGCCTCGCAGGTGCAGGTCGCGGCCAGCTCGCCGCCGTAGGGAAGCAGCTCGACGCCGGCCTCCTCGGCGTGCTCGACCAGCTCGTGCGGCAGGTCGCCGGCCAGGAGCGCGCCGACCCGGCCCGCCTGCGCCGCCACGGTCTCGACCAGGGCCTCGGCGCCGGCGTCGTCGAGCACCGGCACCGCGACCTCGACCCGCCAGCGCCCGTCGCGGTCGTCGACGACCGCGACCGCCGACCCGGGCCCGACCTCGATGGCCCCGACCTGCCCGGAGCGCGACAGGGTGCGGGCGGCGGCCAGGTCGCCCTCGGCGTACGCCGACTCCTCGACGGCGCGCACCCACGCCTTGCCCCACCACCGCTCGGCCCGGGTGGGGCGGCGCCGCGCCGGCAGCCGCGGGTGCACCACGCCCTGCCCGCCCACCGCTCAGTCCTCCCGGCGCAGGGTGACCAGGTCGCGCAGCTCGTCGTCGCTGAGCTCGGTCAGGGCGGCCTCGCCGTTGCCGAGCACCGCGTCGGCCAGGGCCCGCTTGCGGCTCAGCAGCTCGGCGACCTTCTCCTCGATGGTGCCGCGCACGACCGGGCGGTGCACCTGCACGGGCCGGGTCTGCCCGATCCGGTAGGCCCGGTCGGTGGCCTGCTCCTCGACGGCCGGGTTCCACCACCGGTCGAAGTGCACGACGTGGTCGGCGCGGGTCAGGTTCAGCCCGGTGCCGCCGGCCTTGAGGGAGAGCAGGAAGACCGGGGCCTCGCCGGGCGGGGCGTCCTGGAAGCGGCGCACCATCGCCTCGCGCTCGCGCACCGGGGTGCCGCCGTGCAGCAGCTGGGTCGGCACGCCCGCGGCGCCGAGGTGGCGCTCGAGCAGCCGGGCCATGGCGACGTACTGGGTGAAGACGAGCACGGCGCCGTCCTCGGCGAGCACGGTGCCGATCAGCTCGTCGAGCAGGTCGAGCTTCTCGGAGCGGCCGCCGAGGCGCCCGCCGGACTGCTTGAGGAAGTGGGCCGGGTGGTTGCAGATCTGCTTGAGCCCGGTCAGCAGCATCAGCACCAGCCCGCGACGGGAGTCGGGGTCGGCGCGCTCGATGCGCTCCATCGTGTCGCGCACGAACGCCTCGTAGAGCACCACCTGCTCGCGGGTCAGGCTCAGCGGGTGGTCGGTCTCGGTCTTGGGCGGCAGCTCGGGGGCGATGCCCGGGTCCGACTTGCGCCGGCGCAGCAGGAACGGCGCTATCAGGTCGGCGAACTGGCGCGCCTTGCTGGGCTCGTCACCGGTCTCGATCGGCGCCGCCCAGACCCGGCGGAAGGCGTTGCGGCTGCCGAGCAGGCCCGGGATCGCCCAGTCAAGGATCGCCCAGAGCTCGGTCAGGTCGTTCTCGACCGGGGTGCCGGTCAGCGCGACCCGGGCCTGGCTGGTCAGGGTGCGCAGCATCCGCGCCGTCGCCGCGCGGGGGTTCTTGACGTGCTGCGCCTCGTCGGCGACCACCAGCCCCCACGTCACCGGGCGCAGCGTCGAGGTGTCGGGGTCCTTGGCGTCGCTGCGCATCGTGCCGTACGTCGTGAGGACGAAGCCCGGGTCGCCGTCGAGCCCCGCCTCGAGGTCGCCGAGGCTGCGCGCGGAGCCGTGGAAGCGCCGCACCGGCACGCCGGGGGCGAAGCGGCGCACCTCGGCCTCCCAGTTGCCGAGCAGGCTCGTCGGGCAGACCACCAGCGTCGGCAGCGGCTCACGCCCCTCGGCGCGCGCCGCCTCGACCCGGTGCAGGTGCAGCGCGATCACCTGCACGGTCTTGCCCAGGCCCATGTCGTCGGCCAGGCAGGCCCCCAGCCCGTACGACGTCAGGTCGGCCAGCCAGGTCAGCCCGTGCCGCTGGTAGTCGCGCAGGGTGGCGGCCAGGCCCGCGGGCGCCTCGACCGGCTCGCGGGTGGCGGCGGTGGTCAGCCGCTCGCGCACGGCCAGCAGGCTGGCGCCGACGACGACGTCCTCCTCGCTCTCGGCGCCGCGCTCGACCACGGCCACCCCGGTCAGCGCGGAGGCCAGCGCCTCGGCGGGGCGGACCTCTCGCACCAGCCGCTTGCGGGCCCGGCGGGCGACGGCGGGGTCGACGACCATCCAGGCCCCGCGCAGCTTCATCACCGGGCTCGCGGCCTCGGCGAGCCGGTCCATCTCCTCGGGCGTGAGCGGGTCGCCGTGCAGGGCCACCTGCCACTGGAAGGCGAACATGCTCTCGGGGGTCAGCAGCCCGGTCTGCAGCGGCTCCTCGCGCGGGCCCTTGTCGCGCGGCGCCCGGTCGAGCACGGCCCGGGTGGTCAGCTCGCGACCGAGGCTCTTGGGCCACAGCACGTCGACGCCGGCACCCGCCAGGGCCCCGACCCCGTCGTCGAGCAGGCTCACCAGCTCGTCGGAGTCGAGCGTCAGCTGGTCGGGGACCCGCAGGTCGAGCAGCCGCTCCAGCACCGGCCAGGCCTCGGCGGCCGAGCGCAGCGCGATGGTCGCGTGGGTGCGGGCGCGCTCGCCGAAGCCGTGCACCTCGGGCTCGTCGAGCCACAGGGACGAGGCGTCGGTGACGTGCAGCGGGTCGCGCTCGTCGTGCACCTGCAGCACCACGCGCACGGTGCCGCCGACCAGCTCCTCCTCGTCGGCCTCGACCCGCAGGCTCAGCGAGACCAGGTGCGGCAGCTGCCCGGCGTGGCGGTGGCGGGCGATGCGGCGCTGGAGCCGGTCGCGGAAGTCGGCGGAGGGCTGGAGCGCGCCGCCCGCCGGAGGTGCCCCCTCGGGGCCGCCCGCGCGGACGGGCCGGGGGCGCGTGGGTCGGGCCGGCGCGACCGGGGCCCCGCGCGGCATCGCGTCGACCACGGCGTCGAGCACCCGGCGTACGACCTGCTCGGCCTCTGCCTCGTCGCACCCCTCGTGGGCGCGGGCGCGGGCCAGCATCCGCACCCGGTCCTCGTCGTCGTCGCCCAGCGGCGCCACCCGCCACTGCGGCGGACGGCCGTCGTCGGGGGCCGGCTCGAAAGCGCCGGCCGCGACCAGGCGCATGCCGAGCAGCACCGCCCCGGAGAGCAGCCCGACGCTGGGGTGCAGGTCGTCGCGGGCGTGGGCCTTGGTCAGCACCGGCAGCGCCGCACGCACCGGCAGCGCGACCGTGCGCCGGGCGTCGACGAACTCCACGACGCCCTCGCGCGGCGGGTCGGCCGGCAGGAACGTCGCCGTGCCGGTGACGGGGACGAAGCTCACGTCCGCGACGCTAGCCCCCGCCACCGACCGTCGGTCCAGGGGCCGACCGGGCGCGCCCTAGGCTCAGCGTCATGAGCATCCTCGACGCGCCCCTCGCCCGCCTCGACGGCACCGACGCCACCCTGCGCGACCTCACCGGTGGCCGCGCGGCGCTGCTGGTCAACGTCGCGAGCCGCTGCGGGCTGACCCCGCAGTACACCGGCCTCGAGCAGCTGCACGACACCTACGCCGGGCGCGGGTTCACCGTGGTCGGGCTGCCCTGCAACCAGTTCGGCGAGCAGGAGCCCGGCTCCGCCGACGAGATCGCCACCTTCTGCTCCGCGACGTACGGCGTCACCTTCCCGATGAGCGAGAAGGTCGAGGTCAACGGGCCCTCGCGGCACCCGGTCTACGCCGAGCTGACCAAGGCGCCCGACCAGGACGGCGAGGCCGGCGACGTGCGGTGGAACTTCGAGAAGTTCCTCGTCGCCCCCGACGGCGCGGTCGTGGCCCGCTTCGGCCCGACGGTCGCGCCCGACGACCCGCGGCTGGTGGCGGCCGTCGAGGCCGTGTGCGGCTGACCCGCGCCTCCCGAGCCGGGACGTGACCCAACGCACGCGATATCGGCTCGCGCTGAGAGGGCTCCCTACCTAGCCTTGGTCGGTGAGCACCGACACCGCGCCGACCCCGGCACCCGCCCCTCGTCACGACGACGACAAGCTCGACAAGAACGTGCTGCTCGTGGCCGGCGTGGTCGTGCTCGGCGCGATCATGTCGATCCTCGACATCACCGTCGTCAGCGTCGCCCAGCCGACCTTCCAGGCCGACTTCGACGCCACCCCGGCACAGACCGCCTGGACGATGACCGGCTACACCCTGGCCCTGGCCACGGTGATCCCGCTGACCGGCTGGGCGGCCGACCGGTTCGGCACCAAGCGCCTCTACATGCTCGCCGTCGGCCTCTTCACCGCCGGCTCGCTGCTGTGCGCGGCGGCCACGACCGTGGAGATGCTGACCCTCTTCCGGGTGCTGCAGGGTCTCGGCGGCGGCATGCTGATGCCGCTGGGCATGACGATCATGACCCGCGCCGCCGGCCCGCACCGGATCGGGCGCGTCATGGCCGTGCTGGGCGTGCCGATGCTGCTCGGCCCGATCTTCGGCCCGATCCTCGGCGGCTGGCTGATCGACATCGCCTCGTGGCACTGGATCTTCCTGATCAACCTGCCGATCGGCATCGGCGCGATCGTGTACGCCGCCAAGGTGCTGCCCGCCGACGCGCCCACGCCCTCCGAGCGCTTCGACTTCGTCGGGATGCTGCTGCTCTCCCCCGGCCTGGCGCTGTTCCTCTACGGCGTCTCCTCGATCCCCGAGGAAGGCACCGTGCTGGCGGCCAAGGTGCTGGTCACCGCCGCCCTGGGTCTGCTGCTGGTGGCGGCGTTCGTGCTGCGCACCCTCAAGGCGCCGCCCGAGCACCCGCTGATGGACCTGCACCTCTTCCGCAACCGCACCCTGACCACCGCGGTGCTCGCGATGTCGCTCTTCGCGATCGCCTTCTTCGGCGCCAGCCTGCTCTTCCCGCAGTACTTCCTCTTCCTGCGTGACGAGACGACGCTGGGCGCCGGTCTGCTGCTGGCCCCGCAGGGCATCGGCGCGATGCTGACGATGCCGGTCGCGGGTGTGCTGACCGACCGCATCGGCCCCGGCAAGATCGTGATGAGCGGCATCAGCCTGATCGTGGTCGGGATGGCGATGTTCACCCAGGTCTCGGTCGGCCCCGGCTCGGTCGAGCTCGGCGAGGCCTTCGCCAAGGTCGGCGACCCGTCGTACGCCTACCTGATCGGCGCGCTCTTCGTCATGGGTCTGGGCATGGGCGGCACGATGATGCCGATCATGACCTCGGCGCTGCAGACGCTCAGCGACCACGAGATCGCCCGTGGCTCCACGCTGATGAACATCACCCAGCAGGTCGCCGCCTCGATCGGCACGGCCGTCTTCTCGGTGCTGCTGACCAACGGCTTCAAGGACTCCCCGGCCGTCGGCCAGGCCCAGGCCGCGATGCGCGACGGCACCCCGGTCGAGCCGGGCGTGCTGGCCCAGGGCCTGTCCGACATGTCGGAGGCCTTCGGCAGCTCGTTCGTGGTGGCCACGGTGCTGGTGGCGCTGGTGCTGGTGCCGGCGTTCTTCCTGCCCCGCCGCAAGCCGGCCCGCCAGGTCGAGCCCGGCGCCCTGGTGCACTGAGCGGCGCTCGCCGCCGCGGGCGGTGCGTCAGCAACCGTTCGCAGTACCGGTCCGGTTGCCAGCGCACCGCTGGGCTCCGCCCGCTCGGGCCGGCGGTGGGCTGGCAACCGGGTGTGAGCGACCGATGGTTGCTGGCTCACCGCTGACCGGCCGCGAGCCGTGTGGACCCCGACCAGCAGAGGGGGACCGGTCAGTCCTGGACCTGCAGCCGTCGCAGGTCGACGAGCGAACCCAGCCCAGCACTCACGTAGAAACCGACAACCGAGCAGCAAGCCAGGAACAGCAAGAACTCCTGGCCGAAGGCCATCACCACGTAGAAGAGCGCCAGCGCCAGCACCGCGCCGAGCGCAGACGATCTCCTCGTCCGACCGGGCTCGTCCGTCAGGGTGAGGACGCGTGATCTCAGCAGCCAGCCCACACAGACCGCGGCTACCAGGCTGACGGCGAGCGCGACCAGGGACCCAGACAATGACCAAGGGGAGAACCGGATGGTCAGCCAGACCCCCAGCACGAACATGGGCGTGAGGAGCAGGGTTCCGTACGTGAGTCGGCGCGAGAACTCTTCGGCAGTCAGCTTGATCTGAGACCCACCTTCGGCTGTCGAGGGCCCCCGGGGCCGGGACCGTCCCGGCCGGAACCTACCGGCCAGGAGTTCGCTCCGGCGCGGGCGGTCATGCGACCGCCGGGGCGCCTACCCCAGGTCGTCGGCGAAGCGCCGGCGCACCTGCGCCTGGTAGACCGACGGAGCCACCCGCCACAGCAGGCTCGCCAGCACGGTGCCCCGGTCGGGGAAGAGCCGCGGGCGGCCGGCCTGCAGCGCCTCGTCGATGCGCGCGGCGGTCTCGTCGGCCGAGCGCAGCCGCCCCACCGTCGAGCGGGCCCGACCGGTGGGCCGGCCGTCCTCACCCAGGGCGTGCTGCTCGATCGGGGTGTCGAGGAACGAGGGGTGCACCATCAGCACCCGCACGCCCTGCGGCTCGAGCTCGAGGCGCAGGACCTCGAAGAACTGGGTGAGCGCCGCCTTCGCCGCGCCGTACGCCGCCCGGCCGGGGACCGGCATCCAGCCCGCCATCGACGAGATGCACACCACCGTGCCGCCGCTCTCGCGCAGCAGCGGCAGCGCCGCCAGCGTCAGCTCGACCGGGCCCTGCCAGTCGACGGCCATCACGGTGCGGAAGACCGCGGGGTCGGTGCGGTGCGCGGGGCTGCGGTGGGTGATGCCGGCGTTGTTGACCAGCACGTCGAGGCGCCCGAACCGCTCCCGGGTCGCCTCCACCAGCGCCGCCAGGTCGCCTGCGTCGGTCACGTCGGTGACCACGCCCAGCACCCGGCCAGGGTCCAGCCCGGCGGTCCTGGCAGCCAGGCCGGCGGCGTCGACGTCGGCGAGCACCAGGTCGTGGCCGGCCTCGTACCAGCGCCGGGTCATCGCCCAGCCCAGCCCGGAGGCCGCGCCGGTCACGAGGACGACGCTCACGACGGCTCCCTCACGCCAGCACCATCCCGCGCGCCCGGGCGAAGCCCTCGAGCACCTCGAGCGTGGTGCGCTGCGGCACGTAGCCCATCTCCTCCTTGAGCCGCCGGTTCGACAGCACCGGGCGGTAGCGCAGGAACGCCACCTGCTCGGGCCCGACCGGCTTCCCGAGCCAGCGCTGGACCTGGAGCCCCGCGCGCACCAGCGGCACCGGGAGCGCCAGCAACGGCTTCCCGAGCCGCTCGGCGATCTCGGGCATGGTCAGGGCGCCGTCACCGGCGAGGTTGTAGATGCCGGCGTGGTCGGTGGCGATGCCCTGCTCGAGCACCCCGAGCACGTCCTGGTCCCAGATCAGCACGAACGGCGAGGGACAGCCGCGCAGCGCGACCACCCGGGGGCCGGTGAACAGCCCGGTGATCTGGTTGTCGGTGCTGTCGCCGAGCACGGTGCCGGGGCGCAGCACCAGCTGGCGCAGCCGCGGGTGGCTCTGGCGGTAGCCGGCCAGCAGCTCCTCGACCTGGCGCTTGTGGTCGCTGTAGGCGAACTCGGGGTTGCCGCGCAGCGGGTCGTGCTCGTCGATCCACGCCGGGTTGTCGGGGTGGTAGCCGTAGGCCGCGCCCGAGCTGGTCACCGTCAGGTGCTCCACCCCGGCGCCCAGGCAGGCCTCGACCACGTTGCGGGTGCCGTTGACGTCGATGTCGAAGTCGCGGGCCCGGTCGCGGGAGGCGACCAGCACCGAGGCCAGGTGCACCACGTGGGTGGCGCCGAAGCCGCGCAGCGTCTCGACCAGCGCCGGGTCGCGCACGTCGCCGCGGCGCAGCTCGAAGCCCAGCTCGCCCGGGTCCGCCACCTCGGCGGGGTCGCGCACGTCGAGCCCCAGCACGTCGTACGACGCCGCGAGACGCGCGGCGAGCTGGCGACCGAGGTAGCCGGCCGCGCCGGTGACGACGACGCGGCGGCTCATCGCGCACCCACCGGGTCGCGGTGCACCGGGTCGTCGGCGGGCAGCGGGCGGCGCGACCAGACCTGGGCCAGGATGAGCCCGGAGACCAGGTGCCACACGCCCCAGAACGCCGCGACCAGCAGCGCGCCGCCGAGCTCGGGGAAGAAGGTGAAGGCGATGACCAGCCCCAGGCCGGAGTTCTGGATGCCGACCTCGAGGGTGACCGCGCGGCGGTCGCTGACCGGCATCCGCAGGCCGCGGCCGATCGCCTGGCCCAGCAGCAGCGCCAGCGCGTTGTGGCCGACCACGACCCAGAAGAAGGTGCCGATCTGGTCGAGGAAGAGATCGAGGTTGTTGCCGAAGGCGATCGCGACGAAGGCCAGGAAGGCCAGCATCGAGCCGATGCGCCACGGCTTCTCGCTGCGCGCCGCGAAGCCCGGGAACCGGCGCCCCACGAGCATGCCCAGCGCCATCGGCAGGGCCAGCACCAGCAGCACGAGGAGCAGCAGGTCGACCCGGTCGAGCGAGATGTCGGTCATCAGCTCGCGGGTGCGGGGGTTGAGGGTGCCGTAGAGCGCGAAGTTGAAGGGGGTCAGCACGGTGGCGGCCAGGCTCGAGACGGCCGTCATCGAGACCGAGACCGCCACGTTGCCGCGCGCCAGCCAGGTCAGGATGTTGGAGAACGACCCGCCGGGGCAGGCCGCGACCAGCATCATCCCGAGCGCGACCTCGGCGCTGACGGGCAGCAGCCACGCGGCCAGGCAGGTGCCGGCCGGCAGCAGCACGAACTGCGCCACCAGCCCGGCGGCCGGGGCCTTGGGCGCCTTGACGATGCGCACGAAGTCGGCGGGACGCAGGCTGAGCGCGACCCCGAACATCATCAGCCCGAGCAGGATGTTGAGCAGGGTCAGGTCGGGCAGCGCGATGTCGGTCATGCGCCCACCCGCTCGCGCGGGCCCACCGGGGCGGTGCTCGTCGGGTCCAGCGCCGGCAGCTCGCCGAGGTGCGTGGCGAGCGCGTCGAGGTAGGTCTGCTTGTCGACGTAGTAGGCCATCCGGGCCAGCGGCAGGTAGTCGTAGCCGCCGTCCTCGCGCTCGGTGGCGCGCTCGCGCCGGGCCCGGTCGAGGGCGCCGGTGGCACCGGTGCCGGCCCGGCGGTGCGCCAGGTAGCGGGCCACCAGCAGCGCCTGCTGGTGCCGGCCCTCCCAGCCCAGCCCGGTCGCCTCGACCATCCCCATCACGAACAGGTCGTCGCGCTCGGGGTGGAAGACGTTGAGGTAGAGCTGCGGCGCGTCGACGCCCGCGGGCCAGGCCAGGTCGTCGCGGTCGAGGTAGGGGTAGTCGAGCTCGTAGCCGGTGGCCAGCAGCAGCACGTCGTACTCCGCGCTCTCGCCGTCGCCGAAGGTGACCCGGCGGCCCTCGATCGCGGCGATGTCGCGGCGCGCGGTGATGTCGCCGTGGCCGAGGTGGTGCAGCACCAGCGAGTTCACCACCGGGTGCGACTCGTAGAGCCGGTAGTCGGGGTCGGGCAGGCCGTAGTCGCTGGGCCGGCCCACCAGGGCGCGGATCAGCGCGCCGTCGACGCGTTGCTTGACCGCGCGCGGCAGGCGCACCTTGCCGCCCAGGGTGTCGATGGGGCGCCCGGCGACGAACTTGGGCAGGAAGTGGTAGCCGCGGCGCACGCTGAGGTCGACGCTCGCGGCGTGGTGGACCGCGTCGACGGCGATGTCGGCCCCGGAGTTGCCGCAGCCCACGACCAGCACCCGCTGGCCGGTGAAGACCGACGGCGAGCGGTACTGCGAGGAGTGCAGGACGGTGCCGGTGAACTCGCCGGGCAGGCGCGGGACGCGCGGGGTGTGCAGCGTGCCGGAGGCCACCAGCAGCCCGTCGAAGACGCGGGTGCGCTGCTCGCCGTCGTGCTCGGTGACCAGCTCCCAGCCCAGCTCGTGGGGTCGCGCCGAGACCACGCAGGTGCCCATCTCGTAGTGCTCGCGCAGGGCGAAGCGGTCGGCGTAGGAGGCCAGGTAGTCGCGCACCTCGCTGTGGTGCGGGTACGCCGCGCCGCCGGGGTCCATCGGGTGCTCGGCGTACTCGGTCATGTGCCGCGAGGAGATCAGGTGCGCGCTGTCGTACATCGTCGAGTGCGGGTTCTCGATGTCCCAGAGCCCGCCGACGTCGGTGTGCAGCTCGAGGCCGGTGACCGGCAGGCCCTCCCGCAGCAGGCTGCGCACGCACGCCAGCCCCATCGGTCCCGCGCCCACCACGGCGTACCCGTGCGTCTGCATGGTCTGCTCCTCCCTGCCACGGCGGCGCCGTGACCCACGTCACCCTAGGAGCGGCGCCGGGGCCCCGCCCGGCCGATCGGGACGCGCCGCTCGGCAATCCGGGACGCGCCGCGGCGACGGGCGGGGGATGATCGGCCCATGCAGGCAGCCGGGCGCGAGGTCACCGCGCAGTACGCCCGCGCGCTGCTGCAGGCCGCGCAGGAGACCGGCATCGCGCTCGACGAGGCGCTGGTCGCCCGGCTGCGCAGCGCCGAGCGGGTGCCGCTGGCCTGGCAGGACGAGCTGTGGGAGCAGTACTGCGCGGGGGCCGCCGACCCGCTGGCGGGGCTGCGGCTGGGGCTGCGGATGCAGGTCGGGCACCTCGACAGCGCCGGGATGCTGCTGGTCACCTGCGCCACCCTCGGCGAGGCCCTCGAGGAGCTGACCGCCTACGCACCGGTGATCGGGGCGGGGTCGTTCTCGCTGCGCCACGAGGGGCCGCTGGTGCGCGTCGAGTTCGAGCACGACTTCGCCGTACGCCCGCTGGAGCGCACCGAGGCGGCGCTGACGACGCTGCTGCACCTGGCCCGGTGGGCCACCGGCGGCCACGTCGGGGCGGTCGCGCTCGACCTGGCGCACCCCGCGCCCGGTCCCGACCCGGCGCACTCCGCGGTGCTGGGCGTGCCGGTGCGCTTCGGCGCCGCCGTCGACGCGCTGGTGCTCGACGCCGAGGAGCTCGACCTGCCGCTGGTGCAGGCCAACGCGGCGCTGCGCGACCACCTGCGCGAGCTGGCCGACCGCACCCTGGCCCGCCTGGGCAGCCAGGACCTCGCGGTGCGGGTGCGCGAGGTGGTGCTGGCCCACCCCGACTGGGGCCGCGAGCGCGTGGCCGAGCACCTCGCGCACAGCGGGCGCCACCTCAACCGGCTGCTGGCCGAGGACGGCCTGAGCTTCTCGGCGGTGCGTGAGCGCACCCTCGAGCAGCTGGCCGTGCGGGCGCTCGAGCAGGGGCAGCGGGTCTCCGACGTGGCGCTGCGGCTCGGCTACTCCGACGAGACCGCCTTCACCCGGGCCTTCCGCCGCTGGCGCGGGGAGACGCCCGGCCAGCTGCGGGCCCGGTCGGCCGGTGCGGCCCCCGGGTGAGCCTCAGCGGCGCTTCGGGTCGGGCACCGGCCCGAACTCGCGGAAGCAGTCGCTGCCGACGCAGCCGACCAGCGAGCGCAGCCGCTTCTTCAGCTCGCGCCGCACCGGCCGGTAGGCGCGACTGCCCGCCAGGTTGTCGACCTGGTCGGGGTCGCGGCGGCGGTCGAAGAGGTCGATGTGCAGCCGCCCCGAGCGCTTGACCCACTTGGTGAGCGTGTAGCGGTCGGTGCGCACCCCGCGGAACATCCAGGGCCCGGTGCGGTCCCCGGCCGAGCGGGCGCCGGCCTGGACCAGGACCGTGTCGGCCCGCAGCCGCGGCCCGTCCTGGCGTGCGGCGGCGAGCAGGCTGCGGCCGTCCAGGGTGCGCCCCGGGACGGCGGCGGTGAGGTCGACGATCGTGGGGGCCAGGTCGACGGTGGTCACCGGCTCCTCGACCTTCGTGCGCGGCGCGATGCCGGGGCCGCGCACGAGCAGCGGCACCCGCAGCGCCTCCTCGTAGGCCAGCGTCTTGCCCAGGTAGCGGTGCTCGCCCAGCAGGTAGCCGTTGTCGGAGGTGAAGACGACCAGCGTGTCGTCCAGCTCGCCGGTCTCGCGCAGCGCCTGCACGATCCTCGCGACCCCGTCGTCGACGCTGCGCAGCGACTGGATCCGCTGGCGGTGGAACTGCGTCATCCTCGCGCGGTCGAGCACCTGCTTGCCCTTGAGGTGCGGGTTGGGGTCGTCGAGGCGGGCGTCGTACGCCGACGAGGCGAAGCTGGGCGGCTTCGCGTCGGGGTAGAGGTCGCGGTAGCGCGCCTCGGGGGCGGGGCCGACCTTGCAGGAGCCCTCGCCGCACTCGCCGTGGGGGGCGTAGTAGGACGTCCAGATGAAGAACGGCTTGTCCTCGCCGGGCTTGCCGTCGCGCAGCGGGTCGCGCCCGGCGCTCCAGTCCTCGACGAGCTGCACGGTGCGGTTGGTGGTGTACGTCGTCGAGTAGGCCTCGCCGTCGTCGTAGCGGGTGCGCTCACCGTTGGTGAACATGTCGAAGTCGTAGTAGCCGAAGGAGTTCCTCGCCGACGCGTCGAACCACTCCCAGCCCAGCGGCACCGGCTGGGAGTCGGGGAACCAGTAGTTGATGAACTTGCCGATCATCGCCGTGTGGTAGCCGGCCTCGTAGACCCAGCGCTGCAGCGTGTTGTCGGGCTCGCGCAGCGCCATGTAGCCGCCCCACTCCCCGCCGTTGGAGAGCACCCCGTTGTTCTGGGCGTACTGGCCGCTGAGGATCTCCGCGCGCGCCGGGCAGCACAGCGGGTGCGGGGAGACCATGTCCTTGAAGACCGCGCCCTGCTGGCCCAGCAGCTTCCTGGTCTGCGGCATGTGGCGCAGGTCGTCGAGCCGCTGGTCGTCGGTGGTGATCAGGACGACGTTGGGCGCGTCAGGTGCCGCCGCCCGCTGCACCTCGGGCAGCGGACGGATCCCCTCCGAGGCCACCGGCGGGGGGCCCGCGGCCTCGCTCGCCCCGCTCGGCCCGGCACCGGCGACCAGGGCGCCCGAGAGCGGCAGCAGGACGAGCCCCAGGACGAGCCCGCCGAGGGCCAGAGGGATGCGGTGGCCGGGGCGGCGGGCGAGACTCACAGCGCGGAAGATTAGTTGACGGGGGCACCCGATCCCCCGGCAGGTCCCCCTGCGGCCGGGTCCGCCCCGCGGCCGTCGCAGACGGGTGAGTCGCCACCGGCCGAGCGCGGCTACGGTCGAGCAGATGAGCACCGACCAGGACCGTGACCAGCTGCACCGCGACGGCCGCTGCGACGTGGTGGTGGAGATACCCCGCGGCAGCCGCAACAAGTACGAGGCCTCCGCGGACGGCGAGATCTGGTTCGACCGGCGCCTGGGCGGCCCGGCCGGCTTCCCCGGCGACTACGGCTACGTCATCGGCTCCGACGGCGAGGACGGCGACGCGCTCGACGCGCTGGTGCTGCTGGAGGAGGCGACCTTCCCGGGGGTGCACATGCGTTGCCGCGTCATCGGGGGCTTCGCGCTCCAGGTCGGCGACATCGCGGAGACCAAGCTGATCGTGGTGCCCGAGACCGACCACCACGCCGACCACCTGCGCGACCTCGACGACCTCGCCCCCGCCTTCCTCGACGAGCTGGACTCGTTCTTCACCGCCTACCGGATGCTCGAGGAGGTGCCGGTGAGCGTGCGCGAGCGCCTCGACCGCACCACCGCCCTCGAGCTGCTGGTCGCCGGCCAGGGCTGAGCCCGCGAGCCGGCGCCAGTTCCCCGCCGAGCCGGCGCCAGTTCCCCGCCGGACGGGGACCCGGTCAGCCGCGCAGCCGGGGCAGGGCGTCGGCGACCTGCTCGAGCACCCGCTCGTCGCCGGCGTAGGGCTGCTCGCGGCGCGGCCAGTGCGTGACCAGGTCGGTGAAGCCGAGCTCGGCGGCCCGGCCCGCCATGTCCTCGAACGCCCCGACGCTGGCCAGCGCGAACCCGTCGGGGCCCACGCGGCCGGTGTCGGCGAGCAGGTAGCGCAGCGTCGTGGCCGGGTCGCGCCCCGCCTCGACCAGCGCCTCGTCGTAGATCTCGCGCGAGCGCGCCAACCCGGCGTACCAGCCGTCGAGCGTGGTCTCGGCGTGCGGCCCGGTGGTCACCCAGCCGTCGCCGGCCCGCGCCGAGAAGCGCACCGAGCGGGGGCCGTTGGCCGCGACCAGGAACGGCGTACGCCGCAGCGGCGGCAGGGTGCGCGCGTCGCGGGTGGCGAACCAGCGCCCGTCGGCGTCGACGTGGTCCTCGTCGCGCAGCCGCGCCAGCAGGGTGACGAACTCCTGGAACCGGTCGACGCGCTCGCGGGTGCTCAGCTCCTCGCCGCCGAGCACCTGGGAGTCGCGGTCGCCGCCGACCCCCAGGCCGAGCAGCACCCGGCCGTCGGCGATGCCCTCGAGCGCCTGCACGTCGCGCAGGAACGGGTAGGGATGGCGGAAGTTGGGCGCGGTCACCAGGGTGCCGAGGCCGATCCGGCCGGTGGTGGCCGCCGCCGCGGCCAGGGTGGGCAGCGCCCCCGTCCACGGGCTCTCCGGCAGCCCACCCCACACCAGGTGGTCGTAGGTCCAGGCGTGGTCGAAACCCATCTCCTCCACCGCCCGCCACCGCGGCGCGGCCTCGGTCCACGGCAGGTCGGTCAGGATCGTCAGCCCGAAGCGCATGCCCCGACCCTAGGCCCGCCCTGCCGGGCCGTCATCCGGGCGGGACGTCCGTGCGTGCGAGAGGTATGACGTCCCGCGGCACCGACCGGCTCAGCCGGAGACGCCGAGCACCAACGGGCGTACGGCGACCGCGCCGGCGCGGCGGATCGCCCGGGCGGCCATGGTCAGCGTCCAGCCGGTGTCGGTGAGGTCGTCGACCAGCAGCACCGAGCGGCCCTCGAGGGCGCCGGGGTCGACGTGCAGGTCGAAGCGGCGGCCCACGGCGGCGACCCGTTGGGCGGAGTTCATCGAGCCCTGGCCGGGGGCGACGTCGGGGTCGACGACCGCCCAGGTGCCCAGCAGCGGCACCCCGAGGTAGCGGGACAGACCGTCGGCCAGGCTGTCGACGAGCTCGCCGCGGCGCACCGACTCGACGGAGACGATCGCGTCGACCGGCGGGCGCCAGTCGCCGAGCACCTCGATGACCGCCTGCACCAGCGGCACCGGCACCGGCTTGTCGACGACGCCGTCGGCGCCCTCGCGGAACAGCTCGCGCAGCGCCTGGCCGTAGCCGAGGTCGGTGAGCCGCGCCACGGCCCGGCCCTCCTCGGCGGCCCCGTCGCTGATCTTGCCCTTGAGCTCGATGCCGAGACGGTCCATGCCGGTCGGCCACATCTTGCGCGGCGCGACCGGGACACCGGGGCGCGCCAGGCGGGCCTGGGCCTCCTCGATCGCCGCGGCCGAGACGTCGGTCGACAGCGCGAGGCCGCCGCAGTTGTCGCAGCGGCCGCACGGCTGGGCCTCGGGGTCGTCGAGCTGGCTGCGCAGGAAGAGCATCCGGCACTGGTCGGTGCGCAGGTACTCTTGCATCGCGTCCTGCTCGCGCTGGCGGGCCTCGGCCACGCGGCGGTAGCGCGGCTCGTCGTAGACCCACTCGCGCCCGGTCGACTCCCAGCCGCCGCGGACCCGGCGTACGGCGCCGTCGACGTCGAGCACCTTGAGCATCGTCTCGAGACGGGTGCGGTTGAGCTCGACCCGGGTCTCGAGCGCGGCGGTGCTCACCGGCCGCCCCTCCTCGGCCAGCACCGCGAGCGTCTCGCGCACCTGCTCCTCGCGCGGGAAGGCCAGGGAGGCGAAGTAGGCCCAGATGTCGCGGTCCTCGACGGCCGGCAGCAGCACCACCGTCGCGGACTCGCTGCGCGCGTCGAGGCCGCGGCCCGCACGACCGACCTGCTGGTAGTAGGCCACCGGCGAGCTGGGCGCGCCCAGGTTGACCACGAAGCCGAGGCTGGCGTCGAAGCCCATCCCGAGGGCGGAGGTCGCGACCAGCGCCTTGACCCGGCCGGCGGCGAGGTCGCCCTCGAGCGCCTGCCGCTCGGTGGTCTCGGTCTGGCCCGAGTACGCCGCCACCTCGTGGCCGCGGCTGCGCAGGTAGTCGGCGACCTCCTGGGTGGCGGCGACGGTGAGGCAGTAGACGATCCCCGACCCGGGCTGCTCGGCCAGGTGGTCGGCTAGCCACGCCAGCCGCTGGTCGGCGGTCTTGAGGTGCACCACGCCCAGGCGCAGCGACTCGCGGTCCAACGAGCCGCGCAGCACCAGCACGTCGTGGCCCAGCTGCTGCTGGACGTCCTCGGTCACGCGCTGGTTGGCCGTCGCGGTCGTGGCCAGCACGGGGATGCCCTCGGTGAGGTCGTCGAGCAGGGTGCGGATGCGCCGGTAGTCGGGGCGGAAGTCGTGGCCCCAGTCGGAGATGCAGTGCGCCTCGTCGACCACCAGCAGGCCGCACGTGGCCGCGAGCCGGGGCAGCACCTCGTCGCGGAAGCCGGGGTTGTTGAGCCGCTCGGGGCTGACCAGCAGCACGTCGACCTCGCCGGCCTGGATGGCCTCGTTGATCGGCTCCCAGTCGCCGATGTTGGTCGAGTTGATGGTCACCGCCCGGATGCCGGCGCGCTCGGCGGCCTGGATCTGGTTGCGCATCAGCGCCAGCAGGGGGCTCACGATCACCGTGGGGCCCGCCCCGCGCTCGCGCAGCAGCAGGGTCGCGACGAAGTAGACCGCCGACTTGCCCCAGCCGGTGCGCTGGACCACGAGGGCCCGGCGCCGGTCGACGGCCAGCGCCTCGATCGCCGACCACTGGTCCTCGCGCAGCACCGCGTCGTCGCGCCCGACGAGCGCGCGCAGGTGGGTCTCCGCGGCCTCGCGGGCAGCAGTGCGGTCGATGGTGGCCGAGGCTGCTGAGGTCATGGTGCCTGTCTACCAGCGCCCACCGACGTCGCGACCCGGACGGGCCCGGACCTGTGGAGAGCACCACACCCCGCCCCCGCTCCGAGGGCGCTGGCTACTCTGGCGGTTCCCTCAGGAGGAGCCGCCGTGCCGTCACCGATGTCCCCCGTCGAGGTCCGACGCGGCGGCCTGGTCGGCATCCTCGTCGCCCTCGCCTCGCTCGCCCTGGCGGGCTTCTTCCTCCTCGGCCCGCGCGACCGGCCCGCCGAGGCGCTCGGGGTCTTCGTCCCGCTGGCCGTGGGGCTGGTGGCGCTGGCCCTGGGCACCCTGGCCCTGGTGCCGCTGTGGCGCGGCGACCGCCCGGGCACCGCCCGGGAGCTCGCCTGGGCGCTGCGCGGCATCGCGGTGCTCGGGGTGCTGTGCACAGGGGCGGGGCTGCTGACGAGCGACCTGCCCTGGAGCCTCGGCGCCGTGGCTCCGGTGCTGGTGACGCTCGCCCTGCTCAAGGACTCGCACCGCCTGGGCCTGCGCGCCGGCGCCGGCCAGGACGTCATACCCCCCGCAGGGACGGACGTCCCGCCCGCATGACGTCCCGGCCGCGCCCCGGCGCTGCTACCAGATGCGCACCCGCAGGGACGGGTCGAGCCACAGCCCGTCGCCCTCGCGGGTCTCGAAGACCTCGTGGAACTCGTCGAGGTTGCGCACGATGTTGGCGCGGAACTCCGGCGGGGAGTGCGGGTCGATGGTGAGGTACTGCGCCTCCTGCTCCTTGCGGCGCTTGGTGCGCCACACGTAGGCCCAGTTGGTGAACAGGGTGCGCCGGTCCTCGACGGAGGCCTGCCCGTCGGTGGAGATCAGGTAGGCCTCGTGGGCGATGGTCAGCCCGCCGAGGTCGCCGATGTTCTCGCCGACGGTCAGCGCCCCGTTGACGCACTCGCCGGGCAGCGCACGCGGCTCGAAGGCGTCGTACTGCTCGATGAGCGCCTTGGACTTCACCTCGAACGCGGCCTTGTCGTCGGCGGTCCACCAGTCGTTGAGGTTGCCCTCGCCGTCGTACTGCGCGCCCTGGTCGTCGAAGCCGTGGCCGATCTCGTGGCCGATGACCGCGCCGATGCCGCCGTAGTTCTCGGCCGGGTGGGCGTCGGGGCTGAAGAACGGCGCCTGCAGGATGCCGGCGGGGAAGCAGATCTCGTTGGTGCCGGGGTTGTAGTAGGCGTTGACGGTCTGCGGGAGCATGAACCACTCGTCGCGGTCGACCGGCGAGCCGATCTTGGCGACCTGGCGGTCGGTCTCGAAGGCCGAGGCCGCCGCGACGTTGCCCATCAGGTCGTCCTGGCTGACCTCGAGCGCGGAGTAGTCGCGGAACTTCTCGGGGTAGCCGATCTTGGGCCGGAAGGTCGCGAGCTTCTCGTAGGCGCGCTCCTTGGTCTCCTCGGTCATCCAGTCCAGGCGCGAGATGGAGACCCGGTAGGCGGCCAGCAGGTTGGCGACCAGCTCGTCCATCATCTGCTTCGAGGTCGGCGGGAAGTGCCGCTCGACGTAGACGCGGCCCACCGCCTCGCCCAGCGCGCCCTCCACGAGCGCGACGCCGCGCTTCCACCGCGCGCGCAGCTCGGGGGTGCCGGACAGGGTGCGGCCGTAGAAGTCGAAGTTGGTCTCGACGAAGTCGTCGGGCAGGTACGCCGCGGTGGCGCGCAGGACGCGGCTGGTCAGCCAGTCGCGCCACTGCTCGACCGGCACCTCCTCCAGCACCGTCGAGAGGTGCTCGAAGTAGGACGGCTGGCGCACGCAGACCTCGCCCAGCACGTCGGCGGCGGTGCGGGTCGAGGCGGTGAGGTTGGTCGTGTAGACCTCGAAGTCGAAGCCCGGGCACAGCTCCTGCAGCTCAGCGAGGGTGCGCAGGTTGTAGGTCTTCTGCACGTCGCGGGTGGCCGCGCGCTCCCAGTGGCCCTTCGCGAGCCGGGTGTCGATGGCCAGGATGGTGCGGGCCGCGCCCTCGGGGTCGGCGTGCCCGGCCAGGCCGAGCAGGCGGGTCAGGTAGGCGACGTACTTCTCGCGGGTCTCGGCGTGCTTGTCGTCGCGGTAGTAGGACTCGTCGGGCAGCCCGAGCCCGCCCTGCACCAGGTGGAAGAGGTAGCGGTCGGACTGCTTGTCGTCGGTGTCGACGTAGGAGCCGAAGAGGCCGTGGCCGCCGATCCGCTCGAACTCGCCCAGGAACGCCGCCAGGTCGCGCACGTCGCGCAGGCCGGCCGCCGCGTCGAGCAGCGGGCGCACCGGCTCCAGGCCCCGGGCCGCGATCGCGTCGGTGTCCATGAAGGAGGCGAACAGGTCGCCGATCTTGCGGGCGTCCTCGTCGGGCGCCTCCTGGTCGGGCGCGGTGGCCAGCGCGGCGAGGTCGGTGATGATGTCGCGCACCTGGGCCTCGGCGGCGTCGGCCAGCTGCACGAAGGGGCCCCAGCTCGACCGGTCGGAGGGGATCTCGGTCTCCTCCAGCCAGCGCCCGTTGACGTGGCCGAAGAGGTCGTCCTGGGGGCGGGTGTCAGGGTCCATGCCCGGGCGGGCGTCGTCGAGGATGCTCACGTCCGCGACCCTAGCCGCCGCTCCCCCGCCCCCACGGGTGGCTTCGCGCAGGGCGAACAGGCGAGGTGCAGCAGGCGGGATCAGCCGGCGGCCTGGTCGATGGCGGCGCGCACCGACATCACCACGCTCTCGGGGTCGACGTGGTCGCGCGCGGCGAGCTCGGCCACCAGGCGGCGCACGACCAGCATCACCCCGCCCATCAGCGGGGAGATGTCGAGCTCGAGCTCCTCGCTGTCCTCGTCCATCTTCAGCTCGACCGCGCCGATCTCGAGCAGGTGGCCGAAGGCCAGCTCGACCGGGTTGGGCGCGCCGGGCAGCACGTCGGGGTCGGCCTCGGCGGCCACCACGCCGTCGAGGATCACGTGGCCGGCGCGGCGCAGCCGCTCCTCGGGGTCCAGCGGGGGCTCGTCCACGCCCCCATCATCCCCGGTCACCCCCTGTCGCCGCGCACCCGGCGCCCGCTAGGTTCGCGGCATGAGCCAGAACCTGCGCGTCGTCGCGACCATCCCCACCGATCCCGAGCAGGCCGAGGCGGTGCGCGCCGGGCTGCGCGACCTGGTCGCCGCCACCCAGCAGGAGGAGGGCTGCGTGGCCTACGACTGCTTCGAGTCCGGGGCCGCCCCCGGCACCTTCGTGATGGTCGAGGAGTGGGCCAGCAAGGAGGCCATGGACGCCCACATGGCGACCCCGCACATGGCCGAGGTCTTCAAGGTGCTCGGCCCCGCGCTCGCCGGCGACGTGGCGATCCACCCGCTGCGCCCGCTGGGCTGAGCCGGTGCCCGCGACCCGGCCGGTGCGAACCGGCCGGGTCGGCGGGCCTCAGCGGATCCGGACGACGCCCTTGCCGAGCGTGCGGCGCTCGTCGAGGTCGAGCAGCGCCCGGCCGAAGTCCTCGATGCCGTACGTCGCCCCGACGGGCGGGCGGATCGTGCCGGCCTCCATCATCGGCACCAGCTCGGCCCACTGCGCCTCCATGAAGCCGGGGCGCACCATGGCGTAGGCGCCCCAGCCGACGCCGCGCACGTCGATGTTGTTGAGCAGCAGCCGGTTCACCTTGACCTCGGGGATGCCCTGGCCGGCGGCGAAGCCGACGACCAGCAGCCGGCCCTGCGGGGCCAGCGAGCGCAGCGAGTCGGTGAAGACGTCGCCGCCCACGACGTCCATCACGATGTCGACCCCGGCGCCGCCGGTGAGCTCCTTGACGGCGTCCTTGAACCCGTCGAGCAGCACGGCCTCGTCGGCGCCGGCGTCGCGCGCGACCTGGCACTTGGCCTCGGTGGAGCAGACCGCGATGGTGCGGGCGCCGTACCCCTTGGCGACCTGGATGGTCGCGGTGCCGACCCCGCCGGCAGCGCCGTGCACCAGCACGGTCTCGCCCTCGCGCAGGTCGCCGCGCTCGGCGAGCGCGAACTGGGCGGTGAGGTAGTTCATCGGCAGCGCCGCGCCCTCCTCGAGGCTCATCGAGTCGGGCAGCGCGAAGGTCGAGACGGCCGGGTTCGCGACCAGCTCGGCGGCGCCGCCGTACGGCGCCACCCCGGCGACGCGGGTGCCGGGCGCGAGGTCGCCGCGCCCCTCGGGGCCGCGCACCACGACGCCGGCGAAGTCGACGCCGAGGGTGAACGGCGGCTCGGGGCGCAGCTGGTACTCGCCGCGGCTGAGCAGCAGGTCGGGGAAGGAGGTGCCGACGGCGTGCACCTCCACCAGCACGTCTTCGGGGCCGGGGCTCGGCTCCGCGACGTCGTTGACCTGGAGGTGCTCGGGACCGGTGGTGTCGATGACCTGGACTGCTCGCATGGCGCCACCGTAGCCATCCGACACGGCGTCGGGTCCGAAGGTCCGTTGTGCGACCCGCCCAACGTCTCCAGGCGATGCTGATGCACGCCTCCGCCCGGTTCACCGTCCGCTACGGCGAGGACCTGCGCTTCGCGGGCTCCGACCTGCCCCGTCCGCGCCGGCGCCGGGTCGCGACCCGCCACGGCCCGGTCCCGGTCTGGGAGTACGCCCCACCCGCGCTCGCCGGCCGCGACGACGCCCCCGCCCACGTGCACCTGCACGGCGGCGCGTGGCTGATGCGGCACCCCTTCATGGACGACTGGTGGTGCCGCTACCTGGCGGCGACCGCCCGGGTGCGGGTCCTCAACGTCGACTTCACCGCCGCGCCGTACGCCGTCTTCCCGCGCGCGCAGGAGCAGTCCCACGACGTGGCGGCCTGGGCCGCCGGCACGGCGCCGGTCTCGGTGGGCGGGTTCTCCTCCGGCGGCGGGATGGCCGCGGCGGTGTGCCTGATGGCGCGGGACGCGGACTCCTTCACACCGCGGCTGCAGGTGCTGGGGGTGCCAGCCCTCGACCTGGCCAGCGAGCTGCCCCGGGGTGCGGGGGCGATCTCGCCGTCGCTGCGCGCGCTGGTGCGGGCGGCGTACTTCCCCGACCCCGCGACCCGCGCCCACCCCCACGCCTCGCCGCTGCTGGCGCCCTCGCTGGCAGGGCTGCCGCGGGCGCTGGTGCTGACCGCCGAGCGCGACACCCTGCGCCGCGACGGCGACGACTACGCGACGCGGCTGCGCGAGGCAGGGGTCGAGGTGTGGCACGACGTCACGCCGGGCGTCGACCACTACTTCCTCACCGAGGACCCGGTCCGCGCCCGCACCACGATGGCACGGGTCGCGGCCGAGGTCTCCGCGGCGCTCGGCTGAGCGCCCGGCTGCGGCTCAGGGCTCGGTGGGCTCGGTCGGCTCGGTGGGCTCGGTCGGCTCGGTCGGCTCGGTCGGCTCGCTCGGCTCGGTCCGCTCGGTGGCGCCCTGGCACTTCGCCAGCCGCTGCTCGGCCTTGGCGAGGCGCTGGACCTGCGCCTTCTTCGCCTTCTTGGCCTTGGTGCGGTCCTGCTTCGCCTCGTCGAGGTCCTCCTCGACCTCGGCCTGCTCCTCCTCGGTCTCCGCCTGGGCCGCGGCCTTCTTGGTCTTGCGCACCTCGCGCTTGGCCCGGGTGAAGACGTCCTGCAGCCGCTCGAGCTTGGCAGCCGCGCGGTCGACCTGGGTCTGCTGCTTGGCGCAGTCGCCGTCGGCGGGGGGCGCGGCCTGGGCGCCGGGGACGGGGCCGACGGCCAGCAGGGCGGCGACCGCGAGGCCGGCGAGCGGGGTGGTGAGACGAGATGCAGCCATGGGGGGACTCCTCCTTCAGGGACCGGCGGGGGCCGGCCAGTCGCCCCCATGGTGGACGAGCGGCCGGTGGCGCCGCCGGAGTTCGCTGGAGGTTTTGCCCGGCCTCAGCGCACGTCGACGATGCGCACGGCCTCGAAGTGCATGGGGTCGGTGTAGCGCCAGTCGCCGCCCCAGCCGAAGCCCCACTTCTTGAAGATGGCCACCACGGTGCGGTCCATCTCGCCCACGGTGCCGCGCTGGTTGCCGGGGGTGTTGAGGTCGAGGGCGAGGCCGAAGGAGTGGTTGGACAGCGTGGTGGAGCCGGCGATGAAGCGCGGGTAGTAGCAGCCGGCGTACTCGCCGGGGTTGATCTCGTCGGCCAGCCCGGTCTCGACGACCTCGCGCAGGGCGGCCGTGAGCTGGGGGATGATCGCCTTGTTGCAGGTCACCGAGCCGAGGATCGGGACCTGGGCGGTGGTGATGTGGGTGCGCACCCACGACTCCGCGGGCGCGATCCGGCCGCCGCCGAGCACGGTGTAGTTGAAGACGCCGACCGCCTCGGAGACCGAGCCGACCACGAAGGCGGTCTGCTTGGCGTTGATGTCGAGCCCGAAGCGGGCCACCGAGTCGAGGCGCTGCACGGAGGTCTGCCGGGGCAGCAGCGCCGTCAGCGGCTTGACCACCTTGTCGGGGGCGGTGATGCCGGTGGAGATCAGCAGTGCGTTGCCGGGCTCGGCGCCCAGCTCCTCGCCCCACTTGACGTTGACCACGGCGTCGACGGCGTTCTCGATCTGCGGCGCCAGCGCGCCGAGGTGCACCTGGGGGCTGCCCTGGTCGAGCTCGACGAAGCCCTGCTCGTCGATCGGCAGCTTCTTCTGCAGCTCGGGGGCGATGGCCAGCTCACCGCCGGCGACGCGGTCCCAGACCTCGCGGCTCTGCGGGACCTGGCCGGGGGTGAAGCGGCGGAACGAGGCCGGGTCGACGGCGGCCAGGTTGAGCACCCGGTTCTCGATGCCGACCTGGAGCATCGAGAACTGCTCGACGTCCTGGACGCCCTCGAGGTCCCGGATCTCGGCCAGGGTCTCCTCGGGGATGCCGGCCCGGGTCTGCACCAGGATGTCGGCGGTGCGGGGCAGGTCCTTGAGCCGGCCCGGCGGGTCGACCGCGAACGCCGGGTCGAGCCCGACCGTGGGCTGCTCGCCGTCGCTGGAGCCGTCGCCGTCCTCGGAGTCACTGGGGCCACCGGGGTCACCGGACGCCGCGCGGTCCTCACCGTCGGTGGCGGTCGAGGTGTCGGCGACCTCGGTCGCCTCGGGCCCGGTGGGAGCCTCCTCGCCGCTGGTGCCGCCGCAGGCCGCCGCGAGCAGGACCACCACGAGCGCCCCGCCCAGCGCCGCACGCCGCGGCGGCCGTGTCACCCGCTGCCGCGCTCGCCTCATGGCGTGCTCCTCCCCGGGCTCACCCCGCGCGGCCCCCGTCACCAGCGTAGGTGGTGGGTGGCAGCGCCAGCCACGAGATCACGGCCGCGACCAGCAGGAGGCCGGCGCAGACCAGCACGACCAGCGTCCACGCGGGGTCCAGCAGCGCAGGGTCGGCGTAGGCGTCCCCGCGCAGGCCCACGAGCCCGGGCACCGCTGCGACCGCCAGCAGGCCCCCGGCCCGCGACACGGCGTTGTTGACGCCGCTGGCGATGCCCGCGTGCTCGTCGGGCGCCGCGGCCAGCACGGTCGCGGTCAGGGTCGCCACCAGCAGGGCCAGGCCCAGCGCGAAGACCACCACGCCCGGCAGCACCCCCACGACGTACGTCGCCCGCCCGGCGCCCAGGAGCAGCAGCACGCCGCCGGCCATCACCAGCGGCCCCAGGGTGAGCGGCAGGCGGGGGCCGGTGCGCGCGCCGAGGGCTCCGCCCCGGCCGGCGAGCAGCAGCATCACGAACGGCAGCGGCAGCGTGGCCAGCCCGGCGAGCAGGGGGCCGCGGCCCCCGACGACCTGCAGCTGCAGCGGCAGCATGAACAGCAGCACCGACAGGGCGCCGTAGACCAGCAGGGTCGCCGTGTTGGCCGCGGAGAAGGTGCGGTCGGCGAAGATGCCCAGCGCCAGCATCGGCTCGGCGACCCGGGCCTCGACCACCACGAAGGCCGCGCCCGCGACCAGGCCGGCGAGCAGCGCCGGCAGCGCAGCCGGGTCGCCCCACTGCACCAGCGCGTAGGTGACCCCGCCCAGGGCGGCGGTGGCCAGCACCGCCCCCGGCAGGTCGAGGTGCCGGGCCGCCGCGGGGTTGCGGGTCTCCGGCACCGCGCGCGCCAGCCACACCGTCAGCGCCGCGACCGGCAGGTTGATCCAGAAGATCAGCCGCCAGTCGGCGTACTCGACCAGCACCCCGCCGACCAGCGGCCCGGCGGCCGCCGCGATCGCGCCCAGCCCGGTCCAGGTGCCGATCGCGCGGGCCCGGTCGGCGGGGTCGAAGGCGCCCTGGATCATCGCGAGGCTGCCCGGCACCATCAGCGCGGCCGCCACGCCCTGGACCACCCGGGCGGCGATCAGCACCTCCGCGGTCGGGGCCAGCCCGCACAGGGCGGAGGCGACGCCGAAGCCGAGGGTGCCGACGACGAAGACCCGGCGCCGTCCGAGCCGGTCGCCCAGCGAGCCGCCGAGCAGGATCAGCGAGGCCAGGGCCAGCAGGTAGGCGTTGGTGATCCACTGCAGGTCGGCGATCGAGGCGTCGAGGTCGTCGCCAATGACGCGCAGGGCGACGTTGACCACGGTGCCGTCGAAGAGCGACATCGCCGAGCCCAGGGTCGCGGCCGCGACCACGGCGCGGCCGGTCGCCGTACCGACCCGGACGCCGCCGGCGCCGGGCGCTGGTGCGGGAGTGCTCACCGCCCCACCCTAGGATCCAGGGGTGTCCCGCTCCCGCCCGTCCGCCCGAAGCGCCGCCGACCAGCGCCTGGTCGACCACGTCGACCGGCTCGGCGCCGAGCACCCGCCCATCAGCCTCGACTCGGTCGACTTCACCGTCGTCGACCCGGTCGGCTTCGAGGCCCGCTTCGGCCACGTGCTCGACTACATGGCCCGGGTCGAGCTCGAGGTCGACCGCAACGTCCTCGAGCTGATGACGATGCTGCCCGACCCGCCCGAGGTCGACGTGCACTTCTACCGCGACGTGTGGCAGCCCCAGGAGATCCAGCACGGGCGGATCCTCGACGAGCTGCAGGTGCGCCTGGGCCGCCAGCCCGCCGACGCCGACCTCGACTCCATCGGCACCAAGCTCAAGGTGCTCGGTGCGCTCGGGCACGCGTCGGCCTTCCAGGACGTCTCCCGGATGCTCTACTACCTCACCGGCATGGCCACCGAGCGCTCGGCGGTGCTGGCCTACAACCTGCTCCACGACGGCGTCCGGGAGATGCGCGAGCAGGCGGTCGCCGAAACCATCATCGCCCCGATCAAGCGCCAGGAGCCGGGGCACTTCGCCTTCTACCAGCTCTCCGCGCGCGGGCTGTGGGCCGAGCTGGCGCCCTGGCAGAAGTGGCTGGTGCGCCACCTGCGCCGGCTCTCCTTCTCCCCCGTCGGCGCCAACGACGACGAGCAGCTGGCCGACTTCGGCGACCTGATGGCCACCCTCGGCATCGACGACTCCTCCGACTTCACCGCCCAGATCGCGCGCGTCGAGATGGAGCTGCTCTGGGCCCGCGACAAGGGCCTCCCGGTGCCGGCGTACGTCACCGCCGCCTTCCGCGAGGCGCGCGAGCGGTCGCGGGCCCGTGCCGAGGGAGTTTCATCGGGCGCCCGATGAACCTGTTGCCGGGACCATGAAGCTTCATGGTCCCGGCAGGAGCTTCGTCGGGTGCCCGATGAAACTCCCGCGCCCGGCCCGCTAGGAGCCGAGCACCCGGGCGGCGATCCAGGCGATCCGGTCGGCGGTGCGGTCGGCGGGACCGGAGGGCTGCATGACGTGGCTGAGCACGATCCGCACCACCATGTCGATGGCGGCGTCGAGCTCCTCGGCGCCCAGGTCGATGTCGTACGGCGCGATGCGCGCGGCGATGACGTCCTGGGCCGCCGCGAGCAGCGAGCCCGCGTGGGTGGTCAGCAGCGGCAGCAGCTCGGTGTCGGCGCCGTGGGTGGCCGAGACGACGGCGTGCAGCAGGGGGTTGCTGGGAGCCACCTCCAGGACGGCCCGGGCCGCGGCGCGGATCGCCTCGACGAGGTCGTCGGGGTGCTGGTCGAAGGAGGCGGTCACCGCGGCCAGGAAGCGGTCGAGCTCGCGCAGGATCATCGCCTCGGCGAGCCCGGCCTTGGTGCCGACCTCGTTGTAGACGGTCTGGCGCGACACGCCGACCTCGTCGGCCAGGCGCGCCATCGTCACCTTGGCCCACCCCACCTCGGTGGTCAGCACGACGGCGGCGTCGACGACACGGTCGCGCATGCTGGGGAGGGCGGCGGTGCTCACGCCCCCGAGTGTAGGAAGCGTGGGCGCACCGGCCGTCATCGCCGGGCCGTCAGCCTCGGGCCGGGACCGAGCGCCGGAGGGTCCTAGCCCTGCAGGCTCAGCGCCAGCACCGGGCAGGCCTGCACGGCGGCGTGCACGTGGGAGCGCTGCGACTCCTCGGGGGTCTCGTCGAGCACGTGCATCACCTCGTCGTCGTCGAGCTCGAAGACGTCGCTGGCCATGGCCTCGCACATGCCCAGGCCCTCGCACCTGTCCCGGTCGACCACGATGCGCATCAGCGGGCCTCGGCGTTGCTCAGGGCGACGAAGTCGACCTTCTCGCGCACCCCGCAGTCGGGGCAGCACCAGTCGTCGGGGATGTCGGCCCAGGCGGTGCCGGCGGCGAAGCCCTCGAGCTCGTTGCCGACCGCGACCTCGTAGCTGTACCCGCAGCCGGGGCAGCGGGCGGCCAGCACCTCCTCCTCGACGACCGGCGCGGGGGCGGGGGCGGGGGCGGCGGCCGAGGGGTCGGCCACGCGCTCGGCCGCGGCCACCGCGCCGGGAGCCGGGTAGCGCGCCAGGATCCGCTCGCGCCTGCGGGGGTCGAGGTTGGCGCGGGTCAGGTCGCCGTCGAAGTGCGCGAGGACGCGGGGGTCCATCACCCGGCGCCACAGCGGCGGCACCAGGGCCAGCACGATCATGCCGGCGTACCCGGTGGGCAGCACGGGGCTCTCCTCGAAGTCGCGCAGGGTCTGGTAGCGCCGCGTGGGGTTGGCGTGGTGGTCGCTGTGGCGCTGCAGGTGGTAGAGCAGCACGTTGGTGGCGATGTTGTTGGAGTTCCACGAGTGCGAGGGGTCGACGCGCTCGTAGCGCTGGCGGGTGCCGACGCCGACCTTCTGGCGGCGCATCCCGTAGTGCTCCATGTAGTTGACGACCTCGAGCAGCGAGAAGCCGACGACGGCCTGCAGCACCAGGAACGGGACCACGACCGGGCCCAGCCACACGACCAGCGCGCCCCACAGCAGCGCCGACATCAACCAGGCGTTGAGCACGTCGTTGCCGAGGTGGAAGGGGTGGGTGTCCTTGCGGGCGTAGCGCTTGCGCTCCAGGTGCCAGGCGCTGCGCAGGGAGCCCAGCACCGTGCGCGGCCAGAACCGGTAGAAGCTCTCGCCGAAGCGGCTGGAGGCGGGGTCCTCCGGGGTGGCCACGCGCACGTGGTGGCCCCGGTTGTGCTCGATGTAGAAGTGGCCGTAGAAGCTCTGGGCGAGCGCGATCTTCGAGAGCCAGCGCTCGTTGGCCTCGCGCTTGTGGCCCAGCTCGTGGGCGGTGTTGATCCCGATCCCGCCGATCACGCCGATCGACAGCGCGAGCCCGATCTTGTCGACGGTGCTCAGCTCACCGAGCCCGAACGGCGCCCCCTCGGCGATGACGTACATCGCGCCGACGAAGCCGGCGTACTGGATCGGCAGGAAGGCGTAGGTGATCCAGCGGTAGTACTTGTCGTTCTCGAGCGCCTCGATCGCGTCGTCGGGCGGGTTGGCCCGGTCGAGGCCGGCGACCAGGTCGATGGCGGGCACGACCACCAGCACGATGATCGGGCCGATCCAGAAGAACGCCCCCCACCCGGTCAGCGCCCAGCCGCCGCCGGCGACGAAGGCCAGCGAGGGGACCACCAGGCCGATCAGCCACAGGAACCGCTTGTGGTCGCGCCAGGCCTCGGTGGACCCCTCGGGCACGGTCGAGCCGCTGCCCGACGAGCCGGGTGCGGTGGGTCGGGGGACGGACGAGGGGGTGCTGCTGGCCACGGGAGCCTCCTGGCGGTGACGGGGGTCACGACATCTGCTTGACATCACCGTAGGGAATGTCAAGCAGATTGACAAGAGGGAGTGACTTGTAAAGTTGCGACGTCTCCGGGCGGGTCGGCCGCTCACGGCCTCCGGCGGGCGCCGGCCGCCATCGCCAGGTCGGCCACCTGCTGGGCCAGGGCCGGGGCCCCGTGGCAGCGCAGGCGCGTGACGTGGCCCGCCGTGCGCACCCCCACGGCGCGCGAGACCCGGCCGCCGCCGAGCTCCACCCCGCTGACCTCGCGCAGGTCGAGGGTGAGCATCGCCGCGCCGCGTGCTACGCGGGTGGGCACGAAGGTCAGGTGCAGCGTGGTGAGGGTGAGGCGCCCGGCGACCCAGGTCGAGCCCCACACGGTCTGGAACCGGTCGAGCGCCGCGTCGGACGCCGTGGGGCCGGTGGCCGTGGTGGTCTCGACGAGCAGGTGCCCGGTCTTCGAGGTCAGCACTCCGTAGGACATGACTCATGGTGCGCGCTCCCGCGCCGCCGGTCACGGGTCGAAGGTCCCGGGCGGCCACCGGTCCAGACCGTCGCCAGCCCGCACAGGTGAGGCCACGAGGCCGTGACGCGGGGCACAATGGGGGCGCCCCGCCGTGCCACCGACCACGAGGAGGCGGACGTGAGTGCTCCCCGACGTCCCGACGCGCGCCCGGACGAGCGGTCCGACGAGCCCGCCACGGACCAAGCCGCAGCACAGGCCGCGGACCAGGACCGGAGCGGCGGCCCGCTGCCCGCGGGGCTGCCGCCGGGCATGCTCGAGGCGCTCTACGCGCGGCCCAGCCGGGCCCGCACCGCGCTGGTGGTCGTGCCGCTCCTGGTCGGTCTCGGGGTGGCGGCGTACGTCGGCAGCACCCTGCTGTGGCCCGGCGACGACGAGCCGTCGGCCAGCAGCGGCACCGGCAGCGACGCCGCCACCGACGCGGTGACCTGCTGGGACGGCGAGGAGAAGACCGACGAGCGCTCCTGCGCGCTGCCCACGGGTCGCGACGGGCTGCGCCACGTCTTCCCGTCCTTCGACCCCGACCGCCTCGACTGCCGCGACGAGCTCGCCGCCAACCCGCAGTACCAGCGCCCCGCGATGTGGACCTGCGACGTCTCGATCGCCGGGCCCGTGCAGATCACCTACAGCCAGGTCAACGGCGCCAAGGCCGCGCGGCGCTACTTCGACCAGCTCCACGGGGTGGAGTCCAACGCCGACCGCTCCTCCAGCGGCGTGCGCCGCGAGCGGTGGCGGGCCTCGAGACTGAAGTCGGGCCCCGACGAGGGGCGCTGGGGTGGCAGCTTCCTGCTGCGCGGCGCGCCGTACGCCGTCACGGTGGTCGCCCAGCGCCGCCCCGACGTCGGCCGGGCGCTCGACCGGCGGGTCAGCGTGCGCCCGCTCGACGAGCTGCGCCTGGCCGCCCCCGAGGCCGACCCGTCGGGCGAGGGCTGAGCGCCCCCACCCTCGCTCGCCCGGGGCTCAGCCCTTGATGGCCGAGGCGACCGCGCCGGGCACGTCGGGGTGGAAGACGGTGGGGATGATGAAGCTCGGGTTGAGCTCGTCGTCGTGGACCACGTGCGCGATCGCCTCGGCGGCGCGCAGCATCATCTCGATCGTCACGTTGGAGGCCCGGGCGTCCAGCAGGCCGCGGAAGACGCCGGGGAAGGCCAGCACGTTGTTGATCTGGTTGGGGTAGTCCGAGCGGCCCGAGGCCACCACGGCGGCGTACTTCGACGCCTCGGCCGGGTCGACCTCGGGGTCGGGGTTGGCCAGCGCGAAGACGACGGCGTCGTCGGCCATGTCGGGGATCCACTCGGCCTGGAGCACGCCGGGCGCGGAGACGCCGATGAAGACGTCGGCGCCGTGCAGCACCGTGTGCAGGTCGCCGCGGCGCCGCTCGCGGTTGGTGCGCGAGGCCAGCTCGGCCATCGCGGGCGAGAGCGTGTCGTCGCCGGCCGAGAGCGCGCCGTCCTTGTCGCAGACCACCACGTCGCCGACGCCGGCGGCCAGCATCAGGGTCACGATGGCGGTGCCGGCCGCGCCGGCCCCGGCCACCACGACGCGCGCCTGGTCGAGCTGCTTGCCGACCACCCGCAGGGCGTTGGTCAGCGCGGCGAGGACCACGATGGCGGTGCCGTGCTGGTCGTCGTGGAAGACCGGGATGTCGAGGCTCTCGCGCAGGCGCCGCTCGATCTCGAAGCAGCGGGGGGCGGCGATGTCCTCGAGGTTGATGCCGCCGAAGCCGGGGGCGATGAGCTCGACGGCGCGCACGATCTCGTCGGTGTCCTGGGTGTCGAGGCAGATCGGCCAGGCGTCGATGTCGGCGAAGCGCTTGAAGAGCGCCGCCTTGCCCTCCATCACCGGCAGCGCCGCCCCGGGGCCGATGTTGCCCAGGCCGAGCACGGCCGAGCCGTCGGTGACGACCGCGACGGAGTTGCCCTTGATGGTCAGGCGGCGCACGTCGTCGGGGTTCTCGTAGAGCGCCATGCTGACCCGCCCCACGCCGGGGGTGTAGGCCATCGAGAGGTCGTCGCGGTTCTTCAGCGGCACCTTGGAGCCGACCTCGATCTTGCCGCCGATGTGCAGCAGGAAGACCCGGTCGCTGGTGCGGTAGACCTCGACCCCGGGCACCGTGGCGGCGACGTCCTGGAGCTCCTGGGCGTGGTCGGCGTCGCCGGCCGAGCAGGTGACGTCGACGACGAGCCGCTCGTGGCTGGACTCCGCGACGTCGATGGCGGTGACGATGCCGCCGGCGGTGCTGATGGCGGTCGCGACCGCGCCCACCACCCCGTGGTCCGGCGCCGTGTGCAGGCGCATGGTGATCGAGTACGACGAGGTGGTGGCTGACCTGGACACGTGCTCACCTTCCGCCCACCGAGCGGTTACCGGCAAGTCGGACACGCGCCCGCACCCGCTTGTGACGCTGCGCACAAAGTTCTGCACTTTTGGATCGATAGTGCAGAATGCACTCCATGGCTGAAAGTGCAACGGGTGTCGAGGCTCGCCCCTCCAAGCAGGCACTGACCCGCACCCGCATCAACCGGTGCGCCATGCAGCTGACCCGGGACCGCGGCCTCGACGGCTGGACGATGGACGAGCTCGCGGCGGCCGCCGAGGTCTCGCGCCGCACCCTGTTCAACTACTTCGGCTCCAAGGTCGACGCCGTGCTCGGGGCGGCCGGCTCACCGACCCGCCGCGAGGACCCGGTCGCCGTTGCCGCCTTCACCACCTTCGTCGAGGGCGGCCCGACCGGCGGCCTGGTCGCCGACCTGGCGGCCCTCGCCCGACCGATCCTGGCCGACGAGGAGTTCGACCCCCAGAACGTCGCGATGCGGCGCACCCTGCTCACCTGCTCCAACCGCCTCATGGAGGCGGTGCACCAGCACTTCGAGCAGACCGCCGACGAGATCGCCGCCCTGCTGCTGCGGCGCGACCCCGACCTGGGAGAGGACCGCGCCCACCTGCTGGTGCGCCTGCTAGTCGGGGTCTTCGACTCCACCATGCGCGTCTACCTGGCCGCCGACGACCCCACCGACACCGACCTCGTCGACCTCTTCGTCGACCAGCTGCACGCCGCCGGCGAGCTGCTGGGCCGCTGAGCCGACCCGCCCCACACCCGTACCCCACCCCACCCGCAGCCGACGCTGCCCACCGACGCCGTACGCCGTACACAGGAGAGAGACACCATGGCCACCCTGCTCGCCCGACTCGGGACCACCGCCTATCGACGCTGGCCGTTCTTCATCGCCGCGTGGGTGGCTGTGCTGGCCGTGATCATCGGCCTCGCCGCCGCCTTCTCCAAGCCGATGTCGGACAACTTCACCATCCCCGGCATCCCCTCCGAGCAGGCCGCGGACCTCCAGGCCGAGCTCTTCCCCGGCGCCACGAGCGCCTTCGACCAGGCCAACGTCAACGTCGTGGTGCAGGCGCCCGAGGGCGAGACCCTCGCCGACGACGCCAACGCCGAGGTCGTCGACCAGCTCATCGCCGACCTCGCCGCGCTGCCCCAGCAGGCCGACGGCGTCGAGATCCTGCCCCCCGGCGAGGTCGCGGCCGGCCAGGAGCAGATGCTCGTCGAGCAGGCCCGCGCCAGCGGGGGCGACGTGCAGCAGGCCCGCGCCGACGCGGCCGCACTCTCGCCGCTGACCGAGGACGGGCGCACCGGGCTGATCACCTGGACCTGGGACGTCGAGACGCCCGCCGACGTCGAGCCGGAGACGCTCGACGCGCTCGACGAGGTGATGGACGACGCCCGCGACCAGGGCCTGGTCGTCGAGGCCAACGGCCCCGGCGCGACCGGCTTCGCCACCCCCGGCCTGGCCTCCGAGGCCCTCGGCATCGGCGTGGCCCTGCTGGTGCTGATCCTGACCTTCGGCTCGCTCATCGCCGCGGGCCTGCCGATCATCACCGCGCTCATCGGCGTGGCCATCGGCCTGACCGGTGTCACCGCGATGACCGCCTTCGTCGACATCTCCAGCAGCACCTCGATCCTGGCCACGATGATCGGCCTCGCGGTCGGCATCGACTACACGCTGTTCATCCTGGCCCGCTACCGCACCGAGCTGCACCACACCGACGACCGGGCCCGCGCGGTCGGGATCGCGGTGGGCACCGCCGGCTCGGCGGTCGTCTTCGCCGGCCTGACCGTGCTGATCGCCCTCTCGGCGCTCTCGGTCGTGGGCATCCCGTTCCTCTCCGCGATGGGTCTGGCCGCCGCGGCCACCGTCTTCGTCGCGGTGCTGATCTCGCTCACCCTGCTGCCGGCGGTGCTGGGCATGCTGGGCCGCAAGGCCTTCGGCGCCCAGGTGCGCCGCTACGCCCCGCAGCGCGACGAGCAGGGCCTGGTGGTCAACAACGGCGTGCGCTGGGCACGCTGGGTCGGCAAGCGCCCGGTCGCCCTCGTGCTGGCCGTCGTGGTCGCCCTGGGTGCCCTCGCGATCCCGCTCAAGGAGCTGCAGCTGGCCTTCCCCACCGACTCCACCGCCGCCAGCGACACCACCCAGCGCCAGGCCTCCGACATCATCGCGGCCGAGTTCGGCCCCGGCCGCGAGGCCCCGCTGCTGGTCGTTGTCGACGCCCGCGACGTGGCCGACGGCGAGCAGGGTGCGGCGTTCGGCGAGGTCGTGGGCTGGGCGAGCGGCCTCGAGGGCGTCGAGAACGCCCAGGTCGTGGCCACCAACGCCGACCCCACCGCCGAGCCCGGCACCCCCGAGGCCAGCCCCACCGGGGCCCTGGTGCAGGTGCTGCCCGAGTTCGGCCCCGCCGACGCCGAGGCCCAGGACCTGCTCACCGAGCTGCGCGACGGCGAGTCCGGCATCGAGGACGTCACCGGCACCGACCTCGGTGTCACCGGCCTGACCGCGATCACCACCGACGTCTCCGACCGCCTGGCCGACGCGCTGCCGGTCTACCTGTCGATCATCGTGGGCCTGGCCTTCATCCTGCTGATGATCGTCTTCCGCTCGATCCTGGTGCCGCTGACCGCCACCCTGGGCTTCCTGCTCTCGGTGCTGGCCACGCTCGGTGCCACCGTGGCGGTCTTCCAGCTCGGCTGGGGCGGGTTCGTCGAGGGCCAGCCGCTGGTCAGCTTCATCCCGCTGTTCCTCATCGGCGTCGTCTTCGGTCTCGCGATGGACTACCAGGTCTTCCTGGTGACCCGCATCCGCGAGGCCCGGGTGCACGGCATGTCGACCCCGGACGCGATCGTCGACGGGTTCCGCAACTCGGCCCGCGTGGTGACCGCCGCCGCCGCGATCATGACCGCGGTCTTCTCCGCCTTCATGCTCCAGGACGACGCCATCATCAAGTCGATGGGCTTCGCGCTGGCGATCGCGATCGTCTTCGACGCCTTCGTCGTGCGGATGGTCCTGATCCCGGCCCTGCTCTACCTCATGGGCGACCGCTCCTGGTGGCTGCCGGCCTGGCTCGACAAGGTGCTGCCCGTCGTCGACGTGGAGGGCGAGAAGCTCGACCGTGGCCCGGGCTACCACGACGAGGAGAGCGACCTCGACAGCGAGCTCGACGAGCTCACCGACGAGCAGAGCCAGCGGGTCTGACCCACACGGGCCCAGCACCACGCAGGCCCAGCACCACGCGCAGCAGCCCCCGGCCGGTCGGCCGGGGGCTGCTGTCGTCGTACGCCGGGGGCGCTCAGGCCTCGGTGGTGCCCAGCCGGTCGAGCAGGTTCTTGGAGAACCGGTCGCCCATCTTCTCGATGACCCCGCTCATCGTGGCGGTGACGGCCTTGGAGGAGACCTTGGGCAGCGGCAGGTCGAGGGTGATCTCGAGGTTGGTGGCCAGGTGGGTGCCCTCGTCGGCGTCGGAGAGCTCGTACCAGCCCTCGACGGCCGAGCGCTCGGTGGTGCCCTCGGGCGGGTCGTGGCGGAACTCGATGCGCTCGAGGTCGGTGAAGGTCATCTTCTCGGTGAAGGCGGGCGAGACGTTCTTGCCGAGCACCTCCAGCCCGCTCATCTCCCAGCGCCAGTGGTCACCGTCGGCGGTGATGCGCTTGACGAAGGGGGTCATCTCGGCGATCGCGTCGGGGTCGACCAGGAGGTCCCAGATCTCCTGGCGGGCGGCCTTCACGACGGCGGTGGCCTCGGTGCTGGCGGAGAAGCGGGTCATCGGGCGAGCTCCTTCTCGATGTCGGCGGCGATCTTCTCGGGCTTGGTGGTGGGCGCGTAGCGGTCGACGACCGTCCCGTCGCGCCCGATCAGGTACTTGGTGAAGTTCCACTTGATCTTGCTGCCCAGCAGCCCGCCCTTCTCCGAGCGCAGCCACTGGTAGAGGGGGTGGGCGTCGTCGCCGTTGACCTCGACCTTGGAGAACAGCGGGAAGGTGACGCCGAAGTTGCGCTCGCAGAACCCGGCGATCTCGTCGTCGGCGCCCGGCTCCTGGCCGCCGAACTGGTCGCAGGGGAAGCCGAGCACGCTGAAGCCGCGCTCGGCGTAGGTGTCGTGCAGCTGCTGGAGCCCCTGGTACTGGGGGGTGAAGCCGCACTGCGAGGCGGTGTTGACCACGAGCACGACCTGGCCGAGGTAGTCGGCGAGGTCCACCTCCCGGCCGTCGATGCTGCGGGCGGTGAAGTCGTCCAGGGCGGTCATGCCCGGAAGTGTGGCAGCCCGCCGGTCACCGCCGCCCCACCCGCCAGGACGCGACCCGGCGCCACTTCCCCGCCGAGCCGGCGCCACTTCCCCGCCGAGCCGGCGCCAGTTCCCCGCCGAGCCGGCGCCAGTTCCCCTCAGCCGACCATCGTGCCGCGCACCTCGACGTGGTCGAGCCGGCCGGCGGGGTTGTGGTGGCCGTCGAGGTGCACCCGCACCCGCCGGTCGCCGACCACGAGCACCACGTCGTCGTCCTCGACGAGCGCGACCGACCCGCGCACCCGGTAGGACTGCGCCTCGAGCCGCTCGAGCAGCCCGTCGGCCTCGGTGGTGGTCACCAGGTCGCCGGTCGCCACCAGCCGCAGCTCGGGGCGCAGGCGGTCGCGCAGCGCCAGGAACAGCCCGACGAGCACCACCAGCGCGGCGTCGACGGCCAGGGTGGTGACCAGCGCCGTGCTGCCCGTCTCGCGGCCGGTGACGCGGTAGACCTTGGGGTTGTCGGGCAGGTGCACGACCTCGGCGCGCCCGCTCGCGACCACGTCGTCGTACGCCGCCTGCTCGAGCTGCACCACGATCCGCTCGTCCTGCGCCTCGGCGGCGCCGTCCTCGGCCTGCTCGCCCACCACGGCCTCGACCACCGCGTCGGGCAGGGCCACCGCGACCAGCCGGTCGAGCTCGTCGCCGCTGGGGTCGGCCACCTCGACCGGCTCGGCGGCGACCTCGACCCGGGTGCCGTTGGTGCGCAGGTCGCGGTCCTGGAGCAGGCTGCCCACCAGCGGCAGGTTGACCATGGCGACCAGCACGCCCACGAGCAGGATGGTCTTCAGTCGACGGCTCACGCGCCCAGTATCCGGGCGGCGTCCCGGGCCGGGCCCGACCCCCCGCTCAGTCGGGCCTGCCCAGCAGCACCGACGCCGCGGTGGCCGCCGCGGCCACGGCCGCCAGGCCCACCAGCCAGACCGGGGCGGGGGGCACGCTCCCGCCCACGCCCACCGCCAGCGCGTAGGTCACCGGCGTCGCCAGCCAGACCAGCAGGCCGCGGCGCACCCAGAGCCGGGTCAGGGCGGGGTCGACCGGCATGGCCAACGGCCCGTACGCCGCCAGCGTCGCGGCGACGTGGGCGGTCAGCAGGGCCAGGGCCGCGGGCAGTGCCCAGGGGTGCAGGCCCTCGCGCAGCCCGATCCCCCACCACGCCACCACGACGACCAGCACGGTGGCCCCGACCGCCGACTCGGGGAAGCACGCCCAGCCCACCCCGAGCAGCAGCACCAGGCCGGCGAGCCACACCGCGGGCGCCTGGCCGGCACCCAGCGTGCAGAGCAGGGCGAGCAGCGGCATCGTCGCCACCAGGGCCCGCACCGGCCACTGACCCCGGCCGACCGGCCCCAGCCAACGGGTCACCGGGCTCCCGCCCTCGATGCGCGGGCCGGGCCGGAGAAGCCCCGCAGCACCTGGTCGAGGGTGCCGGGCCCGCGCCAGGGCACCACGGGGCAGCCGTGCGCCGCCACCTCGCCCAGCAGCAGGTCCCGCTCGACGAGCCGCATCCGCCAGGCCAGCTCCTCGGCACCGGTCCCAGGACCGTGCCCCGGACTGTGCACAGCACGGGGCAGCGTGTCGACGACTAGGGTCGGCAGCCCCTTGCGGGTCAGGGTGGCGGTGAGCGTCGAGACCAGGTCGTCGAGCATCGGTGAGAACACCACGACCACGGTGCCGGGGGCCACGGGCAGCCGGATCCGCTCGGCGTCGACCTCGGGCGCCCGGCCGGGGCGCACGCCGGCCAGCGTCGCCAGGATCCGCTGCTGGTGACGCGCGCCCGAGCCGTAGCCCACCACCCCGGTGGCGGGCCCCACCACCCGCAGGCCGACCCGGTCGCCGCTGCGCCCCACGTGCCGGGCGACGGCGGCCGCGGCGCGCACGGCCAGGTCGAGGCTGCTCTCCTCGCCGTCGACGCCACCCGAGCGGCCGTGGTCGGCCAGCGCGTCGACCACCAGCAGCACGGCGGTGTCCTCCTCGCTGCGCGTGGAGACGACGTGCAGCTCGTCGGTGCGCAGGGAGACCCGCCAGCTGACCCGTTGCAGCCGGTCCCCGACGCGGAAGCCGCGGATCCCCGCGAACTCCGAGCCGGTCCCGGTGCGCTGGGCGCGGTGCGCCCCCACGAGCCCGACGGGCTGGGGCATCTCGGCGCGCGAGTCGTAGGCGGCGCGACCGGGCAGCACCCGCAGCGAGGGAGCGGTGACCGGCACCGGCCCCCACCGCCAGCCGCCCCAGGCGGTCGTCAGCGCCACCTTCTCCCCCGCCGGCCGGCGCACGCCCCACCGTCGCGGGCCGACCTCGAGGGCGGGTCCGTACGACGGGTCCGACCGCAGCGCCCCGACGACGCCGTCGGCGGGGTGCAGCGCCAGGTACGGCGCGCGGCCGCTGACCCTGGCCACGTGCTCGGCCGCGTCGGCGTCGTGCAGCCGCAGCCGCGACGTGGTGCCCTGCCCCTCGTGCAGGACCGAGTGGTCGAGGCGCACGTCGAGGCGGGGCGTGGAGCCGGGGACGTGCAACAGCCCCAGGGCCGCGCAGAGCGCCAGCGGGGCGACCAGCACGACCAGCACCGGGTCGCCCAGCAGCACCGCCAGCGTGGTCGCAGCCACCGCGACGAGGCTGGCCCGCCCCACCGACGCCGTGGCCCGCCAGCGGGTCACGCGGGTTCCAGGGTGGCCGGCGTCGGCACCGACGAGAGCACCGTGGCCACGACCTGCTCGGCCGAGGCGTCCGACATCCACAGCTCGGGCCGCAGCTGGATCCGGTGCGCCAGCACCGGGGCCGCCACGGCCTTGACGTCCTCGGGCACCACGTAGTCGCGTCCGCGCAGCACCGCCAGGGCCCGGGCGACCAGCACCAGCGCCAGCGATCCGCGCGGCGAGGCCCCGGTCAGCACCTGCGGGTGCGTGCGGGTGGCGGCGGCCAGGGCGACGCAGTAGCGCCCGACGCTCTCGTCGACCTCGACGCCCTCGACGGCCGCCTGCATGGCCAGCAGCCCGGCCGCGTCGGTCACCGGGTCGAGCACGACCTCCTCGCGGCGCCGCCCGAGCCGACCGGTGAGCACGGCGTACTCCTCGTCGGCGGTGGGGTAGCCGAAGGAGACGCGCAGCAGGAAGCGGTCGAGCTGCGCCTCGGGCAGCGGGTAGGTGCCCTCGTGCTCGACCGGGTTGGCGGTCGCCACGACGTGGAACGGCTCGGGCAGCACGAACGTGCGGCCCTCGACGGTGACCTGGCGCTCCTGCATCGCCTCCAGCAGCGCGGCCTGGGTCTTGGGCGGGGTCCGGTTGACCTCGTCGGCCAGCAGCAGCCCCGTGAAGACCGGGCCGCGGCGGAACTCGAACTCCCGGCTGCGCTGGTCGTAGATGAAGGAGCCGGTCAGGTCGGCCGGCAGCAGGTCGGGGGTGAACTGGGCGCGGGCGAAGTCGAGGCCCAGGGCCTGGGCCAGGCTGCGCGCGGCCAGGGTCTTGCCGAGGCCGGGCACGTCCTCGAGCAGGACGTGGCCCTTGGCCAGGATCCCCGCCAGCACGGTCTCGAGCTGCTCGTGCTTGCCGATCACGACGCGCTCGACCTCGGCGAGGACCTCGGCGGCTCGACGTCCGGCCTCGGCGACGGACAGGGGTGACGACATTCAGATCTCCTCGATGTGGTGCAGGCAGCGCTCGATCTCGGCGGGACGCAGGGGTCGCTGGGCGCCCAGCAGCGTGCGCAGGTCGGGGTGGACGTGCTGCCCGGCGGCGGGGTCGTCCCACGCCAGGTGGTGGCGGTGCGCCAGCGAGCGCCGCGCCAGTCGCGCCAGGGCGTCGCGCACCGCCGGGTCGTCCCCGGCCCCCTGGCGGTGGCTGTCGAGCATCCGCCGGTACGTCGCGAGGCGGGTGTCGGCGCTCGGCTCGGGCACCGCGGGGGCGACGTCGACCTCCCAGCCGGGGCCCGCGTCGACGAGCACGTCCAGGGTGACCCAGGTGGCGGCGGCGCAGACCGCGCCGATGAGGACCACCCGGGCCGGCACCGGGTCGAAGCCGGCGACCTGGAGCACGAGCAGCACGACCCCGAGCAGCCCGATGGCGACCGCGACCCGCGACGTCCAGCGCCGCCTCACGACGGGGCCCCCGTCGGAGCGCCTGACCCAGCGCCCGGCCCAGCGCCCGACTGGGCCCCCGGTCGGGCCGCCAGCCCGGCGTGCAGGTCGTCCAGCAGCGTCAGCGCCCGGGCCCGCGCGGCCTCGTCGACCTCGCGCCGGCTGAAGCGTGCGGCCCGGAACTCCTCGGCCAGCGCGGTGACGGCCGCGGCGTCGGCCCCGACCAGGTCGAGCACGCGCAGGGCCAGCTCGGTGGAGGTCTCCGACGCGCGGGGCGCCACCCCGGCCTCGGCGGCCAGGGTCTCGACGCGACGCCAGGTCGCCACGACCGCGTTGCGGGGCGAGCCCCGGGTGAGGGCTCGTCGCTGCTCGTCGCGGTCGGCGAGCAGCGCCTGCCGCAGCGCCTCTCGCGACGAGCCGTCCAGCACGTCGAAGTCGACGTGCTCGCGCGCCTCGCCCGTGCTCGGGCGCAGCCGCCACAGGTAGCGCGCGGTCAGGACCGCCCCGGCCACCAGCCCCAGCGCCAGGGCTCCCCCGACGAGCACCACCAGCACCGTGGCCAGGAGCCCGAGCAGCGGCGAGGTCTCCTCGGTGCGTGGCGGCGGCCGGTCGGCCGGAGGGCCGAGGTCGGCGGCCGACGGCGAGGTCGGGGTCGACGAGGGCAGGGTGAGCCGGTCGGGCCCGTCGCCGCGCAGCACCTCCCCCGGGCCGGTCGAGGCCGCCCACACCGCCAGCAGCAGCACCAGCAGGGTGCACGCGACCACCGCCGCCACGGCGGCGCGCGCCGCCGCTCCTGAGGAAGCCCGAGACCCCATCGCGTCAACGTAGCCGCGGCGGGCGCCCCGGTCGAGGGGCCCGCCCGGGGACGCTCAGCCCAGGCGTGGCGTGCCGGTGACCGTGGCGACGTACTCGAGCAGGCGCGCGCGCAGGTCCGGGTCCTGCTCGCGCTGCCAGCCGAAGGTGGTGGGGCGCTGGGCCCGGTCGTGCCAGAAGTGCTGCCCTCCCGAGGCCGGCCGGGTGGCGACCAGCCAGACGGCGGTGTCGGCGCCGTCCTCGGGCTCGCGCAGCAGCCGGCTGACGACCTTGTCGAAGGTGGGCAGGCTCGCGGTGACGCCGGGGGTGCGCACCCAGCCCGGGTGCATGCTCTCGACCTTGACGCCGGTGCCGGCCAGCTCGGTGGCCCAGGCGTCGGCGAGCACGACCTGCATCCGCTTGGTGCGCGCATAGGCCTGCACGCCCTTGTACTCGCCGCGGCGGTACTCGATGGCGTCGTCGTCGCGGGCGGCCAGGCCCGAGCCGTACATCCCGCCCGAGCTCATCCACACCACCGAGCCGGGCCCGGCGACGAGCCGCTCGCGCAGCAGGTGGGTCATCAGGTGCGGGCCGAGCACGTGGGCGGCCAGCGACATCTCGTGGCCCTGCGCGCTCTCGGTGCGCTCGGGCGGCATCAGCCCGGCGTTGTGCACCAGCCCGTGCAGCGCGTCGACGCGCCCGGCGAGGTCGGTGGCGAAGGCGCGCACGGCGTCGAGGTCGCTGATGTCGCAGACCTCCTCGACGATGTCGGCGTTGGGCACCTCGAGGCGCAGCTCGCGGGCGTAGTCGGAGACCTTGTCGGGGTTGCGGCCCAGCAGGTGCACGGTCGCGCCGAGGTCGAGGAACGAGCGCGCCATCGCCTCCCCGATGCCCGAGGTGGCGCCGGTGACCAGCACCCGCTTGCCGGCGAGCGAGCCGGGCTCGGCGTCGGCCGGCCAGAACCTGCGGCGCACGCCGGAGCCGATCGAGGTGTAGCCCAGCACCACCGAGCGGTCCAGCGTCGCGTCGACGGCACGGGCGAGCAGCGCGTGGGAGTCCATGCCCCCGAGCCTAGGCAGGCGCCGGCCCGGGGCCGCTCACCCCCGGCACCCGCGGGCCGCTGCTCCTACCTGACGTCGTAGCCGATCCGCATCTCCTTGATGCCGTTGATGAGGTTGGAGTGCAGCCGGCGCGGCTGCGCCTCGAGGTGGATGTCCTGGACCGTGGCGAGGAGCTCGGTGAAGAGCAGCCGCAGCGACATGCGCGCCAGGTTGGCGCCCAGGCAGAAGTGCTCGCCGATGCCGAAGGACTGCTGCGGGTTGGGTGAGCGGTCGATCCGGAAGGCGTGCGGGTCGGCGAAGACGGCGGGGTCGCGGTTCGACGCGGCGTACCACATCAGGACCTTGTCGCCCCGGGCGACGGCCTGCCCGCCCAGGACGAGGTCCTCGGTCGCCGTGCGCCGGAAGTGCTGGATCGGCGGCTCCCAGCGCAGCATCTCCTCCACCGCGGAGGGCACCAGGCCCGGGTCGGCCACCAGCCGCTGCATCTGGTCGGGGTGCTGCAGCAGCGCGAGCAGGCCCTGCGAGGTCGCGGTGCGGGTCGTCTCGTTGCCGGCCACGATGAGGAACAGGAAGAAGAGGGTGAACTCCATGTCGTCCAGGCGGCGACCGTCGACCTCGGCCTGCAGGAGCGCGCCGGTGAGGTTGTCGGAGGGGTGCGCCCGCTCCCGCGCCGCCATCTCCGCGGCGTACGCGAAGATCTCGGCCGAGGCGACCAGGGCGGTGTCCGGCGTCGGCGCGATCTCGGGGTCCTGGTCGTCGATGAGCGCGTGGCTGAGCTCGTAGAGCCGCTGCCGGTCCTCGGGCGGGACGCCCATCAGCTCGCTGATGGACCACATCGGGATCCGGGCGGCGACGTCGGTGACGAACTCGCAGCGCCGCGCGTCGCGCAGCTCACCGACCACGCGCACCGTCTCCGCGCGCAGCGACGCCTCGAGGCGGGCCATCGTGCGCGGGGTGAAGGCCTTGGACACGATGGCGCGGAAGGTCCGGTGGTCGGGCGGGTCCATCCCGATGATGACCATCCGCAGCTGCTCCAGCGCGTCGGGCTCGGGGTCCAGGCGCAGCGGGCCGCCGGCGTGGCTGGAGAACTCCCGGGGCGAGGTGGAGACCCGGTGGACGTCCTGGTGGCGGGTCAGGGCCCAGAAGCCGGGCCCGTCGGACTCGTCGTGCCAGTGCACCGGGCTCTCGGCGCGCAGCCGGTCGAGCCAGTCGTGCGGTGCGGCCTGCTCCCACACCGAGGCGTCGGTCAGGTCGATGTCGGCCAGCCGGCCGGTGCTCATCGGCCCGCCCCCGTCGAGGCCGAGCGCGACTCCACCAGCCGGGCGAAGCGGCCCAGCATGTGCCCCAGCCCGACCCGCATCACCGGGTCGACGAGCCGGGCGCCCACCCCCGCGCGACGGCCGGTGTCCATGGCCATCGTCCACACCACCCGGCAGCGGCCACCCCCGAGGTCGGTGACCTGGTAGTCCTCGGCGAAGGCCCGCACCGCCTTCCGGGAGACCTCGTTGAACCGGAAGGCCATCCGGGTGCCCTCGTCGTAGGCCAGGAACTCCTCGTGGGCCACGAGGCCTCCCCACATGTGCACGGTGCGGGTCGAGCCCACCTCGAGCGGGAACCCCGAGGTCCACTCGACGCGGGTGATCGGCACGGCCCAGGTCCTCCAGGCCTCGGCGTCGAGGAAGGCGGCGAACACCTCCGCCGGCGTCGCGGCCAGCTCGCGCTCGACGCGGTGCAGCGTGGGGGCGGAGTCGAAGAAGTCGAGTCCCACCTTGTCGCAGGGCAGAGAGGTCATGGTCGGCTTCCTGTTCTGGGGCTGTGGTCGGCGCTGCCCGGGAGGAGCAGCGGGACGAGGAACGTGGAAAGGGAGACCCGTTCGGCCTCCTCGCTCTCGCCCGGCATGGCCAGGAGCGAGACGATGCAGCGCAGGATCCAGGCGCCGCGCAGCTCGACGTCGGCGAGCGCGTCGGGGTCGTCGGCGTACTCCTGCGCGAGGGCGGTGGTCATCTCCCGCAGGAGCTCCGAGCCCTGGCTCAGCGCCATCGGCACCGACATGTTCTGCGGCTCGAACCACACCGCGAGCAGGGGGTCGGAGCGGACCGCGCGGATGCCGCGCTGGATGAGGTCGACCATCGAGGCGGGGTCGCCGGGGACGTGGTGGGGCGCGATCTCGACGGCGATGCGCAGGGTGGCCCGGTGGACGAAGGCCATCCGCAGCGACTCCCGGTTGGGGAACTGCCGGTAGAGCGTGGCCCGCGAGCAGCCCGCGATCGTGGCGACGTCGACCATCGTGGCCTGCGCGACCCCGAAGCGCTCGAAGGCCAGGCCCGCGGCGTCGAGGAGGTCGTCGACCTGGGTCCGGTCCGAGCGGGGCCGGCGCGCTACCTGAGACATATCGGGCAGTGTGTATCAGTTCCCTGGAGTGCACAAGGGTGGACCAGACGGCGCGACGACCTCGTGGAACGACGAACGGCCGGGTCCTGAGGACCCGGCCGTTCGTCATGTGGTGGTGCGCGAGGGGGGAGTTGAACCCCCACGTCCTTTCGGACACACGGACCTGAACCGTGCGCGTCTGCCTATTCCGCCACTCGCGCTTGAAGCGTGATGAGGTTAGCCCAGCGGCTGGCCGTTCCCCAAACCGGGCCGCCCCTGGGGGTCGGGGGTGCCCACCCCGGCCGCCCGACCCCGTTACGATCGGGTCCGACCCGGCGTCCCAGCCGGGCCGGTCGGCCTGCCTGAGGAGCCGGCTCCCGCGTCGCCGAGGACGGAAGGAGGCCGAGTGAGCGCCTTGCAGCGGTTCGAGCAGCGGCTCGAGCAGATGATCTCCGGAGCGTTCGCGCGCGCGTTCCGTTCCGCGGTGCAGCCCGTGGAGATCGCGGCCGCGCTGCAGCGCGAGTGCGACAACAACGCCCAGATCCTCTCGCGCCAGCGCCGCCTGGTCCCCAACGACTTCCACGTCGAGCTCTCCGGCACCGACCTGGAGCGGCTGGCGCCGTACGACACCGCGATGGCCGACGAGCTGGTGCGCCAGCTCGAGGAGCACGCCCAGGCCAACGCCTACTCCTTCCCGGGGCCCATCAGCATCGAGTTCGAGGGCGCCGAGGACCTGACCACCGGCCGGTTCCGGATCCGCAGCCAGGCGCAGGCGCGGGTGACCGGCAACAGCACCCACACCCAGGTCGGGCGCGCCCGGGCCCTCCTCGAGGTCAACGGCACCCAGCACCCGCTGCTGGGCGGCAGCGTCGTCGTGGGCCGCGGCACCGACGCCGACGTGCGCATCAACGACCCCGGGGTGAGCAGGCGCCACATCGAGTTCCGCGTCGACGCGGGCGGCGAGCGCCCGCGCGTCGACGTGCGCGACCTCGGCTCGACCAACGGGATGCTGGTCGACGGGCAGAAGATGACCAGCTCGATCGCCGACGACGGCACCGAGGTCAAGATCGGCAGCACCACCATGACCGTGCGCATCGAGCAGGAGCACCCCGATGTCTGAGCTGACCCTGCTGCTGATCCGCATCGCCTACCTGGCGGTGCTGTGGATCTTCGTGCTCTCCGCCATCTCGGTGATCCGCTCCGACATGTTCGGCGCCCGGGTGCCCGAGACCGCCCGCGGCGCCCAGGCGGCGCCGGCCAAGAAGGAGAAGCGGGGCAAGGCCGCCAAGCCTCCCGGCAAGCGCCGGGGCGCCCCGACCCACCTGCTGGTGGTCGAGGGCGGCAACGCCGGTGAGCGCGCCGACCTCGCCGACGCGCCGCTGCTGATCGGGCGGGGCTCCGACGCCGCGATCCGCCTCGACGACGACTACGTCTCGACCCGCCACGCCCGCGTCGCCGCCTCCGGGGACCAGTGGTTCGTGGAGGACCTCGGCTCCACCAACGGCACCTACATCGGCACCGTGCGCATCACCCAGCCCACCACGATCACCATGGGCACCCAGGTGCGCATCGGCAAGACGATCCTGGAGCTGCGCAAGTGAGCGGCCCGCTCCGGCTCCACTACTCCGCGATCTCCGACGTCGGTCGGGTCCGCAAGGACAACCAGGACTCCGGGTACGCCGGGCCCTGGCTGCTGACGGTCTGCGACGGCGTCGGGGGCGCCGCCCGCGGCGACATCGCCAGCGGCACCGCCGTCCAGCAGCTGCGCCGCCTCGACGAGGACCCGCCCGGCGAGCTGTCCCCCGACGACCTGCTGGGCCGGGTGGCCGGCGCCCTGCACCGGGCCCACGACCGGATCGGCGAGATCGTCGACGACGAGCCCGCCCTCAACGGCACCAGCACCACCGCGACCGTCCTGTACTTCGACGGCACCCGCATCGGGGTCGGCCACATCGGCGACAGCCGGGCCTACCTCTACCGCGCCGGCGAGATCAGCCAGATCACCCACGACCACACGTTCGTGCAGAGCCTCATCGACGAGGGCCGCATCACCGAGCCCGAGTCGCGGGTCCACCCGCACCGCAACCTGATCCTCAAGGCGCTCGACGGCGTGCACGAGGCCGAGCCCGACCTGTTCCTGGCCGACCTGCTGCCCGGCGACCGGCTGCTGGTCTGCTCCGACGGCGCCAGCGGGGTGCTCGACGACGCCCGGCTCGCCGACATCCTCTCCACCGGCACCCCCGACTACGCCGCCGTCGAGCTGGTGCGCGCCAGCCTCGAGGCCGGCTCGTCCGACAACGTCACCTGCGTCGTGGCCGACGTCCTCGACGAGGAGGGCGCCACCGCGCGCGCCGACGAGCTCGCCGAGCTCCAGCCGCTGCTGGTCGGCGCCGCCGCCGAGCTGCGCCGCCGCCCGCCCAAGGGTCCGCGGCCCACCGGCATCTTCCGTGGCCACCGGTCGGGCGACACCGGCGAGCTCGAGCCCGTGCAGGCAGACCTGCCCGACCTGCCCGCCGACGTGCACGCGATCCCCAGCGACCCGATCGACCCGGAGACCGCGCGCTACGCCCCCCGGGCCCCCTCGCGGTTCTTCTGGCTGCGCCGGCTGATGGTGCTGCTGATCGTCGCGGGCCTGCTGTGGATGGTCGCGGCCGCCGCGTGGTCGTGGAGCCAGTCGCAGTACTACGTCGGCGAGCAGGACGGCTCCGTGGCGATCTACCGCGGGGTCAACACCAGCCTGCCCGGCCTCGACCTCTCCGAGCCCTTCGCGACCACCAACGTCGAGCTCGACCGGCTGCCGGCCTTCGTGGCCGAGGGCGTGCGCGACGGGATCGTCGCCGACGACTTCGCCGACGCCGAGTCGATCGTGGACAACCTGGCCGGCGAGATGTCCCCCGAGACCGGTGACACCGGCGACACCGGGGAGGAGGCCCCGTGAGCAGCCCCGCCACCGGCCACCCCGCCCCCTCGGGCCCGCTGGCCTTCGTCCACCGCCGCCGCCGCGGCGCCGAGCTCTTCCTGCTGGTCCTGGCCCTCCTCGTGGGCATCGGCGCCTACGCCGCCGTCGGCATCGGGGTCGAGCAGAGCGTGCCCGCCGACCTCGTCGGGTACGGCGGCTGGCTGGCCGCGCTGATCATCGGCTGCCACGTCGTGGTGCGCCTGGTCGCGCCGTACGCCGACCCGGTGCTGCTGCCCGTCGTCGCGGCCCTGAACGGCCTGGGCCTGGCCGTCATCCACCGCATCGACCTGGCCGAGGGCAGCGGCTTCGCCTCGCGCCAGCTGACCTGGATGACCGTCGGCGTCGGCCTCTTCGTGGCGACCCTGGTGCTGCTGCGCGACCACCGGGTGCTGACCCGCTTCACCTACACCAGCGGGCTGGCCGCGATCGTGCTGCTGCTGACCCCGATGATGCCGCTGATCGGCAACGAGGTGCGCGGGGCGCGCATCTGGATCCAGCTGGGGCCCTTCAGCCTGCAGCCCGGCGAGGTCGCCAAGGTGCTGCTCGTCGTGGCCTTCGCCGGCTACCTGGTGCTGCACCGCGACGCCCTCGCGCTGGCGGGTCGCCGGGTGCTGTTCGTCGACCTGCCCCGCGGTCGCGACCTCGGCCCGATCCTCGGGATGTGGCTGATCAGCCTGGGCATCCTGGTCTTCCAGAAGGACCTCGGCTCCAGCCTGCTGTTCTTCGGCCTGTTCCTGGTGATGCTCTACGTCGCCACCGAGCGGCCCGGCTGGCTGGTCGTGGGCGGAGGGCTCTTCCTCGGCGGCGCGCTGATGGCCTGGCGGGTCTTCGGCCACGTCCAGACCCGTGTCGACATCTGGCTCGACCCGTTCTCCCACTACGGCGCCGGCACCGACGGCCGGGGCGAGCAGCCCCTCGAGGCGCTCTTCGGGATGGCCTGGGGCGGCCTGATCGGTCGCGGGTTCGGCGCCGGCGACCCGGGCCGGGTGCCCTTCGCCGAGTCCGACTTCATCATCGCCGCCATCGGCGAGGAGCTCGGTCTCACCGGCCTGATGGCCGTGCTGCTGCTCTACGGCATCATCGTCGAGCGGGCCCTGCGCGCCGCGCTGATCTCGCGCGACGGCTTCGGCAAGCTGCTGGCCGCCGGCCTCGGCGCGGTGCTCGCGCTGCAGGTCTTCGTGGTGGTCGGCGGTGTCACCGGCCTGATCCCGCTGACCGGCCTCACCACGCCGTTCCTGTCGTACGGCGGCAGCTCGCTGGTGGCCAACTGGGTCATCGTGGCGCTGCTGCTGCGCGTCTCCGACCTCGCCCGGCGCCCGCTGCCCGACCTCTCGGCAGCCGGCGACCAGGGCTCCGACGACGACACCCAGGTGGTGAGGGTCCAGCGATGAACAAGCCGATCCGCACCATCGCCGTCTTCTGCCTGCTGCTCTTCGTGGCCCTGCTGGCCAACGTGACCTACCTGCAGTTCCTGCGCGCCGACGGGCTCAACGACGACCCCAACAACCGCCGCGCCCTCGACGAGCGCTTCTCCCAGCAGCGCGGCGCGATCCTGGTCGGCAAGGAGGAGATCGCGGTCAGCGAGCCGGTCGACGACCGCTACGACTACCAGCGCACCTACCTCAAGCCGCTGCTCTACAGCCACCTCACCGGCTGGTTCAACTTCTACAACGCCCAGCCGGCCACCTGCGCGGGCTGCCAGCAGCGGGTCGAGCAGACCTACAACGAGCTGCTCTCGGGCGAGGACGACCGGCTGTTCGTGACCCGCCTGGTCGACCTGCTCAGCAACAAGGAGAGCCAGGGCGGCAGCGTCCAGCTCACCATCGACCCCGCCGCCCAGCAGGCCGCCTTCGACGGCCTGCGCGCCGCGGTGGGCGAGGACGGCCAGGGCTCGGTGGTCGCCCTGGAGCCCCGCACCGGCAAGGTGCTCGCGATGGTCTCCCTGCCGACCTTCGACCCCAACCCGCTGGCCTCCCACGACCTCACCGAGGTCAACGCCGCGGCCGAGCGGCTCGAGGCCGACGACGACGAGCCGCTGCTGAACCGCTCGATCCAGACCACGCTGCCCCCCGGCTCGACGTTCAAGATCGTCACCGCGGCCGCAGCGATCGAGAGCGGCGACTACGAGGCCGACGACCTGGTGCCCGGCGGGCCGAGCTACCAGCTGCCGCTGACCAGCGACGATTCCGGGCTCATCGACAACGAGGGCCGCGACTGCGGGTCCGACCGCATCCCCTTCGCCCAGGCGATGGAGAACTCCTGCAACACCACCTTCGCCCGGCTGGCCGTCGACCTCGGCGCCGACGCGATGCAGGAGCAGGCGGAGGCCTTCGGGTTCAACCAGCAGTACTTCGACGACCTGCTGCCCCAGGCCACCTCGCGCTTCCCCGAGGGGATGAACGAGCCGCAGACCGGCCAGACCGGCATCGGCCAGTTCGAGGTCGCCGCCACCCCGCTGCAGATGGCGATGGTGGCCGCCGGCATCGCCAACGACGGCTCCGTGATGAAGCCGTTCCTCGTCGACGAGGTGCAGAGCCCCGACTTCGACCAGCTCGACGCCACCGACCAGGAGGAGCTCTCGGAGGCGGTGTCGGCCTCGACCGCCGACCAGCTCACCGAGCTGATGGTCTCCACCGTCGACAACGGCACCGCGTCCCCGGCCGCCATCCCCGGCCTCCAGGTCGCCGGCAAGACCGGCACCGCCCAGAGCGGGCAGGACGACGTGGCGCCGTACGCCTGGTTCGTGTCCTTCGCCCCCGCCGACGACCCGCAGGTGGCGGTCGCGGTGATGATCCAGGACGCCCCCGGCCGGGCCCGCGGCGAGATCGCCGGCGGCCTGCTCGGCGGCCCGGTCGCCAAGGCCATCATGGAAGCGGTGATCAACCGATGAGCGACGACGACACCCCCACCGGCGTGCTGCCCACCGGCGACGGGCCCGACGACGGCTCCGGCGACGGCGAGGGCTACGCCGACGGCGCCCGTCGCTACCGGCTCGACTCCCGCCTGGCCACCGGCGGCATGGGCGAGGTCTGGCGCGGCACCGACACCACGCTCGGGCGCCAGGTGGCCGTGAAGCTGCTCAAGGCCGAGTACGCCGAGGACCCCGAGTTCCGCCGCCGCTTCGAGACCGAGGCCCAGCACGCGGCCTCGCTGCACCACCCCGGCATCGCCGCGGTCTACGACTTCGGCGAGGCCGCCACCGGCGACGGGCCCCGGCTGCCCCGCCCCTACCTGGTGATGGAGCTCGTCGAGGGCCAGCCGCTCTCGGCGCTGCTGCGCCCCGGGCGGCCGATGGACCCCGAGGTCGCCTCCGACCTGCTCGCCCAGACCGCGACGGCCCTGGCTGCCGCGCACGCCGCGGGCATCGTGCACCGCGACGTGAAGCCGGCCAACCTGCTGGTCACCCCGGACCGCCGGGTCAAGGTCACCGACTTCGGCATCGCCCGCGCCGCCGAGGCCGTCGGGGTCACCCAGACCGGCCAGGTCATGGGCACCCCCCAGTACCTCTCGCCCGAGCAGGCCCGCGGCCAGACCGCCACCGCCTCCTCCGACGTGTACGCCCTCGGCGTGGTGGCCTTCGAGTGCCTGGCCGGGCGCCGCCCCTTCCAGACCGACTCCCCGGTCACCACCGCGCTGGCGCACCTGAACCAGCCGGTCCCCGAGCTGCCCGAGGCCGTGCCGGCGCCGCTCGCGGCCGTCGTACGACGCGCGCTGGCGAAGGATCCCGCCGAGCGCTGGCCCGACGCGCAGGCGTTCGCGGCGGCGCTGCGCGACCCCAGCGGCGCGGGCGCGGGCGCCGGCACCGCGGCCACCGCGGTCGTCGACCAGCCCGCCGACTCCACCCGCGTGATGCCGGCGGCGGGCGCCGGGGCGGCGGCGGGAGCAGCGGCCGGGCTGGGTGCCGGGGCCGGCCTGGGTGCCGGGGCCGCCGGGGCCGCCGGGGCGACCCCCGCCGACGGCACGCCGGCCGCCGGGCCGGTGACCACGACGACCACCACCAGCGACGGCGACGGGCACCGCGGCTCGGGGCGCAGCCCGTGGGCGATCGTGCTGATGGTGCTGCTGCTCGCGGCCGTCGGGGCCCTGATCGTGGTGCTGCTCGTCACCGGCGGCGACGACGAGGAGGCCCCCGTCGAGCAGCCCTCGCGCGAGCCGTCCCCCACGTCGTCGTCGGCGGAGCCCACCCCCACGCCGACCGAGCCGACCCCGACGCAGCCGGCCACCGTCGAGATCGCGGAGTCCGACTACACCGGGCGCCAGGTGCGCGACGTCGAGGCCGACCTGCGCGGCCAGGGCCTCTCGGTGACCCTCGACGAGATCGAGAACGACGGCACCCAGGAGGAGGGCGTGGTCGCGTCGGTCAACCCGACCGGCACCCTCCAGGAGGGCGACACGGTCACCGTGGGCTACTACGGCCAGGCGCCCGAGCCCTCCCCGACCCCCAGCGAGGAGCCGGTGCCCACCGACCCCGCCCAGACCCCCAGCCAGACCACCAGCCAGAGCCCCAGCGGCTCCCCCTCGGGCCGCCCGAGCGCCGCCCCCGCCACCAGCCCGGCGGCCGGCACCGCTGGCGGGCCCACGGAAGGAGCGACCGGATGAGCGGCACCCCTCCCACCGTCGGCGGGCGCTACCAGCTCGGCGAGATGCTCGGTCGCGGCGGCATGGCCGAGGTCCGCAAGGGCACCGACGCCCGGCTGGGCCGCGTGGTCGCGGTCAAGCGGCTGCGCACCGACCTGGCCAGCGACGCGACCTTCCAGGCCCGCTTCCGCCGCGAGGCGCAGTCCTCGGCCTCGCTCAACCACCCGGCGATCGTCGCGGTCTACGACACCGGCGAGGAGGAGGCCACCGACGGCTCCGGTGTGCAGCAGCCCTACATCGTGATGGAGTACGTCGCCGGGCGCACCCTGCGCGACATCCTGCGCGAGGGCCGCAAGATCCTGCCGGAGCGGGCGCTCGAGATCACCAGCGGCGTGCTGGCCGCGCTCGACTACAGCCACCGGGCCGGGATCATCCACCGCGACATCAAGCCCGGCAACGTGATGCTCACCCCGACCGGCGACGTCAAGGTGATGGACTTCGGGATCGCGCGCGCGATCAGCGACGCCTCCTCGACGATGACACAGACGGCGGCCGTGGTCGGCACCGCGCAGTACCTCTCCCCCGAGCAGGCGCGCGGCGAGACCGTCGACTCGCGCAGCGACGTCTACTCCGCCGGCTGCCTGCTCTACGAGCTGCTCACCGGGCGACCGCCGTTCGTCGGCGACTCCCCGGTCGCGGTGGCCTACCAGCACGTCCGCGAGCAGGCCCAGCCTCCCTCCGACCACGACACCGACCTGCCGCCCGAGGTCGACGCCATCGTGATGAAGGCGCTGGCCAAGCGCGTCGAGGACCGCTACCAGTCCGCGGCCGCGATGCGCACCGACATCGAGCGCTACCTCGCCGGCAGGCCCGTGCAGGCCACGGTGCCCCCGCCGCTGCCGCCGCCGGTGGCCGCCACCGCGGTGGCCTCGCGGCCGGTGCCCACCCAGGCCGCGCCGCTGCCGCCGGTGGAGGAGGAGCGTCGGCCGGTCGGCTGGCTGGTGGCGCTCGGGCTCCTGGTCATCGGTCTCGTCGTCGCCGGCGCGCTGGTGTGGCCGCGGCTCTTCCCCTCGGCGCCCGAGGAGGTGCCGGTCCCCGACGTGGTCGGGCGCCAGGAGGCCGCCGCGAGCCGGCTGCTCGGCGAGGAGGGGTTCGGGGTCGACACCGAGTTCGAGACCTCCGACCGGCCCGCCGGGCGCGTCATCGCCCAGGATCCCTCGGGGGACAGCTTCGTCACCCCGGGCTCCACGGTGCTGCTGACCGTCTCGGCCGGGCTGCCCGAGGTGGCGGTGCCCGACGTGACCGGGTTCTTCCGCGACCAGGCGGCGAGCACGCTCGAGGGCCAGGGCTTCGACGTCGACGTGCAGCGACGCTCCTCCGACGAGGACCGCAACCTCGTCCTGGAGCAGCAACCGCCGGCCGACACCCAGGTCGAGGACGGCTCGACGGTCACGATCATCGTCTCCGAAGGCCCCGAGAAGGTGCCCGACGTGGTCGGCGACCCCCAGCAGGTCGCCGAGCAGAAGGTCCGCGACGCCGGCTTCAACCCGGTGATCCGCGAGGACTCCGACCCCGACGCCGAGCCCGGCACCGTCACCGAGCAGATCCCGGCCGCCGGGGAGCGGCTCTCCCAGGGCCAGGACGTCAACCTCTTCGTGGCCCAGGAGCCGGAGCCGACCGAGGAGCCCTCCGAGGAGCCCAGCGAGGAGCCCTCGGAGGAGCCCAGCGAGGAGCCCACCGACGACCCCTCCCCGTCCGACGGGCTGCTGGGCCCCGGCAACGGCCGTGGGAACGGCAACGGCAACGGCAACGGACGCCAGGGTCGGCGCCGGCCCCGCGCCTGAGCCGTCAGGTGATGGGCTCGGCGTACGACAGGTCGAGCAGGCCGGAGTAGGCCGGCGCCTCGATGCTCTCGTCCGCCTCGGCGTCCCAGCCGATGAGGATGTCGTCCTGCTCGGCCTGCTGGCGGTAGAGCGAGAGGTAGCGGTCGGCGTCGATCGAGGCCCGCAGCTCGTCGGGGTCCCCGATGCCCGAGATGACGTACGGCGGCGGGTAGGGCACGCCGTGCAGGGTCACCGAGGGCCCCTCGCACTTGATGCCGGTCGTGGAGACCAGCCGCTGGCCCTGGATGGTGACCGCCTCGGCCCCGGCGCGCCACATCGCGTTGACCACGGCCTGGATGTCCTGCTGGTGCACGACCAGGAACCGCTCGGGCTGGTCGGTGTCGTCCTTGCCCAGGGGGCTGTCGGTCAGCGTGACCGTCATCCCCTCGCCCTCGACGGGCACCAGCCCGGCCGGGTCGGCGTAGTCGGCGATGCGGCCCTGCACGCGGGCGACGTCGCGGTCGGCCAGGCTGCTGGTCAGGTCGTTGACCTCCTCGGTCAGCGACTCCACGCGGCTGCGCAGCTGCTCGTACTGCTCGGCCTCCGAGCTGACCAGGCTGACCAGGTCGGTGATGCCGGGGCGCAGGTCGGTGCCGTCGGAGCTGATGGCGCTGACGGTGAAGAGGCTGCCGCAGAGCAGCGCCACCGTGGGCGTCAGGATCCGCCAGCCACCGGGGCGGCGCGCGTCGGGCGACCCCCCGGCCACGACGCCCGCACGAGCGCGCACGCGGGCCCACCAGCCCCGGGGACCCGGCCCCGGGTCCGGCCTCGCGTGGGAACCCGTCGTCATGACCACTAAGGTAGCCCGCGACCCACGGGCGCACCGAGCCCGCGGGGGCCGCAGGCTGCGAGGACGCGTCGTGGCCCACCACCTGCAGGAGTAGACGTGAGACAGAAGGTCAAGGACGAGCTGGCCGAGCCGGGTGGCCCGGTCGTGACGCCCCGGTCGGTGGCCGCGCTGCTGCTGGTCGTCGCCGGCATCGCATGGGTGCTCTACTACTACTTCGGCGTGCGCGCCGACCCGACCGACTTCGAGGCCGAGCCGGGCAGCCCGGCCTGGATGGCCGACCTGGTGCGCTGGAACTACGTGATCGGCTTCGGGCTGCTCTTCCTGGGCCTGGCGATCTCCGCGCACCCCAGCACCCCCATGGGCCGCGGCCGCGGCGTGGTCACCGGCATGCTCGGCTGCTTCCTCATCGGCCTGGTGTGGATCTGCGTCTACTACATCTTCGCCAACGACAAGCTCGACCAGATCCCGGTCTTCAACGACCTGCTGCAGTCGAACCTCTTCGTCGGCATCGCCTTCATGGGCGTCGGCTTCATCTTCGCCACCCGCTGGGAGTGATCTCAACGGGCCCCGCGCGGGCCCGCCCCAGCGTTCGACACGGCACCGCACCAGCACCGCCCGTCACCCTCCGGTGGCGGGCGGTTCTGCACATCTGGGGACAACGCTGTGGAGGAATCACACGCGTGTAGTTCTCCACACCTGTGGATCCACCTGTGGACAACCACCGCCCACCCGGCCCAGACTTCGCGCTGACCCGGCTCAAATCCCGCGCTGACCCGGCGCACATCTCCCGTCGAGCCGGCCCGGACCGGCGTACGCCGCCGACGCGGCAGCAGGGCGCGCGGGTTCGCGCCGGCTCGGCGCGAGATCCAGGACGGCTCAGCGCGAGATATGGGACGGGTCGGCGGGGGATTCGCGCCGGGTCAGGAGAGGGCGGCGATGCGCAGGACCGCGGCGGCGACCAGGGTCAGGGCGACCAGCACCAGCCCGACGAGCTGGAAGGCCGAGCGGCGCGGGCCGCGGGGGGCGTGCACGAGCAGGGCGGCGACGACCGCGCCGCCGAGGAAGCCGCCGAGGTGGCCCTGCCACGAGATGTTGGGCACCGCGAAGGTGATCACGACGTTGATGCCGACCAGGATCAGCAGCTGGCGCATGTCGGCGCCGATCTTGCGCGCCACGATCAGCAGGGCGGCGAAGAGACCGTAGATGGCGCCCGAGGCGCCCACGGTGGCGCCGTACTGGCCGGCGGCCCAGAGCACGACGACCGAGCCGGCCAGCAGCGAGAGCAGGTAGAGCGCGAGGAAGCGCGCCCGGCCCAGGACGGCCTCGAGCTGCGGGCCGATGATGTAGAGCGCAAGCATGTTGAAGCCCAGGTGCATCAGCTGCACGTGGGTGAAGCCGGCGCTCAGGACCTGCCAGAAGGCGCCGTCGACGAAGCCCGGCAGCCAGGTGCCGGCACCGTCGCAGACCGCGCGGGGCACGTCGAAGCCGCCGTCGGAGGTCAGGCAGACGCCGTTGGTGCGCAGCGCCAGCAGGTCGACCAGCCGGCTGGCCGAGCCGCCGGTGAGCAGGATCGCCAGCCACACGCCGAGGTTGAGCGAGATGAGCGCGATCGAGGTGCGGCTCGCGTGGGTCGGGCGCAGCCCGCCGTACGCCGTGCGGTTCTGGCGGGTCTCGCGCGCGCCCGCCGCGATGCACTCGGGGCACTGGAAGCCCACGGAGGCGTCGTGCATGCAGTCCGGGCAGATCGGCCGGTCGCAGCGCTGGCAGCGGATGTAGGTCTCGCGGTCGGGGTGCCGGTAGCAGACCGGCACCCCGACGCCAGGGCCCGGCTCGGGCGAGGGCGACTGGCTCACGAGATCAGGCGGTGTGCGTGGGGTGGGCGCGTGAGGCGGGTGCCTCAGGCCTCCACGATCTCCACGGACTCCATGACCACGGGCTCGACGGGGCGGTCGCCCGCGGCCGTCTGGGTGCTGCCGATGGCGTCGACGACGTCGCGCGAGGCCTGGTCGGCGACCTCACCGAAGATGGTGTGCTTGTGGTTGAGCCACGTCGTGGCACCCAGGGTGATGAAGAACTGCGAGCCGTTGGTGCCCGGGCCGGCGTTGGCCATCGCGAGCAGGTAGGGCTTGTCGAAGACCAGCTCGGGGTGCGGCTCGTCCTTGAAGGTGTAGCCGGGGCCGCCGGTGCCGGTGCCGAGCGGGCAGCCGCCCTGGATCATGAAGCCCGCGATGACGCGGTGGAAGCCCAGGCCGTCGTAGAACGGGCCGGTCTTGCCGTTGCCGGCGTCGTACTTCTTCTCGCCGGTGGCGAGGCCCGTGAAGTTCGCGACCGTCTCGGGCGCGTGGTTCGGGAAGAGGTTCAGGACGATGTCGCCCCGGTTGGTCTTGAGGATGGCCTGCGGGTCCGCCATGACTGCCTTTCGCGAGAGGGGGTACTTCTGGGTGTACGACGACGCGTGGTGCGTGCGGGACGATCCTCGCACGGAGGCGCAAAAGGCCCTCCTGCAGGTGACCTCGCACCCCTGGGCGGGGCGCAGGGTGCCAGGGTGGGTCCATGACCGTCGTGGTCGAATGGATCACAAACCGAGGAGAGGAAGTGACGCGGATGCGTCTGCGCAAGAAGAAGTCCCTCATCGAACAGGCCGGTGACTACGTGGAGCAGGTCGTCGACTCCGTGCGTCCCCAGGTCGAGTCGGCGGTCAGCACCGCCCGCGACGAGGCGCGCCACCTGGTGGCCGACGCCAAGGAGAAGGCGGGCCCGGCCATCGCCGACGCCCGTGCCAAGGCGGGTCCGGCGCTGGTCGACGCCCGCACCCGCGCCACGCCGTACGTCGTGGACGCCCGCGACCGCGCCGTGGTGCTGGGCCAGGAGGCCCGCGAGAAGGCGGCCCCCGCGCTGGCCGACGCCAAGGCCAAGGCGGCCCCGCTGGTCGCCTCGGGTGCGGCGTACGCCGGCGCCAAGGCCACCGACCTCAACGAGCGCGCCGCGGCGCGCGCGGGAGAGCTGGGCGGCAGGGCCACCGGCAAGGTCGCGGAGCTGAAGGGCGAGAAGCCCAAGAAGAAGGGCGGCAAGCTCAAGAAGCTGGTCCTGGTCGGCGGCCTGGCCGCGGTGGCCGGGGTCGTGGCCAAGAAGCTGCAGGGCGGCAAGGAGTCGCAGAACTGGCAGTCCTCCTACGTGCCGAGCCCGCCCGCGAGCAGCACCGGTGCGGCCGCTGCCGCGACGGCGGCCGGTGCGGGCGCCGCCCCCACCCCGGCGGCTCCCATGGCCGGGGCCAGCGACGACACGGGCGGCTCCTCGCCCGACGAGGCGCTCGCCGACGAGGCCGCCGGGTCCGCCCACGAGGTGACCACGCCCGACGAGCCCGCCGAGGTCGTCGAGATCGACGACGACAAGCACAACAGCTGATCGACCTGCAGGTCGTCTAGCGTCGGGCGCGCCGGCCGGGGGAGAGATCCTCCGGCCGGTGCTGCTCGACCCACTCGTCGATGCGCTGCCACCAGTCGTAGAGCCACTCGATCCGCTCCTCGCGCCCGCGGGGGATCTCCTCGCGCGGCACCTGCCACCAGCGCATCACCAGCTGCTTGTCCATCGGCAGCTCGCGCCACAGGTCGCGCACGGTGAGCAGGTGGTCGAGCCCGGTGTGGGCGACCATCACCACGTCGGCCTCGGGCGCGGCGTCGAGCGCCGCGAGGACGCCGCCCGGGCGCGGGGCGAGCACGTGGATCATCGTCTCGGCGCGGCGGGCCATGGCGTGCAGGCCCAGCCCGTCGAGCCGCTCGATCGCGCGGTCGCGGCGCTCCTGGGTGAAGTTGCCGCCCTCGGGGAAGATGACGAACGCGTCGTCGCGGTCGAGGTCGGAGGCCAGCGCCGCGATCTGGGCCTCGAGGTCCTCCCCCGAGCCGGGGCTGATGGCCCGCGAGGGCAGCCGGCGCAGCAGCGTGCCCACGACGGGGTCCCAGGCCAGGGTGTCCTTGAGCACCACCCGCGGCTCGCGGTCGTACCAGTCCATCAGCGCGTGCACCAGCGTGAAGGAGTCGCCCGGGCCGGCATGTCGGCAGCAGACCAGGAGCGGCTCGCCGGGGTGGGCGTCGGGGGCCGGCCCCTCGGTGAGGATGCTCAGGTGCAGCACCCGGCGGGCCTCGCTGAAGAGCAGCCACATGGTGCCCTGCACCAGGTCGTAGTGCACGCCCTCCCAGTACGCCGTGCGCAGCCGCGCGCCCAGGCCGCTGGCCAGCCACGTGCCCAGCAGGACCGCCAGCAGCAGCGTCTCGGCGGTGAGCGCCACGACCAGCAGCCAGGTCAGCCGCAGCGCCCGCCAGTGCCCGGGGACGAAGGGGGACAGCGCCGCCGCGCCGATCAGCCACAGCGGCAGCGTGACCCAGACCAGCACCGTCAGGAGCACCACCACCGGCGCCGTCACGGCCCGGCGCAGGATGCTCACGCGGTGATCATGTCAGCCCCGTGCCTCGGCCCAGGGCGTCGAGGTACTCGCCGCTCGCGACCCGGGTCAGCTCGATGCGCCGCTCGACGTCACGGAAGTCGGTGCCGGCCCGCACCGAGTCGTCGCGCGCCGAGGTGCCCCGCGCGGGCAGCACGTGCGCCTCCACCTCGGGCGGCAGCTCGGCGAGCTCGCGGTTCATCCGGTGCCGGCGGGCCACCTCGAAGGAGACCCGGGCGACCTCCCAGGGCCGGCGGGGCGGCTGGAGCGGCCGGTCGACCCGGCCGACCTGGAGCACGTAGATGCGGGTGGCGCCCAGCTGGTGGGCGCGGGCGACGGGCACCGAGTTGACGATGCCGCCGTCGAGGAAGTGCTCCCCGCCCACCTGGGCCGGGGGCAGCAGCCCCGGCACCGCTGCGCTCGCCACCACCGCCTCGACGACCGGGCCGCTGTCGAACCAGTGCTCGGCCGCCCGCTCGATGCTGGCCGCGCACACCTGCAGCGGCACCGCGAGGTCGGCGAAGTCGACGTCGCCGAGCTCCTCGCGCAGCCGGGTCGCCAGCGGCCGGGCGGAGTAGAGGTGGGTGCCCGTCGCGACCGCGCGGCGCACGCTGCGCAGCGGGCGGTCGCCGTACACCTCGTGGCGGTTGGCGGCCACGGAGCGCCACAGCCCGGTGAGCCGCTCGACGACCCCGGGGCCGGGGTCCTGGGCCAGGAAGGCACCGTTGATCGCGCCGACGGAGGTGCCGAGCACCAGGTCGGGGCGCACGTCGCGCTCGAGCAGGGCGGCGACCATGCCGACCTCGACGGCACCGAGTGCGCCGCCGCCCCCGAGGACGAAGGCGGTGGTCATCGGCTCGTGCCGTCCGTCGTCAGCGGTGCGCGGGCGCCGCGTCGGCGGCCTGGAGAGCCCGCACCCGGCGGGTCGCGCGGTGCTCGGCCCAGAAGCTCAGCAGCGGCACGGTGCCGGAGGCCAGGGTGACGGCGGTGAACCCGATCTCCCACTCGGCCCGGCGCGAGAGCCAGAAGGCGCAGAACAGGAAGATCATGTAGAGCCAGCCGTGCGCCACGCCGAGGTAGGCGGAGATGTCGGAGCCCAGCTGCCAGCCGGCGCCGCTGTCCTGCGCCAGCCAGGCGGCGTCCGAGACCAGGTAGCCGTAGTGCAGCGGCAGCCCGATGAGCACCAGCACCACCAGCAGCACGCCCACGATCGTGGCCATCACCCGGTACGCCCGCAGCGGGGCGCGCAGCTCGTCGTTCACGTGGTCGACGCTACCGGGCGGTCCTCGGGGTCCGGCTCGCTCGGTGCCTCGACGACCGGGGCGCGGGTGAGGTCGCGCACGTAGCGCCACCACACGAAGCCCGCGAAGCCGCCGAAGATCACCCACTCCAGCGCGTAGAGCAGGTTGCGCAGGCCGGTGGAGCCCGCGGCCCGGGGCAGCGCGGCGAGGTCGGCGGGCTCGAGCGCGTCGGCGCCCACGAGGGCCTCGTTGACCGGTGCGTCGTGGTCGACGACGGCGTAGGCGCCGTAGAGGTCCTGCTCGACGTGCTGGATGAGGTCGGCGGTGCGCACCTGGGGCACCACGTCGTCGGTGCGGTCGTCGTCGGCCGCTCCGGTGCCCTCGGCGGGCTGCAGCCAGCCCTGGACCGAGCCGGGGCCCTCGGGCGGGGTGGTCGCGTCGTCGGGGCTCGCGACCCAGCCGCGCACGACCGGCAGGGCCGGCTCGTCGGCGCCGCCGACGGCCAGCGGCGTCAGCACCCAGAAGCCGTCGGTGCCCTGGTGCTCCCGACCGGCGACGTAGACGGTGCCGGTGGGCACCCAGGTGCCCTCGACGGTGACCGGCTGGCCCACCGACGGGGCGGGGAACGGGTCGTCGGGGCCCATCACCTCGGCCAGCGAGACGGGGTCGGCGCGGGTCAGGTCACGCGCCTCGGCCTCCTGCTGGGCCTGGTAGGCGGCGTACTGCCACCAGCCCAGGCCGGCCGCCGCGGCCACCAGCACCAGCGCGAGCAGGTGGGCGCCCCAGTAGCGGGGCGACAGGGCCGGAGTCACCGCTCCAGGATAGGCGGGACCCGGGCGGGCCCGGCTGTGAGTCGCCCCTCAGTGGTGCCCGTCAGTCGCGCCCGTCAGTCGGCACACGCCGCGAAGGGCAGCTGGCGGCGCAGGGTGATCGCGGCCGCGCGCGCCGGGGAGGCGATCTCGTAGCCGAGCCGTCCGCTGGAGGGGTCGGCGGCACCGCCGGAGAACACCTCGGCGAAGGCCTCGTCGCCGGCGGCGGCCTCGAGGCGGTCGAAGAGGTCGCGGCGGGGGGCGCCCAGGCGCGCGGTGGCCAGCACGCTGCCGAAGGACAGGGTGTACGCCGCCAGCTCGTCGAGGTCGCCCGCACCCGCCTCATCGACGCAGCCGAGCTCGAGGTACGTCGAGGTGGCCGGGCCGTCGACGAGCGCGGCGAGCTGGTCCCCGCCCCACGGCTCCTCGACCGGCGCGGCCACCCCGGAGAGCACCAGGCTCTCCTCGGCCACCACCGTGGCCCCGCGCAGCGCACCGACGCCCGCGGCCGTGGCGCGGCGCAGCACGGCGGGGTCGACGACCGCGGCCCACTGCTGGACGAAGCCGACCTCGCGCCCGGCCGCGTCGAAGAGCCGGGCCTCCCAGCGCACGTCCTCCTGGCCGATCGAGAACTGCTGCTGCAGGCGGCCCTGCACCGGGCGCAGCAGCCCGTCGGCCAGCAGCACCGTCTCGGTCTCGGCCCGTCGCCAGAACTCGGAGCGCTCCTCGGCGTCGAGGTCGCTGGAGAGCTCGCCCAGCCCGAGCTGGAGGGCCACCTGGTCGTAGTCGGTGACCGTCACCCGCGCCACGTCGACGGGCACGTAGTCGAGCACCACCCGGGCGGCCGGGGGCCGCTCGTCGGCAGCCGTCTCGGTGGCCAGCGGCACGGCCGGCTCGTTGGCGTCGGGCGGCTCGATCGGGCTGCTGCACCCGGCGAGCCCCACGACGGCGGCGGCGAGCAGCAGCGGGAGACGGGAGAGCACCCGGTGATTCTGCCACCGCGACCCCGCCCCCACGGCCGTTCCCCCCGATGCGGGCCGAGCAGCCGACAGCGCCCCGGACCCGAGGGTCCGAGGCGCTGCCGCTCCGCAGGTGCCGGCTCAGGTGCCGGGGCTGCTACTTCTTGCGGACCACCCGGAGGATGGCCTTGCGGCTCCACGCCGCCTCGTAGTCGGCGCCGGTGACCACGTAGGCGCGCAGGCGGTGCCGGCCCAGGCCGAGCTTGGGCAGGTTCACCTTCTTCGAGCCGTTGCGGACCGTGGTCGACTTCACCACGTCGTCGCCGTCGTAGACCAGGACCGTGGCGCGGCTGGTCGCGCCCTCGACGAGGACCTTGAGCTTGGCGCGCTGCCCCAGCTTCACGACCTTCTTGGTCAGCGCCACGCTCAGCGACGGGGCCGCCTTGGTGACCTTGAGGGTCGAGGTGGCCACGCTCTGCGACACGGTGGGCGAGCCCTCGTAGGTCGCGGTCACCAGGTGCGTGCCGACCGGCAGGTCGGAGGGCAGCTCGAGCTCGATGCTGCCGTCGACCAGCTCACCGCTGACCGAGGTCTCGGCGACCTCGACCGTGACCGAGCCCGTGGCGGCCGGGTCGGCCGCCACCGAGACCGTCGCCGTGGCGCTCTCGCCGTACGTCGTCGCGGTGCTGTCGAGGCTCAGCGAGGTCACCGACTCGGCCGGCCCGCTCCACTCGAGCGCCGGAGCGAAGGCGGTCTGCACCGCGGCGTCGGCCTTCTGCTCCAGGGCGTAGCCCATCCCAAGGACGTCGGCGTCCTGCCACGCGCGACCGACGATCTGGATGTTGTTGGACTGGCCCTCGTCGTTCGAGCCGACGGGGAGGATGGCGGTGGGCAGGCCGACGCTCTGGGTGATGACGCCCGAGGCGCGGTCGGCGCTCATGATCGCCGAGGAGGCGTCGTTGTTGCCCATGCTGCTCAGGAAGCCGGGGTAGATGACGGCGTCGACCGGCTGGTCACCGAAGGCGGTGTCCATCCAGGCGGCGGCGTTGGTCTTGTAGGCGTCGCGACGGGCCAGCAGGTTCTCGACGCTGGCGTCGTCCATCGGCTGCGCGGTGTAGTTGCCGGAGACGTTGTAGGGCAGGTTCGCCTCGTGCTCCTTCAGCTCCTTGGTCGTGTAGGGGAAGACGCCGGGGCGCTCCTCGGCGATGTAGCGCTCCCAGCCCTCGGCACCGGCGTTGCCGCTGGTCGGGTAGTCCGCGCTGGGCGGCGCCGACGGCGACGTCGCCGCTCCCTCGGCCAGCGGCACCAGGGTGCCGCCCGCGGCCTCGATCGCGGCGCGCGCCTTGGCCAGCGCGACCTGTCCGGCCGTGTCGTCGACGACGGAGGAGGACTGGAAGGCCGTGGGGACGTAGCCGATGGTGCGGCCCTGGAGGGCGTCGGCGCTCAGCGACGACTTCCACTCCACCGGGCGCAGGTCGTTGTCGACGCGCGAGGTGAGCAGGTCCTCGGGGTTGTTGCCGGTCTCCTGGGTGGCCGTGGCGTCGAGCAGGATGGCCAGGTCGGTGACCGACTTGGCCATCGCGCCGGCGTAGTCGGTGGCCCAGGTCAGCGGCATCACGCCGTTGGTGCTGGTCAGGCCGTCGGTGCCGCGGAAGGTGGACAGCCCGGCGCCGGTGGAGGGCGCGTAGAGCGAGACACCGGTCTGGGTGCCCATCGCGGCCGGGGCCAGGTCGGCGCCGACCGCGGTGGCCGAGCCGCCGCTGGAGCCGAAGGAGGTCTTCGAGGGGTAGAGCGCGTTCCAGCTCTGCATGAAGCCGCTGTCGCTCCACGAGCCCGAGTTGGCGAACTCGGAGAGGTTGGTCTTGCCGATCATCACGGCCCCGGCCTCGCGCAGCTTCTCGACCTGCCAGGCGTCGCGGCCCGGCTCCCAGTCCTCCAGCGCGAGCGTGCCGCCGGTGGTGGGCATGTCCTCGGTGTCGTAGATGTCCTTGAGCGCGATCGGCACGCCGAGCAGGTCGCCGGTGGCGCCGGCGGCGCGGGCCCGGTCGGCCTCGCGGGCCTGCTCGACGGCGTCGTCGGCCACCGTGATGAAGGAGTGGAAGCCCCACGAGCCCGAGTCGTAGGCCTCGATGCGGTCCAGGTAGGCCTGGGTGATCTGCACCGAGGTGACGGTCCCGGCCTCCATGTCGGCCTGCAGGTCGGCGATGGTCTTGCCGGTGACGTCGTAGGCGACGTCGGTCATGTGCTCGACCTGGGGGTCGGCGGCGGGGACCTGCAGCGGCTCCGCGCCCACGCAGGCGGCCTCGTAGGTGGCCAGGTCCCAGTTCTGCAGGGTGCAGATCTCGTCGATGCTCAGCGTCGACAGGTCGGGGGCGGCGGCCAGCGCGGCCGCGTCGAGGGCGACCTGGGTGGTGTCGGAGACCGCGCCGATGACGGCGTACTGCAGGAGCGACTCGGTCTCGCCGGGCTCGATGCTCAGCTCGCGCAGGAAGCCGAGGTCGTTGGCCCGGCTGCCGGTCGCGACGTACGGCGTGGTGAACGGGTCGGACTGCTGGTCGGCCAGCGAGTCGACGCCCGAGCCCACCACGACGCCCGTCGGGCGGGTGGCGCCGGGCGTGGCGGCCGCGATCCAGGTGTCGGTGGGGTCGACCACGTCGTCGCCGCTGCTCGAGTCGATGACGCTCGCCTTGTTGGGGCTCGTGGTCGAGGTGAGACCGGAGCCGAGCGAACCGCCGAAGGAGACCTCGATCGAGACCGGCTCGGCCGCGGTGTTGGTGAAGGTGTCGAAGAAGCTCGTGGTGCCGGTCCCCGGGGAGACCTCGACCCGTCGGGTCATCAGCACGTCACCCAGGCGCACCGACCGGGTGGAGTAATAGGAGCCGGCGCTGGAGGCGGTGAGCCCGTAGCCGCGCACCATCTGGTCGTTCATCCGGGGCTCGTCGCCGTCGACGGGGTCGACGTGCACGAAGACGTTGCCGAAGCCCTCGAGCTTGGAGCCCGAGACGCTGCGGATCGAACCGGTGTCGAGGCCGGGCCGGCGGGCATCGTTGATGACGATGGTCGCGCCGTTGTCGGTGTCGACACTGGTCTGGGACAGCGCCGGGGGCGCGGCCGCGAGGACACCGGCGCCGACCGCAGCGGCGGCGAGACCGGCCGCCCACCGGGTGGGGCGGGGAGCCGTGGAGGCAGAGGACATGGAGTGCTTCTCGTTTCGTGGGTGATGGGGCCCACGATTTCTAACCACCTTCAGTTACCGCCTGACACCCGTCAGGTTGCGGCCACGTTTCGCGACATGTGCGGTGGATCACCCCTGCTCCGGCGTGAGACGACCACCCGCGGACCGCAGCGTCTGGTATCGACGGACGAGCTGGCGCCGGGTCCGCGGCGCCGGGTCCGCGGCGCCGGGTCAGCGGCGCCGGGTCACCGCGGCTGCTGTGGCCGCGACGGCGAGGTCGACCCCCCTGATCTCCCGCCAGCCCACGGGCGAGGCCCCCGCGAGCTGCAGGAGGACGTCGAGGGTCGCGCTGTCGGGAGGAGGTGACGAGACCCGGTCGTGTCCGCTGCGCCACCCGAGGGCGAAGAGGAGGTCGCTGATCTCGCTGCGCCACTCCTGGGCCGGTGCGCCGCTGCCGACCACGGCGAGAGCCATCCAGCCTGCGTGGCGCTCTGCGTCCGAGGAGCCCAGGGGCAGTCGTCCGACGACGTGGTGCCACAGCGCTTGCGCATCGTGGCCACACCGCAGCGCTGCGCGGGTCGGGCTCAGCCGGCCGTCGCGGACGCTGACCAGCCCGAGAGCGCGCGCGGTGGTGCGGATGTCGGCGACGGGGAACGTGTGGTCCTCCCGGTTGGCCCTCCCGATCCACCAGTCCGTGATCCCGGTGCGTTCGGCGACCTGCTGCACCACGGCGGGCGGGAGGTAGCCCGCCGCGGTCAGCCTGACGCCGTCGCCGACGATGTCGAGGAAGGTCCGGTAGGTCTGCACCAGGCGGACGGCCTCGGCCTCGGTGACCTCGGTCGGTCCGTGCGCGAGGGGGCGACCCAGCACCTCCCGCAGCAGGCGGATGCCGACATGGTCGAGCCGCTCGGCCAGCTCGGCCAGCTCCCCCGTGACCGCGACGGGCTCGGCGAGCGCGACGAGCAGGCCTGCGTTCACCTCGTCGACGTCGAAGTGGTCGGGGTGCCAGTCGAGAGGCAACCAGGAGCGAGCGTGCGAGGCGTCGTCGAAGCCGGCGGGCAGGCACGCGTCGTCATACCCGCTCCGAACCCACGTGGCCAGCTGCTCGTAGCCGCCCATGCCACCGCAGTCCTCGGGCGGGCACGCCGACCGCCCTGCGGTGCAGCGGGTCGTCGAGGGCGCGTCGTCCAGCACCTGCTCGACGACCATCCGGTGGTCCCAGCCGTCCCCGAAGTCGTACTCGTACCAGAGCGCGTCGCCCTTCTCTGCGACGAGCTGGTCGAGCCGCACGTCGTCCTCGAGCATCCCCTCGTCCCCCTCGTCGAGGTCGAAGCTCGTCACGAGGTACGGCGAGCGGTGGTCCCTGCCGGTGCGGAACCGGTGCAGGTGGCTGTCGGTCCACCCCATCGCGGCCTGGATGACGTCGTGCAGCCTCGGCAGGGTGAGGTCACCGGGGAGCTCGAGCCGCCTCCACATGGGCGGCTTCGCGCCGTGCAGGTCCAGCCGCACCCGGAACCCGAGCACCCGGTCCGGGACAGGGAGCAGGGTCGGTGCTTCCTCGCGCTGCAGCCTCTCGAGGATGCTCGTGACCTGCCCGCTCATCAGCGCTTCGAGCAGTGCTGTGCTCTCCTCGGGACTGGCACCGTCCACCAGCTGCTTCACCAGGTGCTGGATGTCGGTCGGTTCGTCCATGACGCACAGTCAATCACCGTGGTGTCGACGATCTCTCGCGTCGCTGCGGCGCCGATGGCACGGTGCGGGTGCCGGTCGAGCGGCGCTCGGTCTCGGTGGAGCCTAGGGGACTCGAACCCCTAACCCCCTGCTTGCAAAGCAGGTGCGCTACCAATTGCGCCAAGGCCCCCGGTGACGACTTCGGACCGCACGGCCCGGGCGTCGTCCGGCCCGGTGGTCAGCTCTTGGCGACCGGGTCCGTGGCCTCGGCCCACAGGGCCTGCTCGGCCTGCGACTCGTCGTACTTCTTCTTCGCCGCGAGGGCGCCACCGGCAGCGAGCAGGAGCATCAGGATCTTCTTCACGGCTGGCCTCCCGGCACGGATCGGATCACGCTGGTGGGTGGAGCTGGAGGGGTGGTGGGCCTAACAGGACTTGAACCTGTGACCTCTTCCTTATCAGGGAAGCGCTCTAACCGTCTGAGCTATAGGCCCCACACCGGCGCGAACCGGCGGGGTCGGCGCGAGTCAGCGACCCGGACGACCGAGAGGGGAGACTACCCGACGCGCTCGCGCGTGGACAAAACGCGGTGCCGCCGAGGTCGTCGGGCCTCAGTTGTCCTCGGCCAGCGTGACCTCGATGCCGCCCAGGAGGGCGGCGGCCATGTTGTAGAGGAACGCCCCGAGGGTCGCGATCGCGGTCAGCAGCACCACGTCGACGGCCGCGATCAGCATCGTGAAGCCGATGACGCGCGAGGTGCCGATGTAGTTCTCGACGTCGAAGTCGGACGCGCTCTCCTGGCCCACCACGTCGGTGACGGTGCGGTTGATCGACTCCCACACCCCCGCCCCGTCGAGGACCGTCCAGACCATCAGCACGGAGACGACCGTGACGATGCCGAAGGCCACCGAGAGCAGGAACGCCGTCTTCATCACCGACCACGGGTCGATGCGCGTGAGGCGCAGCCGGGCCCGGCGAGGCCCGCGTGAGGGACCCTTGCCGGACGTCGGTGCCGGCGCCGTCGACCCCGCGCTCGCGGCCTGCTTCTTCGCCTCGCGGTTGGCCTTGTGCTCCTCGGCCGCACGGGTGACCCGGCCCTGGAGACGCTCGGTGAGGGGCGGGCGCACCGCGGTGTCGTCGGACGAGCCGCCCGCTCCCGCCGGCTTGCCGGACTGGGCGCTGGCCGGGGAGCCGGCCGGCTTGCCCGCCGGTCTGCCCGCCGGCTTCGCCGGCGGCTTGGAGCCGGGCTTCGCGGCGGGCCTCGACCCGGAGGTCGAGCGGGGCTCGGTCGAACGCTCGGTCATCAGCTCTCACCCTCGGTGTCGTCGGCAGGCCCGCCCTCGCGGCTCTGCTCCACCGTCTCGGACGCGTCGTCGGCACCGATTGTTGCACCCGAGGCCGAGCCGGCCTCGTTCTCGAGCTGCGCGGTGCCCTCGACGGACCCGTCCTCGACACCCTCGTCGAGACCGTCCTCGGCGTCCACCTTGGCCTCGACCGAGCGGGCCACGACGGCCACGGAGTCATTCTTCTTGGGCGTCACGAACTTCACGCCCATCGCCGAACGGCCGGTGGGCCGGAACTCCGCGTTGACGGGGCTGCGCACGACCTGGCCGGAGGCGGTGATCGAGAGGACCTCGTCGCCCTCCTCGACGATGAACGCGCCGACCAGGCCGCCGCGGTCCTCGTTGGCCAGGCCCATCGCCTTGACCCCGAGCCCGCCGCGGTTGGTGAGGCGGTAGTCGTTGATGCGGGTGCGCTTGGCGTAGCCGCCGTCGGTGATGGTGAAGACGTACTGCGCCTTGACCTCCGCGGGCTCCACCGGCTCGACGAGCCCGGCCGAGGCCGGGTCGACGTCGGGGGTGTCCTCGTTGGTCTCGCTGAGCCCCGCGGCGACCTCGGCGGCGACCTGGGAGGCCCGGATCACCGACATCGACAGCAGCGAGTCGCCCTCGCGGAACTTCATGCCCGAGACGCCCGAGGTGGCGCGGCCCATCGGGCGCAGCTGGGCGTCGTCGGCGCGGAAGCGCACCGCCTGGCCCTTGCGCGAGACCAGCAGGATGTCGTCGTCGGGGCCCACCAGCTCGGCGCCGATCAGCTCGTCGTCGTCCTCGCGGAAGTTGATCGCGATGACGCCGGCCTGGCGCGGGGAGTTGTAGTCGCCCAGGCGGGTCTTCTTGACCAGGCCGCTGCGGGTGCCGAGCACCAGGTACGGCGCCTGCTCGTAGTCGCGGATCGCCAGCACCTGCGCGATCGACTCGTCGGGCTGGAAGGACAGCAGCCCGGCCACGTGGCCGCCCTTGGCGTCGCGCGAGGCCTCGGGCAGGTTGTAGGCCTTGGTGCGGTAGACCCGGCCGGCCGTGGTGAAGAAGAGCAGCCAGTGGTGGTTGGTGGTGGCGATGAAGTGCTCGACGACGTCGTCGCCGCGCAGCGTCGCGCCGCGCACGCCCTTGCCGCCGCGCTTCTGCAGGCGGTACTGGTGGCGCAGGGTGCGCTTGGCGTAGCCACCGCGGGTGATGGAGACGACGAGCTCCTCGTCGGGGATCAGGTCCTCCATCGAGAGGTCGCCGTCGGCGGCGATGATCTGGGAGCGGCGGTCGTCGCCGTACTTCTCCTCGATCTCCTCGAGCTCGTCGGAGATGATCTGGCGCTGCCGGGTCTCGTTGGCCAGGATGTCCTCGAGGTCGGCGATGATCAGCTCGAGCTCGGCCAGGCGGTCCATGATCTTCTGGCGCTCCAGCGCCGCGAGGCGCCGCAGCTGCATCGCCAGGATGGCCTCGGCCTGCACGTCGTCGATGTCGAGCAGCTCGATCAGGCCGGTGCGGGCCTCGTCGGCGTCGGGGGAGCGGCGGATCAGCGCGATGACCTCGTCGAGGGCGTCGAGCGCCTTGACCAGGCCGCGGTAGATGTGGGCGTTGCGCTCGGCCTCGGCCAGGCGGAAGCGGGTGCGGCGCTGGATGACGTCGACCTGGTGGGCGACCCAGTTGGAGATGAAGGCGTCGATCGACAGCGTGCGCGGCACCCCGTCGACCAGGGCGAGCATGTTGGCGCTGAAGTTGGTCTGCAGCTCGGTGTGCTTGAGCAGGTTGTTGAGCACCACCCGCGCGACCGCGTCGCGGCGCAGCACCACGACCAGCCGCTGGCCGGTGCGGTCGGAGGTGTCGTCGCGCACGTCGGAGATGCCCTGCACCTTGCCCGAGTCGGCGAGCTCGGCGATCTTGAGCGCCAGGTTGTCGGGGTTGACCATGTAGGGCAGCTCGGTGATGACCAGGCAGGTGCGGCCCTTGCTGTCCTCGTCGACCTCGATGACCGCGCGCTGGGTGATCGAGCCGCGACCGGTGCGGTAGGCCTGCTCGATGCCCTCGCGGCCCACGATCGTGGCGCCGTTGGGGAAGTCGGGGCCCTTGACCCGCTCGAGGAGCGCGTCGAGCAGCTCCTCCTTGGTCGCGTCGGGGTGCTCCAGGGCCCAGCGGGCGCCGGAGGCGACCTCGCGCAGGTTGTGCGGGGGGATGTTGGTGGCCATGCCGACCGCGATGCCCGCGGATCCGTTGACCAGCAGGTTGGGGAAGCGCGAGGGCAGCACGACCGGCTCGGAGGAGCGGCCGTCGTAGTTGGGCTGGAAGTCGACGGTGTCCTGCTCGATGTCGCGCACCATCTCGAGCGCGAGCGGGGCCATCCGGCACTCGGTGTACCGCATCGCCGCGGCCGAGTCGTTGCCGGGCGAGCCGAAGTTGCCCTGGCCGTTGACCAGCGGCGCCCGCATCACCCACGGCTGCGCCAGGCGCACCAGGGTGTCGTAGATCGCGGTGTCGCCGTGCGGGTGGTACTGACCCATGACGTCACCCACCACGCGGCTGCACTTGGAGAAGCCGCGGTCGGGGCGGTAGCCGCCGTCGAACATCGCGTAGAGCACCCGGCGGTGCACCGGCTTGAGCCCGTCGCGCACGTCGGGCAGGGCGCGGCCGACGATGACGGCCATCGCGTAGTCGATGTAGGCGCGCTGCATGGAGGTCTGCAGCTCGACCGGCTCGATGCGTCCGCCGGTGCCGCCGCCGTCGGTGGGGGTCTCAGTCACGTGTCTGTGTCTCTCTCGTCGCTTCTACGATTGTCTAAGGTCTGGGTTAGATACCTAGATATCGAGGAATCGGACGTCCTTGGCGTTGCGCTGGATGAAGGAGCGGCGCTGCTCGACGTCCTCGCCCATCAGGATCGAGAAGATCTCGTCGGCGTGCGCGGCGTCGTCGAGGGTCACCTGGAGCATCAGCCGGTGGTCGGGGTCCATCGTGGTCTCCCACAGCTCCTTGGCGTTCATCTCGCCCAGACCCTTGTAGCGCTGCACCGCGTTCTCCTTGGGCAGCTTCTTGCCCGCGGCCTGGCCCTCGCGCAGCAGCGCGTCGCGCTCGGCGTCGGAGAAGACGAACTCGTGCTCGTGCGGCTTGTTCCAGCGCAGCCGGTAGAGCGGCGGCTGGGCCATGTAGACGTGGCCGTGCTCGATCAGCGGACGCATGAAGCGGAAGAGCAGCGTGAGCAGCAGCGTGTTGATGTGGTGGCCGTCGACGTCGGCGTCGGCCATCAGCACGACCTTGTGGTAGCGCAGCTTGTCGCCGTCGAACTCCTCCTGGATGCCGGTGCCCAGGGCGGAGATGATCGACTGCACCTCGGCGTTGCCGAGCACCTTGTCGATGCGTGCCTTCTCGACGTTGAGGATCTTGCCGCGGATCGGGAGGATCGCCTGGATCCGCGGGTCGCGGCCCTGGCGGGCCGAGCCACCGGCCGAGTCGCCCTCGACGATGAAGACCTCGCACTCGGCCGGGTTGGTCGACTGGCAGTCCGAGAGCTTGCCGGGCAGCCCACCGCCGCCGAGCAGGCCCTTGCGCGAGCGGGCCAGGTCGCGCGCCTTGCGCGCCGCGACCCGGGCCTGCGCCGCGGCCTGGGCCTTGCGGATGATGTCGCGCCCCTCCTGGGGGTTCTGCTCCAGCCAGGCACCGAGCTGGTCGTTGACCACGCGCTGCACGAAGCCCTTGGCCTCGGTGTTGCCGAGCTTGGTCTTGGTCTGGCCCTCGAACTGCGGCTCGCCGAGCTTGACCGAGATGATCGCGGTCAGGCCCTCGCGGATGTCGTCACCGGTGATCCGGTCCTCCTGCTTCTTCATCAACCCCCAGTCGAAGCCGGCGTTGTTCATCAGCGAGGTGAGCGCGGAGCGGAAGCCCTCCTCGTGGGTGCCGCCCTCGTGGGTGTTGATGGTGTTGGCGAAGGTGTGCACCGACTCGGCGTACGAGGTGTTCCACTGCATCGCCACCTCGAGGCTCATGTGGTTCTCGACCGACTCGGGGGTGTCGGCCTCGAAGGAGATCACCGAGGGGTTGGCGACGGTCTTGGTGCGGTTGAGGTGCTCGACGAAGTCGACGAGGCCCCGGTCGTAGCGGAAGACCTGCTCGCTGCCGCCGGCCGCGCCGCGCTGCATCGCCGCGGGACCGCTGCCGTCGACGTCGTCGGCGACCGTCTCGTCCTCGACGGCGTCCATCACCGCGTCGGCCGCGGGGCGCTCGTCGCGCACGACGATCTCGAGGCCCTTGTTGAGGAAGGCGTACTCGCGCACCCGCGAGGTGATCGTCTCCAGCGAGTGCGTGGTGGTCTCGAAGATGTCGGGCGAGGGGTAGTAGGTGATCGTGGTGCCGGTGCCCTCGTCGTCGCGCAGCGGGCGGACCTGCTCGAGGTCGGCGTCGGGCACGCCGATGGAGAAGGACTGGCGCCACAGGTGGCCCCGGTTCTTGACCTCGGCGATGACGTGGGTCGACAGCGCGTTGACCACCGAGACGCCGACGCCGTGCAGGCCGCCGGAGACCTTGTAGCCGCCGCCGCCGAACTTGCCGCCCGCGTGCAGGACGGTCAGGGCCAGCGTCAGCGCCGGCAGCTCCTGGCCCGGCGCGGTGCCGGTGGGGATGCCTCGGCCGTTGTCCTCGACCCGCACCCCGCCGTCGGACAGCAGGGTCAGCACGATGCGGTCGCAGTAGCCGGCCAGCGACTCGTCGACCGCGTTGTCGACGATCTCCCAGATCAGGTGGTGCAGGCCGCGCTCGCCGGTGGAGCCGATGTACATGCCGGGGCGCTTGCGCACCGCCTCGAGGCCCTCGAGGACCTGGATCGCCGAGGCGTCGTACTCGACCCCGTTGGGACGCTTGTCCTCGACGACCTCCGGGGAGGTCTCGGGGGGAGGTGCTGTCGCCGCGGGGGCTGCGGCCGGGTCCTGCTGGTCGTCCGGGGTCGGGGTCTCGTCGGACACGTCCACCTCTTCGTTGCAGGCTCGTGGGGCGAGCCAGGACATGGGTCGGGTCGCCAGAGGCGACCCGGGGGCCATGTTACCGCTCAGGAGCCCGCAGGACACGCCCTCGTCCCCAGCAACGCGGTGTCGGGGCGCAAAAAGAGTCGCTCACGGGCTCGTGGAGGCCTCTGGGAGCGCCTGCCGGGGGTGTCGACGGGTACGGGTACCACCCACAGCGCCCCAGATCGCCTGTGCGACCTCCGGCCCCGGTCCGCTCAGCCGTAGGTGTCGCGGGGGCCGCGACCGTCGCGCACCGACCGCGGACCCTTGCGCCAGGTCGGCAGGTGCGGGCCGAGCACCTCGATCACCGTCACGGTGCCGTGGCCCAGCTCCTCGTTGAGGCGGCGCACCAGGGAGGGGGCCAGCAGCCGCAGCTGGGTGGCCCACGCCGTGGAGTCGGTGCGCACGACCAGCCGCCCGTCGGCGAAGGACTCGGGGGTGCAGTGGTCGGCGAGCTCGGCGCCGACGATCTCGACCCAGCGCCCGAAGACCCCGTGCACCCGCAGGTCGAGCTCCCAGCCGTGGTCGGCCACCAGCCTGCCCAGGGTCGAGTCGAGGGTCTGCGGGTCGCGGTCGTCGGGGTGGGAGCCGGATCCCTTGTCGCCCGGCGACCCGCCCGGCCGCCGCGGCCGCCGCCGTCTGGCGGGCGAGCCGCCCGCCCCGGCCGTGGCGCGCGCGATGCGACGGGCCAGGTCGAGCCCGTCGTCCACGTGCTCCTCCTCGCCCACCCCCTCCGCCGGGCCCGCCTGCTCCCCGGGTTGCTGCTCGGGTTGCTGCCCGGGTGCGTCCCCGGGCGGACCCTCAGGACTCACGGCGCACCTCGCCGCCACCGACGAGGTAGCGCACGCCGGCGAGGGCCTTCGGCACGTCGGCGGCCACCGCCGCGGTCACGAGCACCTGCTCGGCACCGGCCACGAGGTCGGCCAGCTGCTCGCGGCGCTCGGTGTCGAGCTCGGCGAAGACGTCGTCGAGGATCAGGATGGGGTCGTCGCCGTCGTCGCGCAGCAGGTCGTACGACGCCAGGCGCAGCGCGAGCGCGAACGACCACGACTCCCCGTGCGAGGCGTAGCCCTTCACCGGGAGCCGCTGCGGAGCGTCCTGCTCGTCGCTCGCGGCGCCGTGGCCCAGGCTCAGCAGCAGGTCGTCGCGGTGCGGGCCGACCAGCGACAGCCCCCGGTCGATCTCGTCGCCGCGGCGCCGCTCCACCTCGGCCAGCAGCGCGGCAGCCAGGTCGGGGGCCGACCGGGCCTCGCCGATGTCGAGGCTGGGCCGGTATTCCAGGGCCGCGTCGTCGCGGCCGGCCCCGCGCGCCACCATCTGGTAGGCCCGGGCCAGGTGGGGACGCAGCGCCTCGACCAGCGCCAGCCGCTCGGCCAGCAGCTCGCCGCCGGTGCGGGTGAGGTGGTCGTCCCACACCGAGAGCGTGGCCAGCGCCCCCTCCTGCGAGGAGGAGCCGCGGCGGGCCTGCCCGGCGGTCTTGAGCAGGGAGTTGCGCTGGCGCAGCACCCGGTCGTAGTCGGCGCGGACCCCGGCCAGGCGTGGGGCGCGCAGCACGAGCAGGTCGTCGAGGAAGCGGCGGCGGTCGGACGGGTCGCCCTTGACCAGCACGAGGTCCTCGGGCGAGAAGACGACCGTGCGGACCAGGCCGACGATGTCGCGGGCCCGGGGCAGCGGCGACCGGTTGACCCGGGCGCGGTTGCTGCGCCCGGGGTTCAGCTCGACCTCGAGCACGGCCGTGCGCCCGTCGCGGACCACGGCCGCGCGGACCACGGCCTGCTCGGCCCCCGCCCGCACCAGCGGCGCGTCGGAGGCGACGCGGTGGGAGGAGAGCCGCGAGAGGTAGTCGATCGCCTCGACGAGGTTGGTCTTGCCCTGGCCGTTGCGCCCGATGAACGCCGTGGCACCCGGCTCCAGCGCCACCTCGGCGGTGGCGTAGGAGCGGAAGTCGTGCAGGGTCAGGTGCGAGACGTGCACGTCATGCCAGGTCGGGTTCCGGGCCGGGCTCGTCGGTCGTCTTCTCCACGCCCTTGACCGCGTGGCCGCCGAACTGGTTGCGCATGGCCGCGACCGCCTTCATCGCCGGCGAGTCGTCCTGGCGCGAGACGAAGCGCGCGTAGAGCGCGGCCGTGATCGCGGGGGTGGCGACGGCGTTCTCGATGCCGGCCTCGACGGTCCAGCGGCCCTCGCCCGAGTCGTCGGCGTACCCGGCGATCGAGGCAAGGCCCGGGTCGTCGTCGAGGGCCCCGACGAGCAGGTCGAGCAGCCACGAGCGGATCACGGTGCCCTCGCGCCAGGACCGGAAGACCTCGGTGGTGTTGTCCACGACGTCGACGGCCTGCAGCAGCTCCCAGCCCTCGGCGTAGGACTGCATGACGGCGTACTCGATGCCGTTGTGGACCATCTTGGAGAAGTGCCCGGCGCCGACCTTGCCGGCGTGCACGGCACCGAAGTCGCCCTCGGGCTTGAGCGCGTCGAAGATCGGCTGGGCCTTCTCGACGTCCTCGGGGCTGCCGCCGTACATCAGCGCGTAGCCGTTCTCGAGGCCCCAGACCCCGCCGGAGACCCCGCAGTCGACGAAGCCGATGCCCTTCTCGCCGAGCTGGGCGGCGTGGGCCTGGTCGTCGGTCCAGCGCGAGTTGCCGCCGTCGATGACCAGGTCGCCCTCGCCGAGCAGCTCGCCGAGCGCGTCGACGGTCTCCTGGGTGATCTTCCCCGAGGGCACCATCACCCACACGACCTTGGGCGAGGGCAGCTCGGCCACCATCGCCTCGAGGCTGTCGGCGTCACGCTTCTCGGGGTCGAGGTCGTAGCCGATGACGGTGTGGCCGGCGTTGCGCAGACGGGTGCGCATGTTGCCGCCCATCTTGCCGAGTCCGACGAGTCCGATGTCCATGGTGCGCTCCTAGCTGTGGGGCCGGTTGCGGGTGGGCTGGGCTGCTGGGCTGCTGGGGCCGCGCGCCCGGGTCAGGAGAGCAGGCGGCGCGGCATCAGCAGGTAGCGGAAGCCGGGGTCGGTGTCGCCCTCGGCGGGCGAGCCGCTGATGACCACCGGCTTGGAGGCCTGGGTGAAGGCCAGCTCGACGACCGACTCGTCGATCGCGGTGAGTCCGTCGAGCAGGAACTGGGGGTTGAAGCCCGTCGTCAGGTCCTCGCCGTCGACGTCGGCCTCGATCGACTCCGAGGCCTGGGCCTCGTCACCGGAGCCGGCGTCGAGGGTCAGCACGCCGTCGCTGAAGGCCAGCTGGACGGCGGTGTTGCGCTCGGCGACCAGCGAGACGCGCTTGACCGACTCGATCAGCGCTGCCTTGTCGACCTTGGCGACGGTGAGGTGCTCGCTGGGGAACAGGCTGCGGACCTTGGGGAACTCGCCGTCCAGGAGCCGGGTCGTCGTACGCCGGATCCCGCCGCCGGCGGCACCCTCGAAGCCGATGATGCCCTCGCCCGACCCGCTGGCGGCCAGGGCGATGGTGACCTCGCTGCCGGCGGTCAGCGACTTGGCGGTGTCGCCGAGCACCTTCGCCGGCACCAGGGCGGCCATCGACTCGTCGGGCGTGCGGGGATCCCAGCCGAGCTCGCGCTGGGAGAGCCGGAAGCGGTCGGTGGCCAGCAGCGAGATCGACGAGCCGTCGATCTCGATGCGCACACCGGTCAGCACCGGGAGCATGTCGTCGCGGCCGGCCGCGGTGACCGCCTGGGCGACGGCGTGGGCGAACAGGTCGCTCTGCACGGTGCCGGTCGCGGCGGGCATCTCGGGCAGCGAGGGGTAGTCCTCGACCGGCATGGTCTGGAGGCTGAAGCGCGCCGAGCCGCAGGTCAGCGAGACCCGGGCCCCGTCGATCACCATCTCGACCGGCTTGGCCGGCAGGCTGCGGCAGATGTCGGCCAGCAACCGCCCGCTCACCAGCGCCCGGCCCTCGCCGGAGACCTCCGCGGGCAGCGTGGCCCGCGCCGAGGTCTCGTAGTCGAAGGTCGACAGGACCAGGCCCTGGTCGGTCGCCTCGACCAGCAGGCCGGCGAGCACGGGCACGCTGGGTCGGACCGGGAGGCTGCGGGCTGCCCACGCGACGGCGTCGGCGAGCACGTCACGTTCGACGCGGAACTTCACGGTGGGGAGTCCTTCTTCGAGGCGGGCGCGGTCTGGGGCGGATGGATGACAGATCCTGCCACGAGGGCGGGAGCGTCGGGAGGTCCGGGGCGTTTTCCCCAGGAAGGGGATCGGGGACAAGTTGACCGGTCTCGTGACCTAGGTGGAGGTCCGTAGGAGTCATAGCAACGGTGGAATCTGTGGATGAACATCGAACGTGCAGGTCAGCACGCTCGATGTCTGTGCACAGGGGGTGTGGAGGAGGATCCGGACGAGCAGCGTCGGCGTGTGCAGCCAGCTCGTCCGTGCGCCGCCGTCCGCCGTGGTTCCACAGATCCTCCCCGTGTAGTTCGCACGTCGGGGGGCACCTGGTCCACAGGCTCGACCGGCCGCGGGGCGCCGGCTCGACCCGCGGCGCTCAGCCCTGGCGGGCCTGCAGCTTGACGCGGTTGGTGAGCTCGCTGACCTGGTTGAAGACCGCGCGCCGCTCGGCGAGCAGCTGGTTGATCTTGCGGTCGGCGTACATCACCGTCGTGTGGTCACGGTTGCCGAACTGGGCGCCGATCTTGGGCAGCGAGAGGTCGGTCAGCTCGCGGCACAGGTACATCGCGATCTGGCGCGCCATCACCAGGTGGCGACCGCGGCTGGGGCCGGTGAGCTCGTCGATGGCCAGCCCGAAGTACGCGGCGGTCTGGGCGATGATCAGGCCGGCGGTGATCTCGGGCTCCCCGCCCTCGGGGATCAGGTCCTTGAGCACGATCTCGGCCAGGGTCATGTCGACCTCCTGGCGGTTGAGGTTCGCGAAGGCCGTGACCCGGATCAGCGCACCCTCCAGCTCGCGGATGTTGGTCTGGATCTTGGAGGCGATGAACTCCAGCACGTCGGGCGGCGCGGTGAGGCGGTCCATCGCGGCCTTCTTGCGCAGGATCGCGATCCGCGTCTCGAGGTCCGGGGGCTGCACGTCGGTGATCAGGCCCCACTCGAAGCGGTTGCGCAGCCGGTCCTCCAGCGCCTCGAGCCGCTTGGGCGGGCGGTCGGAGGTCAGCACGATCTGCTTGTTGGCGTTGTGGAGGGTGTTGAAGGTGTGGAAGAACTCCTCCTGGGTCTGGGTCTTGCCCTCCAGGAACTGGATGTCGTCGATGAGCAGCACGTCGACGTCGCGGTAGCGCCGCTTGAACCGGTCCTGCCGGTCGTCGCGGATCGCGTTGATGAACTCGTTGGTGAACTCCTCGCTCGAGACGTAGCGCACCTTGGCGCCGTTGTAGAGCGAGCGGACGTAGTGGCCGATGGCATGCAGCAGGTGGGTCTTGCCCAGCCCGGAGTCGCCGTAGACCAGCAGCGGGTTGTACGCCTTGCCCGGGGCCTCGGCCACCGCGACGGCCGCGGCGTGCGGGAAGCGGTTGGACGAGCCGATCACGAAGGTCTCGAACGTGTACTTCGGGTTCAGCCTCGTCTCGAGGGCGCTGGGCGCCTGGACCGGCGCGGGCGCCGGGCGCTCGTCCGGGACGTGCGCCATGGGCGCCTCCACCGGGACCGGGACCACCTGAGTCGACATGTCGACATAGTGACTTTCCGCGGGGGTGGCCGGGCGAGGTGCGTCGGCGAGGCCCTCCTCCAGCTCCGGGTTGACCGTCACCGCGATCCGGATCTCGCGGCCGAAGCGCACCGTGAGCGCGTCCTCGAGCTGCCCGCGCAGCCGGCCCTCGAGCTGGTTGCGGGTGAAGTCGTTGGGCACCGCGACGATGGCGGTGTTGCCGTGCAGGGTGACGGGCTCGCTGGCGCGCAGCCAGGCCCGTTGGTTGGGCTGCAGGTCCGCGAGCACGCTGGCCCACGCGTTCCCCAGCTCCGAGCTGCTGTCCTCCACGGCGGATCTCCTGCCTCGTCCGGTCTGGTCCCACCTCGTTCCACAACCTTTTCCACAGGCTGTGGGTGGTGTGGGTGGGGTACTGGGGGTGTGGCTCCGGCGACCATGAGGCCGCCTGATCCGAATCACGTCTGCCCAGATCAGAAGCGCTTTTCCGACCCCGCGCGGCGGACGGGACCCGGGCTCTCGCCCAGGTCCGACCGCACCCCGAGGGGGTCCCCGAGAGCGTCGAACCTATCCCCCCGTGCCGGGCACCAGCAAGATGTTGTCCACAGGTTCGCGGGGCTGCTCCACAGGTAGAGTGCGCCGGTTTGACCCTGGTCTCGCCCCGCGCGTACCGTTGGCCGGTCACTCGATGTCGACTGGTGCCGCATGTCCACGCCGAACCCCGTACCTGCGGGGCCTGCGTCGTGGGTGGGCGGTGCCAGCCGAAGGGCGACACCGACCGTGCGTCCGCGCACGGGCACAACCTGCGCCGCAGCCGGGGAGACCCCCTCGGACCAGGCCGGGTCGACACTGCACAGACGTCCAGCGAAAGAGAACATCAGCCGTGAGCAAGCGTACGTACCAGCCGAACAACCGCCGTCGCCACAAGGTGCACGGGTTCCGCCTGCGCATGCGCACCCGCGCCGGCCGCGCGATCCTCAACGGCCGGCGCCGCAAGGGCCGCAAGAGCATCTCGGTCTGAGCCACGGCCCCCACGGCCGTTGCTCCCCGCCGCCCACCGTCTGCGTGACGGCTCGGACTTCCGAGCCGCCTCACGCGGAGGTCGGCGCGCGGGATCCCGCACGCTGGTGGTGCACCTCCTCGCTGTCGACGGTGACGACGACGGCGGCGGGGTGCGCATCGGTTTCGTGGTGAGCAAGGCCGTGGGCAACGCCGTGGTCCGCAACCGCGTGAAGCGCCGACTGCGCCACCTGGCCCGGGAGCACGTTCCGTCGCTCCCGGGCTCTGCTGTGCTCGTGGTCAGGGCGTTGCCCGCGGCGGCGTCCGCGTCGTACGCCGGTCTGGCCACCGACCTGAGCCGCTGCCTGGCGCGGGTGCAGCCGTGAAGCACGTGCTGGTCGCGCTGCTGCGCGCCTACCGCCTGCTGGTGAGCCCGATCTACGGCCAGGTCTGCCGCTACCACCCCTCCTGCTCGGCGTACGCGCTCGAGGCCGTGCAGGTGCATGGCAGTCTGAGGGGCACGTGGCTGGCCGCCAGACGCGTCGGGCGCTGCCATCCGTGGGCGGCCGGCGGCTACGACCCGGTCCCGCCGGCACGAGGGGCGCCATCGAGGTCGGACAGCGCCCCACCCGGCGAGACCGAGTCCCCCTGCCCCGCACCTCCCCCGCACACGACCCAGCAAGGAGCCTGATCGGTGGGCATCATCGGCGACATCTTCGGCTTCATCGCGACGCCGCTCTACTACGCCATCTCCGGGATCCTGATCCTCTGGCACAAGCTCTTCGCCCAGCTGGGCCTGGACCCGGCCGGCGGCATGTCCTGGGTGCTCTCGATCATCGGCCTGACCGTGGTGATCCGTGCGCTGCTGATCCCGCTGTTCGTCAAGCAGATCAAGGCCAGCCGCAACATGCAGCTGATCCAGCCCAAGGTCAAGGAGCTGCAGAAGAAGTACGGGCACGACCGGGAGCGTCTCGCCCAGGAGACGATGAAGCTCTACAAGGACTCGGGCACCAACCCGTTCGCGTCCTGCCTGCCGCTGCTGCTGCAGATGCCGATCTTCTTCACGCTCTTCCGCCTGCTCGACCAGGCCGCGAAGAAGCAGACCGCGCACGGGTTCCTGACCGAGGACCTGGCCCGCCAGTTCGGTGAGGCGGAGATCTTCGGCCAGATCCCGATCGCCGACAGCTTCTGGCAGGCCGGCATCTGGCGCGAGGGTGGCGGGGACCCTGGCGTGATGTTCCTGGCCCTGGTCCTGGTGCTGGCGATGACCGCCACGACCTTCTTCACCCAGCGCCAGCTGATGAGCAAGAACATGCCCGCGGACGCCCTCTCCGGTCCCTACGCCCAGCAGCAGAAGCTCCTGCTGTACGTGCTGCCGGTCGCCTTCGGCCTCGGTGGTGTGGCCTTCCCGATCGGCGTGCTGCTCTACTGGACCACCTCCAACGTGTGGACCATGGGCCAGCAGTTCTACGTGATCCGCAACAACCCCGCTCCTGGCACGCCGGCCTTCGAGGCCAAGCAGCAGCGCGACAAGGCCAAGGCCGTCAAGCACGGTGACGTCGTCACCGTCGACGAGCCCGTGGCTCCCCCGACCGAGCGCCGCCCCGCGCAGCGCCAGCAGCCCAAGAAGCAGACCCGGCAGCAGCGCCGGCAGTCCGGCTCCTCCAAGCCGGACTCGACCAACGGAGGTTCCTCGTGACCCAGGACGTGACCCAGGACGTGACCCTCGAGGAGGGCGACGACGCGGCAGCCGGGTCGGCTCCCGCCGCCGGTGAGAGCGACACCTCGCGCCTCGAGCGGCTCGAGAACGAGGGCGACATCGCGGCCGACTACCTCGAGGAGCTCCTCGACATCGCCGACCTCGACGGTGACCTCGACATGGACGTGGAGGGCGACCGTGCCGCCGTGTCGATCGTCGGGGCCGATCTCTCCCAGCTCGTCGGTGCGCGGGGCGAGGTGCTCGACGCGCTGCAGGAGCTGACCCGCCTGGCGGTCTACCGCGAGACCGGTGAGCGGTCCCGGCTGATGCTGGACATCTCGGGTTTCCGCGCCGACAAGCGCACCCAGCTCGAGGCGCTCGCCGCCGAGAAGTGCGCGGAGGTCCGCGAGTCCGGGCGCCGGGTCGACCTCGAGCCGATGAGCCCCTTCGAGCGGAAGGTGGTCCACGACGCGGTGGCCGAGGCCGGGCTGGTCTCGGAGTCCGAGGGCGTGGAGCCCCGACGCTTCGTGGTGATCCTCCCTGAGTGACCAGCAGCCTCCGGGCCCGGTTTCACGTGAAACACCCCCCGTGCCCGCCGTGGCCCGGGGGGTGTTCCCGTCCGGGCGGCTGGAGCTGGTCGAGCGGTACGCCGGTCTGCTGGCGGGGGCGGGCGTCGAGCGGGGGCTGATCGGGCCGCGCGAGGTCCCCCGCCTGTGGGACCGGCACGTCCTCAACAGCGCCGTGCTGTCGGAGTGGGTGCCGCCCCAGGTGGAGGTCTGCGACATCGGCTCGGGTGCCGGGCTGCCCGGCCTGGTGCTGGCACTGGCTCGCCCTGACGTCCGGGTGACCCTCGTCGAGCCGTTGCTGCGGCGCACGACGTTCCTCGAGGAGGTGGTCTCCGACCTCGGGCTGGGTGACCAGGTCGAGGTGGTGCGCGCACGCGCCGAGGAGCTGCACGGGCAGCGACGGTTCGACGTGGTGACCTCGCGCGCCGTGGCGCCCCTGGAGCGCTTGCTCGGCTGGTCGATGCCGCTGGTGTCCCCCAGCGGGGCCCTCGTGGCGATGAAGGGCTCCTCTGTCGCCGAGGAGGTCGATCGGACCAGGGACGAGCTCGAGGCCTGGGGTGTTGCCGATCCCGAGATCGGTCGCCTGGGGGACGGCGTCCTCGACGAGGCCACATGGGTGCTCCGGGTGGCCTGGGCGGACCCGGCGTCGGTATCCTGGCCGCCACAGCGCACCGGGGCGTCCCCCACGGCTCGCCCCGGACGGAAGTCTCGCCGCGGTGGTCGCCGTGGCCGCCCCCGCGGGCGGTCGTGACCCCGACGGGTCGCGGCTCGGCTGCAACCGGTCGCGGAGTGATGCCGGGGTCCCTCCCCAGAGTTATCCACCGGTCCATGTCGCGTCCTGAGCGTGACTTTCCACAGTTTCAGCGAGTTATCCACAGGAGTACCGATGGTCGGCCCCGATGAGGTTTCACGTGAAACAGCCGACGGCGGGACCGATGTTCCACGTGAAACCGAACCGACGCCCTACCGGGTGCGCACCGCGGCCGACCTGGCCGACCAGCCCTCCGGCTTCGCCGATGACGCCACTCCCCTGGCGCGCGCCGCCGAGCACAGCCTCTCGGTCCGGCTCCGCTCACGCTCGCTGCCGCCCGCCCCTCGACCCGACGCGACCCGCGTGTTCGTCGTGGCCAACCAGAAGGGCGGGGTCGGCAAGACCACGACGACGGTGAACGTGGCGGCGGCGCTGGCGCAGCTGGGGCAGCGGGTGCTGGTGATCGACCTGGACCCGCAGGGCAACGCCTCGACGGCCTTGAACATCGACCACCACCGCGGGGTGCCCAGCACCTACGACGCGCTGGTCGACGGGGAGCCGCTCGCGGACGTGATCAGCCCGTGCCCCGACGTCGAGAACCTCTGGGTGGTGCCCGCCACCATCGACCTGGCCGGCGCGGAGATCGAGCTCGTCAGCGTCGTGGCCCGCGAGGGCCGGCTCCGCAAGGCCATCCACGGCCACCCCCTGGTTGGCAGCGCTGCCGACGCTGGCGAGGACCGGTTCGACTACGTCATCGTCGACTGCCCGCCCTCGCTGGGTCTGCTCACGCTCAACGCGCTGGTGGCCGGGGAGGAGATGATGATCCCGATCCAGGCGGAGTACTACGCGCTGGAGGGGCTGGGGCAGCTGCTCGAGACCGTCGACATGGTCCGGGCCCACCTCAACCCCGCGCTGGCCGTGTCCACGATCCTGGTCACCATGTACGACGGGCGTACCCGCCTGGCGGCCGGGGTCGCCGAGGAGGTGCGCGAGCACTTCGGCGACCAGGTGCTGCGCACCGCGATCCCCCGCTCGGTGCGCGTCTCCGAGGCGCCGTCCTACGCCCAGACCGTGATGACCTACGATCCCGGTTCGCCCGGCGCGCTGTCCTACCTGGAGGCCGCGCGCGAGATCACCAGCCGAGGAGTCCGCTCGTGAACGCACCCCGACCCGCCACCCGCCGGGGACTCGGCCGGGGCCTGGGCTCGCTCATCCCGACCGCCCCGGTGACGCCTCCGTCCCAGGACGGCCCGGGTGCGGGCGACGCCCCCGGGGCCGCCGGCGTCGACGGGGCTGACAGCGATCCTGCCGCTCCCGGTGACGCGGCGCGGGCCACGGCCGATGCCGAGGCGGCCGACCGCGGCCTGGCTCCCGTGCACGGAGCCTGGTTCAGCGAGATCCCCGTGGGCCAGATCGTGCCCAACCGGGTGCAGCCCCGCCAGGTCTTCGACGAGGACGCGATGGCCGAGCTCGTGCATTCCATCAAGGAGGTCGGGCTGCTCCAGCCCGTCGTCGTGCGGCGCACCGCGCCCGACAGCTATGAGCTGGTGATGGGGGAGCGGCGCTGGCGTGCCTCGCAGCAGGCCGGCCTGACCGCGATCCCGGCCATCGTGCGCGAGACCGACGACACCGACATGCTGCGCGACGCGCTGCTGGAGAACCTGCACCGCTCGGAGCTGAACCCGCTGGAGGAGGCGTCGGCGTACGCCCAGCTGCTCGAGGACTTCGGGTGCACCCACGACGAGCTCGCCCAGCGCATCGGCCGCTCGCGCCCACAGATCTCCAACACGCTGCGCCTGCTCCGGCTGAGCCCTGCCGTGCAGCGCCGGGTGGCCGCGGGCGTGCTCTCCGCCGGCCACGCCCGCAGCCTCCTGGCCGTCGATGACGCGGAGCTGCAGGACCGGCTGGCCCAGCGCGTGGTCTCCGAGGGCATCAGCGTGCGCGGCCTGGAGGAGATCGTCGCCGTGGGAGACCACGACCGGCCGGGGCCGCGCACCCGGCGCTCCAAGCCCACCGCCCCGGGGCTCGAGGACATCGCAGAGCGGCTCTCCGACCGGCTGGAGACGCGGGTGAAGGTCGACATGGGCCGCAGCAAGGGCAAGATCACCGTCGAGTTCGCCGCGCTGGAGGACCTGCAGCGGATCATCGACGTCATCGACCCCCGCAACCGTAAGGACCGCCCGATCTGAGTCGCCAGATCGCTACATCGATGTAGCGACAAGTCGATTTGTCGACATATCGCCTGCCGAAAGATTTATCGGGCACCCGATGAGTCTCTTGCCATCACCACGAAGGTTCATGGTGGCGCCGCCCGTTCCATCGGGTGCCCGATGAAACTCCCGACCCGCCCTCAGCTGGAGGCGCGCTTCGCCGCGCGCTTGGCGGCGCGGGCCCGCTTCTCCTCGGCGTCGAGGCGGGCGGCCTCCTCGGGGGTGGGGGCCGAGCCGCCCAGGCGGGCGGGGACCCACCAGGAGCCGGGGGGCTGCTCGTCGGCGGGGTACGCCGCGACGGCGGCATCGAGCATCGTCGTCATCCGCTCGCGCAGCAGCGCGGTCTCGGCGACCGGGTCGCTGCCGTCGGGGTGCAGGGGCTCGCCGACGCTCAGCGAGATGGTCTTGCCGCGCGAGAAGTCGCGCGGGTGGTCCTTGGTCATCATCCGCTGGGTGCCCCACAGGATCACCGGGACCACCGGCACCCCGGCCTCGGCGGCGATCCGCACCGCGCCCGTCTTGAACTCCTTGAGGTCCATCGAGCGCGAGATGGTCGCCTCGGGGAAGATCCCGACCGCCTCGCCGCGCTGCAGGAAGTCCACCGCGGTGCGGAAGGAGGCCAGGCCCTCGCCGCGGTCGACCTCGATGTGGTGCAGCGAGCGCATCAGCGGCCCACCCAGCGGGTGGTCGAAGATCTCGCGCTTGGCCATGAAGCGCACCAGGCGCCCCGAGGGGTTGGCGGCCAGGCCGCCGTAGACGAAGTCGACGTACCCGACGTGGTTGCAGGCCAGCAGGACGCCACCCTCGCGGGGCACGTGCTCGGTGCCCGTCATGGTGATGCGCTGGCCCAGGAGCCGGAATCCGGTCTTGGCAGCGACGATGATCGGGGGATAGGTCAGGTCCAGCACAGGAGCGATCCTGCCACGCCGCCGGCGCGACGGGGGGTGAGGCTCAGGAGACGTCGGTGCCCGGGGCGTCGTAGCCGCTGGGCAGACCGCGCGCGGGCGTGGTGGCGCCGAAGGTGGCGCGCAGCTCCATCTCGGCCTCCAGGACGCCGGCGAGGCGGCGCACGCCCTCGCGGATCCGCTCCGGGGTGGGGTAGCAGAACGACAGGCGCATGGCGCTGGAGCCGAAGCCGTCGGCGTAGAAGGCGGTGCCCGGCACGTAGGCCACCCGCGCGGTGACCGCACGCGGCAGCATCGCCTTGGCGTCGATGCCGGGGGGCAGGGACAGCCACACGTAGAAGCCGCCCTCGGGGACGTTCCACGTGCACCCGGCCGGCATCATGTCGTCGAGCGCGGAGACCATCGCGTCGCGCCGCTCGCGGTACATCTCGCGGAACTGCTTGATCTGGCCGACCCAGTCGTGCTTGGCCAGGTACGCCGAGACGGCCATCTGGGAGAACTGCGGCGGGCAGAGCGTCGCCGACTCCTGGGCCAGCACCAGCTTCTCGCGCACCGGGTGCGGCGCCAGCGCCCAGCCGACCCGGAAGCCGGGGGCGAAGGTCTTGGAGAACGAGCCCAGGTAGATCACCGTGTCGGCCTCGTCGGCGCGCAGCGCCCGCAGCGGCTCGCGCTCGAAGCCCAGCAGCCCGTAGGGGTTGTCCTCGAGGATCAGCACGCCCTCCTCGCGGCAGATCTCCAGCACCTCGGTGCGCCGCTGCGCCGACATCGTCACGCCGGCCGGGTTGTGGAAGTTCGGGATCGTGTAGAGGAACTTGATCGTCTTGCCGGCGGCCTTCACCGAGGCGATCGCCTGGCGCAGCGCCTCCGGCACCAGGCCGTGGGCGTCCATCTCGGCGTGCACGACCTCGGCCTGGTAGGCGCGGAAGACGCCCAGCGCGCCGACGTACGACGGCGCCTCGCAGATCACGACGTCGCCGGGGTCGCAGAAGACCCGGGTGACCAGGTCGACGGCCTGCTGGGAGCCGACGGTGACCACGACGTCGTCGGGGTGGGCCTCGATGCCCTCGAGGCGCATCACGTCGGTGATCTGCTCGCGCAGCTCGGGGACGCCCTGGCCCGAGCCGTACTGCATCGCCACGGTGCCCTGGTGCTCCACGAGGTCCCCGATGGCGCCGCCGACGACGTCGAGCGGGAGCCCGGAGATGTTGGGCATCCCGCCGGCCAGCGAGACGACCTCCGGCCGCGAGGCCACGGCGAAGAGGGCCCGGATCTCCGAGGCGGTCATGCCGGCCGTGCGCGCCGCGTAGCGGTCGACGAACGAGTCGAGTCGGGTCTGCGAGCGCGCGGGTGAGGAATCCATGACAGGTCTAGCATGAGGGATGCCGGGCTCGTGTGCACGCGGGGATCGCGTGCTGGTCGGGTCGATCGGCTCACAGTCGTCGGCGAGGCAGGTGAGGTGGGTGGCGCGCAGGGTCGTCCGGCTGACGCTGGACCTGCTCGAGGAGCTCGACGCGCCGTGCCGCACGTGCGCGGCCTGGCAGCTCGACCCCGTACGCCGCTCCCGGCCCTGCACGCCGCAGGAGGCGGCCGACGAGCGGGCGGCCTGGGTCTCCCGGGTGCTGCGCGAGTGGGGCTCCTGCGGGCGGGTCGTGCTCGTGGACTCCCGGCCGGTCGGCCACCTGGTCTACGCGCCACCGGTCCTGGTGCCCGGGGCCGACGCCTTCCCGACCTCGCCGGTCTCGCCCGATGCCGTGCTGCTGGTGAGCGGGTACGTCGCCCCGGAGCACGCCCGGGGCGGGCTGGGCCGGGTGCTGGTGCAGGCGATGGCCCGCGACCTGCTCGGGCGCGGCGGGATCCGCGCCGTGGAGGCCTTCGGGCACGTCGGGGGCCCCGTGGCCCCGGCCGGGGGCGCGGAGCCCGCAGGCGCCACCCAGGTGGCGCGCTGCACCCTGCCGGTGGGCTTCCTCGGGGGCGTGGGCTTCGGCACCCAGCGTCCGCACCCCCGCACGCCCCGGATGCGCATGGACCTGCGCTCCGCGCTCAGCTGGCGCGACGAGGTGGAGGCCGCGATCGAGCGGCTGCGCGGCGTGGTGCGCCCGGCCGGCGTACCGGCCGCCGAACGCAGCGAGCCCCCGGCACCGTGAGGTGACGGGGGCTCGCCGAGCGGTCTGCTGGGCGCGGCGGCTCAGATGAAGTCCGCGAGCTCCTTGAGCAGCGCGGCCTTCGGACGGGCGCCGACGATGGTCTTGACGACCTGGCCGCCCTGGTAGACGTTGATCGTCGGGATGCCGGTGACCCGGTACGACGAGGGGGTCACGGGGTTCTCGTCGACGTTCATCTTCAGGAACGTCATCTTCTCGCCGTGCGCGCCGGCGAGCTCGTCGAGGATCGGGGCGACCTGGCGGCACGGGCCGCACCACTCCGCCCAGAAGTCCACGAGGACCGGCTTGTCGGCCATCAGGACCGTCTGGTCGAACTCGGCGTCGGTCACGGCGGAGATGTTGCCCATGGTGGGACCTTTCGGGATCTGGGGTGCGGGGAGGTGGTGGGTGCTGCGGTGGAGGAACACCCGGCGGGGCCGCGATGTTCCGCGACCCGCGCCGGTGGGGCTCAGGCCCCGACGGCCTCGGCGTCGGCGCGGGCCTGGGCCTCGGCGGGCGTGGCCGCGACGTGCTCGAGCTCGGCGAGGTAGCGCTCGGCGTCGAGCGCGGCCGCGCAGCCGGTGCCGGCCGCGGTGATCGCCTGGCGGTACTGGTGGTCGACCAGGTCGCCGCAGGCGAACACGCCGGGCTGGTTGGTGCCGGTGGTCGGGTGCTCGGCGACGACGTAACCCTCGTCGTCGAGGTCGATCTGGCCCACGAGCAGCTCGGAGCGCGGGTCGTGGCCGATCGCGATGAACAGGCCCGTGGCGTCGAGGGGGCGCTGCTCGCCGGTGGTGGTGTCCTCCAGCGTCAGCGACTCGAGCTTGTCGGCACCGTTGATCTCGGCGACCTTGGTGTTCCACAGGATCTCGAGCTTGGGGTCGGCGAAGGCGCGCTCCTGCATGATCTTGGAGGCGCGCAGCTCGTCGCGGCGCACGATCAGGGAGACCTTCGAGCCGAAGCGGGTCAGGAAGGTGGCCTCCTCGACGGCCGAGTCGCCACCGCCGACGACCGCGATGTGCTGGTCGCGGAAGAAGAACCCGTCGCAGGTCGCGCACCAGGAGACGCCGCGGCCCGACAGCTCCTTCTCGCGGGGCAGGCCCAGCTCGCGGTAGCCCGACCCGGTCGCCAGGATGACGGCGCGGGCGCGGTGGGTGTCGGTGGCGGTGCGCACCGTCTTCACCTCGCCGGCCAGCTCGACCTCGACGACGTCGTCGGCCACCAGCTCGGCGCCGAAGCGCTCGGCCTGGCCGCGCATCTCGTCCATCAGGGCCGGGCCCATGATGCCGTCGCGGAAGCCGGGGAAGTTCTCGACTTCGGTGGTGTTCATCAGGGCGCCACCAGCGGTGACGGAGCCCTCGAACACCAGCGGGTGCAGGTTGGCACGGGCGGCGTAGACCGCCGCTGTGTACCCGGCGGGACCCGAGCCGATGATGATCACGTTGCGGATGTCGTTCTCGGACATGCGTCCAGCTGCTCCTCGGTCTGGGGGTGGACCGGTTCCCGGTCCGTCGGGTCCAACCGATCCTAGGCGAGCGGCATTCCCGGAGGTGCCGGAGCGGGTGAGCCAGGTCTCAGCGGCGCGTCAGCGGCGGGTCATCGGCGGGGGAGGGTGGTGCTGCGCAGCACCCCACCGGTGCCGCACTGCAGCAGGTCGACGACCTGGCTGTCGCCCGCGGGCTCGCGGAAGGCCAGCACGGCCGGCTCGCCGTCGTACAGGACGGCCACGGGCAGGCCCGCGCCCCACTCGGCCGGCGCGCAGTCCTGCCAGCGCCGCGCGACGGGACGGGGGGCGGCGCGCAGGCGGGCCACCCTGGCCGAGGGGCCGCCGCCGACCCGGATGGCGCGACGCTGCACCACGGCGGCGTCGTCGCCGAAGGAGTCGTCGTCGACGCGGGCCAGGCGGCGGTCGACCACCACGACCCCGCGGCTGGGCTGGTCGCGGGTCAGGGTGGACCCGGCCGCGGGACCGCTCTCGGCCCCGGCGTCGTAGCCCGGCTCGTCGCTGGTCTCCCCGCGGTCGGGGGCGGTGCTGCGCGCGCCGAGCTCGTCGGCCACGCTCTCGCCGGCGCTGCTGGAGTCACCGCTGGAGCCTGCACCGGACAGGTCGACGACCTGGCCCAGGCCGATCCCGACGGCGATCACGGCCGCGGCGGCGACGAGCATCGAGGCGGCGCGCCGGCGGCGCGCGGCGGCCAGCTCCAGGACCCCGGTGCCGCTGACCCCGCTGGGCACGTCCTCGCCGGCCTCGAGCCGGGCGAGCACCTCGTCGAGGCGGGTCGCCACGTCGCCGGGCACGGGAGCCTCGTGCCGGGCATCGGCCAGGAGGCGCCGCAGCCGGGCCTCCTCCTCGGGGGAGGGCGTCGGGTGCCCGGACATCTCGCCTCCTCGGGTGGCTGGTGCGGGTGGGTGCTGACGGGGTGTGGTGAGGGGTGTGGTGGGGGTGCCGCCGGCGTGGGCCGACGGGTCATCCTCCCCGGTGGCCAGCTGCTGCCGGTGGCCGGGGTCTGCCAGCCGGTGCGGTCAGGCTCGGGGTGGGACCGGGGTCGGTCCCGGGGTCGGTCTCAGGGTCGGGAGCGCGGAGCGGGTGGTCCGCGCGGGTCGTCAGGTCGGACGGGCGGGCCCGCGTCGGGGTTCCCTGCGGCGGGGTGGTGGGCCTGGCCCGGGGCCCGGTCGTCGTCGACCAGCAGGTCGGCGAGGTGGGCGGCGAGGCGGGCCCGGCCGCGCGAGCAGCGCGACTTCACGGTCCCCACGGCGACGTCCAGGATGCGGGCCGCCTCGGCGACCGGGTAGCCCTCCATGTCGACGAGGACGATGGCGGCGCGCTGGTCGGCGCCCAGGGTGCCCAGGGCGTCGACCACGGCCCGGCGCCGCTCCGCGCGCACCGAGTGCTCGGCGGGATCCTCGGTCTCGGGGGCGGCGGTGCGGGCGTCGCCCCGGTCGCCGTACTCCTCCAGGTCGTCGGGCAGCCGGTCGGTACGGCGTACGCGCGCGGCCCGCAGCCGGTCGAGGCAGGCGTTGACGACGATGCGGTGCAACCAGGTGGTCACGGCGGCGTCCCCGCGGAACGACCCGGCGCGGCGGTAGGCGGCGACCATGGCGTCCTGCAGGCCGTCGGCGGCGTCCTCGGGGTGGCCGGTGGTGCGCAGCGCGACCGCCCAGAGCCGGTCGCGGTGGCGGGCGAAGAGCTCGCCGAAGGCACCCTCGCGACCCGCCACGTGGGCGGCCAGCAGGGCCCGGTCGTCGAGCTCGGCCAGCGGCCGCTCGTCCTGGCGGTGCCCCCTCATCGGGTGCTCACCCGAGCACCCGGATCTCGGAGACCTCGGCGCGGAATCCGTCGCCCACGTCGGGCAGGGAGGTGAACCACACGGTCACGTAGCGACCGGCCACGGCCTGGTCGAGCTCGATGCGCTCCTGGGTGCCGGCGCTCACGTCGGCGACGGGCTCGAGGTCGGCCACGCCGCTGGGCGCCTCGTCGGTGACGAAGAGCTGGACCTGCGACCCCTCGCCCACCAGGTCGAGCTCGACGCCGCGCACCTCGGCCGGGTCGCCGAGGTCGACGACGAGGCCGACGCCGGTCTTGAGCCCGGCGGGGCCGAGGTCTTGGCGGTAGGTGGAGGTGCGCCAGCTGGTGGCGGGGTCGCCGTCGACGGTCAGCGGGGTGAGCTCGGGGTTCTCCTCCGGCGGGTCCGCCTGGGGGTCGAGGTCGGTGACGCTGAGCCCGGTCAGCGGCTCGGGCGTGGCCGAGGCGGTGGCCGAGGTCCCCGCGGTGGGGGAGGCCTCGTCGTCGGGGACGCTGCCCAGCGGGGTGCGGCCGCGCCCGAGGTTGAAGGCGACCGCCACGGCGACCACGAGCAGCACACCGGCCAGCAGCAGGGCCGCGAGGCGGAAGGTGCTGCGCCCGGGGACCTGGTCGTCGTCGGCGGCCACGCCGGTGTCGAGCAGCCCGCTGCCCGTGTGGGTCATCGAGCCCAGGGCGCCCACGCCGGTGCCGTGGCCGGTGCCGTGACCGGTGCCGGTGTCCCAGGGCCAGTAGTCGCCGGCGCCGGTCGTGGTGGAGGCGGCGCCGGGCCGGGCCCGGCGGACCGGGGTGCCCTCGGGCGGCTCCGGGGCGAAGAGCGGACGCGGGGTCGGCTCCTCCAGCGGGGGTGGCGGGGGGCCGGGCACCTGGCGGCGGCTGCGGTCCTCCTGCTCGTCGAAGGAGGGCAGGCCCGCCTCGGTCGGCAGGTCGACCGACGAGGCGGCCTGCCGGCCGTCGGCCGGGGTCGTCGGCCCCGCGGCGTCGGGGGCCTCCACCGGATCCGCCTCGGTGTCCGTGTCCGCCTCGGTGTCGGTGTTCGTGTCCGGGTCGCCGCTCGGCAGCTCGGTGACGACGGTGGGCTCGTCGGGCTGAGCCGGTACGTCGGACGGGGCCGGTACGTCGGAGGCGGTCGGCTCGTCGGACGGGGTGGGCTCGGGCGTGGGGACGACCACGGTCGGCTCGTCGCGGGGCAGGTCCTCGGCCCGCACGACCCGGGTCGGCTCGACCTCGGGCTCGTCGGCCGGGCGCAGCCCCAGCTCGGGCACCGCGCTGAAGCGCACCGGGCCGCTGCCGCGCGAGACCAGCCGCTCGACCAGCGACTCGGGGATGCCCGTGGGGTCCCCGACGAAGTCCTCGAGGGCCGCGGTCAGGCCGCGCGCCGACTCGGGGGCCCGCAGCCCGCGGCCCCGCCCGGACAGGTCGAGGACCTCGTCGCAGAGCACGTCGAGCTGGCGGGGGATCCCGGCCCGCACCTGCCGGGGCCGCAGTACCCGGCCGTGCTCGCGGGGTGCCGAGACGACGGCGGAGTCGGAGGCGCCGGCCCAGCGGCCGGTCAGCGCGGCGTACAGCAGCCCGGCCAGGTCGTCGACGTCGTCCTCGACCCGGCTCTCGGGCCGGCCGTGCAGCGCGGCGTCGACGCACCACCCGATGACCCGGATCGAGCCGTGCAGGTCGACCAGCACGTTCTCGGGGTTGAGCCGGCCGTGGGCGACCCCGGCCGCGTGGGCGACGGTGGCGGCGGCGCCGACCTCGGCGACCAGCCAGGCCGCCCGGCGCGGCGAGAGCACGCCGCCGGCACCGAGCATGATGTCGAGCGAGGTGCCGGTGCCCCACTCGTTGACGACGTAGCAGAGGCCGTCGACCTCCTCGGCGTCGAGCACCCGCAGGATGTGCGGGTCGAGCACGGTGGCGGAGCGGCGGGCGGCGCGGAGGAGACCCTCGGCGCGCGGGTCCTCGGCGGAGATGACGTGCAGCGCCACGTGGCGCTCCAGGATGCGGTCGTGGGCGCGCCAGAACCGCCCGCTCCCGCTCTCGCTGAGCAGGTCGACGAGCCGGTACCGGCCGGCGAGCAGGTCACCGGGCCGGATCGAGTGGGGCACTGCGCTCCTTCGCGGGGGCTCGGCGGTGGGTGGCTGCCCCGCCATCGTAGGGGGGTCAGTCGTGCTGCGGGGCGGGGGCGCGTCGGGTGAGGGTGCGCAGCACGTCGGTCACCTCGCGCAGGCGCACCAGACGGGCCAGGACGAGGAAGACGGCGACGTCGACCGCGCCGGTCACCACGACCCGCAGGCCGGCCATCAGCCGGCTCTCCTCGGGCCCGACCTGGTGCAGGCCCCAGGCCGCTGCGGCGGCGACCGCGGTGCTCACCGCGACCACCAGCAGCGCGCGGACGGCGAAGCGCAGCAGGGCCTGCCCGCCCAGGCCGCCGACCCGGCGCGAGAGCACCGACCACGACACGACCGAGCCGACGGCGTACGCCGCCGCGTAGGCCAGCACCAGCGAGGGGGCGGTGAAGGCCGCACCGGTGCTGAGCACGAGGGCCAGGGCGACCACCACGTTGGTCACGCCGACCGCGCACTGCACGAAGAAGACGGTGCGGGTCTGCTCGAGGGAGTAGAAGCCGCGCAGCACCACGTAGTGGACGGTGAAGAAGACCAGCCCCGGCCCGAAGAGCGCCAGGGTCGTGACGTAGTTGTCGACCGAGTCCGCGGCGGCGCCGTACCCGAAGAGGATGCGGGGCAGGTCGGGGGCCAGCAGCGGCAGCAGCGCCGCGAACGGCACGATCACCGCCAGCGCGGTGCGCAGCGTCGAGGAGAGCGTCTCGCCCAGCGCCCGCAGGTCGCCGCCGGCGGCGCGCGCCGAGAGCCGCGGCAGGATCGCGGTGGCCAGCGAGACCGTGATGATCGAGTGCGGCACCATCACGATCAGGAACGCCGCGGCGTAAACCGTCGCGCCTGTGCCTTCTGGGTCACGACCGGCGGTACCGGTCGAGGCCAACCAGATCACCACGGTGTACGCCGCCTGGTTGACCACCACGAAGCCGACGGTCCACACGCCCAGGCGCAGGGTGTGGCCCAGGCCGGTGCCCCGGAAGTCGAAGCGCGGTGCGTAGCGGAAGCCGGCGCGCCGCAGGTAGGGCAGCAGCACCAGCAGCTGCAGCGCGATGCCCGCGGTGGAGCCGAGGCCCAGCAGCAGCTCCTGGGAGGTGCTGAACCCGGCGAACCGCTCGGACTCCCGGGCGGCGCCGAAGACCAGCAGGTAGACCACCAGGGTGGCCACCGCGACCACATTGTTGGCGATCGGCGCCCACATCATCGGCCCGAACGTGCCACGGGCGTTGAGGATCTGCCCGACCAGCACGAACATGCCGTAGAAGAAGACCTGCGGCAGGCAGTAGCGGGCGAAGTCGACCGTCGACTCGCGGACCTCGGGGGGCCAGTCGGTCGTGTAGAGGCCCACCACCAGCGGCGCGGCGATCACCAGCAGCACCGTGACCGCGGCCAGGAAGAGCCCGGCCAGGGTCACGACGCGGTTGGTGTAGGCCTCGCCGCCGTCCTCGTCGTCCGTCAGGGCCCGCACCAGCTGGGGCACCAGCACGGCGTTGAAGACGCCGCCCGCCAGCAGGATGTAGAGCATGTTCGGGATCGTGTTGGCGATGTGGAACGCGTCGGCGTGCAGCAGGTTGCCGAGCGCGGCCGCCAGCAGCGTGGCCCGGATGAAGCCGCTCAGCCTCGAGAAGGTGGTGCCGGCGGCCATCACGGCCGACGAGCCGAGGATGCTGGAGCGCTCCTCGTCGGTGCTGGTGGTGCTCACGCCTGCTCCTGGGGGACGTCGGAGGGGTGCCCGGAAGAGTGCTCGTCGGGGTGCTCGGCGCGGGCCGCGCGCACCCGGCGCACGAGCCGGACCACGATGGCGCCCAGCAGCAGCGCGGCGCCGGCGCCCATGATCAGCCAGATCACCCGGCTGACCTGCGCCGCCCGGATCGGGACCACGTCGACGTCACCGAGCGGCACGTCGTTGACGTCGGTCAGCACCAGGGTCACGTTGTGCACCCCCTGCTGCTCGGTGGTGGCGTTGAGCAGCACCGTGGTCGAGCTCTCGGGCGGCACCTCGATGCTCTCGGGCACCCGCAGCGTCATCGGCTGGTCGGAGCGCGCGTCGAGGCGCACCGTCACGGTCTGGTCGAGGGTGTTGGTGATGGTCGCCGGCAGCCGGCCGCTGGCGCTCGAGAGGGTCACGCCGGGCGGGGCGCTCACCTCGACGGCGCCGAGCAGGTCGCGCACGTCGTCGGTGGCGGCCTGGGCCGAGCGCAGCGCGGCGGCACGCACCGGACGGGTCAGGTAGGAGGCGGTCGGGTAGGCCTGCGCGGAGACCACCGAGGCGACCCGGTCGTTGAAGGTGAGCAGGTCCTGCAGGTGCTGGCCGGCGGCCACGAGCTCGGTCACGGCGGCGAGGTCGGCGGCGCCCAGCTCGGCCTCGAGCTGCGAGTCGGGGTAGGTCAGCTCCTCGCTGTCGACCGGGCGCGCGCGGCGGTCGGCCGTCGCCTCGGCCACCGTGTCGAGGTCGACCCAGGAGGTGCCCAGGCCCTCGAAGAAGTCGGCCGGGTCGCCGTCGGGCACCCAGCCCAGCGGCAGCGTCAGCACCAGGGGGGAGCGTTGACCGGTGTCGAGCAGCCGCACCGCGGCCTCGCTGAGGATCCGCTGGCGCAGCGCCAGCGACGACAGCCGCTCGCCCGGGCCCGGGCCGCCGTCGACGGCCCCCGAGGAGGAGAGCACCACGTCGCGCCCCTCGACGGAGACCACGCTCGGCAGCGGGTCGTCGGCGCGCTGGCCGCCGAGCATCCGGTCGGTGAGCAGGATCGTCTCGTCCTCGCGGGCCTCGGCCAGGGCCTCCACGGGCAGGAAGCCCAGCGGCGAGGCCAGCGCGGGGCTGGTGCTCAGCTCGACGCCCTCCAGCTCCGAGCCGGAGCGGCGGCGCGCGGAGCGGTAGAGCTCGGGGGCCAGCCGCGAGGCGGCGGCCACGTCGAGGTCGCCGTACGGCAGCGCGAGCACCTGGGAGCCCGACCCCACCGCGGCGGCGAGGTCGTCGAGCCAGTCGCCGGCGCTGCGCGCGAGCGCGGCCTGCTCGGCGTCGAGCCCGTCGACGGCGTCGTCGCCGAGGCGCTCGGGCACGGTCCCGGTGGTCTCGGGGAAGTCGGGGTCCGCGGGGGCCGAGGGATCCGTCGACCCGTCCTCGGCGGGGCCCGAGGGGCTCGAGCTCCCCGAGGGGTCGGTGCCGTCGGTGCCGTCGGGGCCGTCGGGGCCGTCGGGGTCGGGGGCGTCGGGGTCGCGGGGGTCGATGGTCGGCTCGATGGACCGGGCGGGGTTGCCGGCGGCCAGGCGCCCCGCGGCGTCGGTCACGGCCGGGTCGACCAGCCAGGTCAGCGGGGCGCCGTCGGCGCCGGCCCCGAACTCGACCAGCCGGGCGAGCGGACCGTCGGCGTCGAGCGCGCGGCTCCACGACTCCAGCCCGGCGACCCGGCCGTCGGCCTCGTGGAGCACCCGGCGCCGCAGCGGCACCACCACCGAGACCGGCAGGCTGCGCTCCTCGGCGCCGACCCAGGGCAGGAAGGTGCGGGCCCGGCCGTCGGCGTTGAGGTCGCGCCCGGCGGCGTCCTGGCCCAGGGCGTGCACTCCGAACCAGTAGACGCCGCGCTCGTCGACGTCGAGGCGCGAGCGGGCCACGGTGAAGGAGTAGTCGGCCGACTCACCCGGCTCCAGCGTCTCGATCGTCGCGTAGGGCCCCGGGTCGGTGACCCGGGCCCCGACGAAGTCGCGCACCGGGGTGTCGCGCGCCCGGCTCAGCTCGGCCGGCGTGGTCAGGGCCGAGTCGCCGAGGAAGGGGTAGAGGTTGACGGTCGTCCAGGTCTGGTCGTCGACGTTGGTGACGGTGCCGGTCACCTCGATCGGGCCCGACCGCGGCAGCTCGCCCGGCGTCAGCGAGTCGATGGTGACGCTGAGCGGCTCGGCGGGATCCTCGGCCGCGGCGGCGTACGCCGGCCCGGTGCCGCTCGGTGCCCCTACGGCGGCCAGCGTGCCGACCAGCGCGGCGCAGAGCGTGCCCGCAGCCAGGCGCCCGCGGCGGCTCCTGCGTCGACCGGGTCGACCGGGTCGGGCCCCGTGGGCAGGGGGCAGTGCACGGGGGAGGACCACGCCCCGACTCTAGTGGGGCCCCGTCACGGGGCCGGGCACCGTGCACCGCACCCGCTGCGCGGAGGCGCACCTAGACTGTCGGCCCGTGCCCCACGACGAGCCCGCCCCCCTCAGCATGGTCGAGGTGCAGCGATCGGTCGCCGCCGAGCTGGACCGCATCGCCCCCGTGATCGACGAGCTCGGTCGCCGCTTCACCGACGCCGGCCACGAGATCGCCCTGGTCGGTGGGCCGGTGCGCGACGCGATGCTGGGTCGCCACCACAACGACCTCGACCTCACGACCTCGGCACGGCCCGAGCAGACCGAGCGGCTGCTGAAGGGCTGGGCCGACGCGATCTGGGACATGGGCCGCGACTTCGGCACCATCGGCTGCCGCAAGGGCGAGTGGCAGGTCGAGGTGACGACGTACCGCTCGGAGTCCTACGACCCGTCCTCGCGCAAGCCCGACGTCGCGTTCGGCGACACCCTGGCCGGCGACCTGGGTCGTCGCGACTTCACCGTCAACGCGATGGCGGTGCGGCTGCCCGGCCGCGAGGTCGAGGACCCGTACGGCGGGGTGCTCGACCTGGCCCACCGCAGGCTGCGGACGCCCGGCACCCCCGAGGACTCCTTCTCCGACGACCCGCTGCGGATGATGCGCGCGGCACGCTTCGCCGCCCAGCTCGGCTTCGACGTCGACGAGTCCGTGGTCGCGGCGATGACCGCGATGGCCGAGCGGATCGAGATCATCTCGGCCGAGCGGGTGCGCGACGAGCTGGTCAAGCTCGTCATGGCGCCGCACCCCCGCCGCGGGCTGACGCTGCTGGTCGAGACCGGGCTCGCCGAGCGGGTGCTGCCCGAGCTGCCCGCGCTGGCCCTGGAGCGCGACGAGCACCACCGCCACAAGGACGTCTACGAGCACACCCTGACCGTGCTGGAGCAGTCGATCGACCAGGAGGAGCGCCTCGGCGGGCCCGACCTGGTCTCGCGGCTGGCCGCGCTCATGCACGACGTCGGCAAGCCGCGCACCCGGCGCTTCCTCGACGACGGCACCGTCACCTTCCACCACCACGACGTCGTGGGCGCCAAGCTCACCCGCAAGCGGATGAAGGCGCTGCGCTTCTCCAACGACGAGATCGAGGCGGTCAGCGCCCTGGTCGAGCTGCACCTGCGCTTCCACGGCTACGGCAGCGGGGAGTGGACCGACTCGGCGGTGCGCCGCTACGTCCGCGACGCCGGCGACCAGCTGACCCGCCTGCACGTGCTGACCCGCGCCGACTCCACCACCCGCAACCGTCGCAAGGCCGAGCGGCTCGCTCGCACCTACGACGACCTCGAGGCCCGCATCGAGCGGCTGGCCGAGGCCGAGGAGCTCGGCGCGATGCGCCCCGACCTCGACGGCAACCAGATCATGGAGATCCTCGGGATCGGGCCGGGGCGCGAGGTCGGCCAGGCCTACCGGCACCTGCTCGAGCTGCGGATGGACGACGGCCCGCTGGGCGAGGAGCGCGCCCGCGAGGAGCTGCTCGCCTGGTGGGCGCAGCGGTAGCCGACCGGCCCATACCGACGGTACGGTCCGCTCATGACCACCGCAGCCACCCCCAGCAACGCGCCCGACCACCGCGAGCACGACCTGCGTGCCGAGATCGAGGTCGACGCGACCCCGGCCCAGACCTGGGCGCTGGTGAGCGACCTGCGCCGGATGCCGGAGTGGAGCCCGCAGGTGCGCCGCACCTTCGTGCCCGGCGGCGCCGTCGGGCCGGGCAGCCGGATGGTCAACCTCAACCACCGGGGCTGGATGCACTGGCCCACCCAGGCCAAGGTGGTGCGCTTCGACCCGCACCGCGAGATCGCCTTCCGGGTCACCGAGAACTGGACCGTGTGGTCCTTCACCCTCGAGCCGCTCGACGACGGCACCCGCACCCGCATCGTGCACCGCCGCGAGACCCCCGACGGCATCTCTCCCCTCTCCAAGGGCCTGACCAAGGTCGCCTTCGGCGGCGTCCCCGCCTTCGGCCAGGAGATGCAGCAGGGCATGCAGCGCACCCTCGAGCGGATGCGCGCCACCCTCGAGTCCTGACCGTCGCCGCCGGCCCACCAGCGGCACCCCGTTGGCCGCCGTTGGTCGAGCAGTGAGGGCCGAAGGCTCGAGCGTCGCCGAGACCCGGTGAGCCCATGGCGTACGGCGAGCGCGGTTCTCACTGGGTCTCGACGACGTTCCTCGCTGGCGCTCGTCACTGCTCGACCCACGGCGACCCCCCGTACGACGACGCGGCGCCGGCCCCCGAGGGGACCGGCGCCGGTCGTTGGTGCGGTGGTGACTACTTCTTGGTGACGAAGCCGTCGACGTAGGCGAGCTTCGAGCGGACCTTGAGCACGAGGGTGTGCTGGCCCTTGCCGAGGCCGTTGAAGACCCGCTCGAGGCTGACCCGGCGCGAGGGCTCGTCGCTCTTGAACGAGATGACCCCGACGCGCTGGCCGTCGACCAGCACCGTGGCCTTGCCGCCCTGGGCGTCGGTGCCGTAGACCACGGCGGCCTGCGGGCCGCTGAAGTCGAGACGCAGCACGTCCTTGCCCTGGCCCTGGCCCTTGGCGGCGTTGTCGCAGTAGTTGCCGCCGGGGCCGCGCTGGGAGCCGACCGTGCGCCACGAGCCCGACCGCTCGACCTTGCCGGACTGGCAGGCCGAGAAGCGGTGCACGCGGAAGCGGATCGTGTCGGTGTCGCTGGCGCCGTCCTCGTCGGTGACGGTCAGGGTGACCTTCTGGACGCCGACCTCGCGGAAGCGGTGCTTGGTGCGGCGCCCACGGGCGTCGACCTCGCTGCCGCCGTCGTGGAAGTCCCAGGTGTAGCTCAGGTCCTTCGAACCGGTCTCGAGGTCGCTGGAGCCCTTGCCCGAGAGCCGCACCGAGCGGGAGTCGGTGGCGCGCGCGGGCTTGGCCTTCGCCTCGGCCGTGGGCGCGGTGTTCTCGCTCCCGGCGCCGTCCTCGGTGACGGTGATGGTCACCGACGCGGTGTCCACGGCGCCCTGCGGGTCGGTCACCGTGACCGTGGCGGTCTTGGTGCCGGGCGTGCCGTACGACGCGGTCACGACCTCGCCGGTCGCGTCCTTGGTCTCGCCGCCGTTGCCGAAGTCCCAGACGAAGTCGAGGTCCTCGACGCCGCTCTGGGCGTCGGTGGTGCCCTCGGCCGAGAGCGTCACGTCCTCACCGGTGCCGACCGTGGTGGGGGTCGCCTCGGCGACGGCCTCCGGTGCGGTGTTGTCGGCGGCGGGCTCCTCGTCGAGGTAGCCGTAGTTGAACTCCCCGCAGCCGGAGCCGACGGTGAGGTCGACGTCGCCGGTGAGGTTGTTGGCCGGTGCGGCGTCGTCGCCCGACATCGACCTCACGGTGAAGCCCAGGCAGCCGAAGGCGAACTCCCAGTCGCCCGAGGTGGTGCTCGGGTCGGAGTAGTTGTCCACGTGGGGCTTCGCCGGGGCGTCGGAGAAGCTCGAGCGGGCGGCCGCGGCGGTGAAGGCCGCGTCGTTCAGCTCGGGGGTGTCGCTGCCCGGCGTCGGGGTCGCGTCGAGCGGCGACTGCGCCGGCGGGTTGTCGGTGCCGGTGTTGCCGTAGCCGTGCGCCTCGTCGGTGTAGACCAGGGAGAGCCCGGCCTCGAAGGCGGCGCCGCCGCGGTCGGCCTGCCCCTTGCCGTCGAAGTCGAACCCGGAGCGGTCGCGCATCTCCAGGTAGTAGGCGTGGTCCTGCTCGGAGGCCGCCCCGGCCTGGAGGAACTTCCAGCCCTGGGTGCAGCTCTGGGCGACGGTCAGGTCCTTGCGGCAGCCGCCGTTGAAGATCCGGCCGTCGTCGGGCCCGCCGCTGGTCTCCAGGTCGGTGACCAGCACGTCGTACGGCGCCTTGCCGGGCTCGGTCACGGTGACCTTGAGGTCGTCGACGAACCAGCCGGGCCGGGCCAGGCCCGGGTCGGTGGCGTAGCTGAAGCGCAGCGCACCGGCCTCCTTGCCCGCCAGCTCGCTGATGTCGTAGCGGTCGGCGAGGAAGACGGCCTCAGGGGTCTCACCGAGCTTGCGGTCGAGGGCCTCCGAGCCGGCGGCGTAGCTGCCGGAGGTGCCGGTCAGGCCGTGGTCGAAGGTGGCCTGGCACTGGTTCTGGTTGGGGTTGCCGGCCAGCGGGTCGGTGTTGGAGGTGGTGTAGCCGTTCTCCGACTCGTTGGAGGTGTAGGTCTTGCCGCCGTCGGTGGTGGTGAGCACGAAGCCGTAGTCGTAGTCCCACTCGATGTCCCACCACGACTTCATCGACAGCTCGACGGTGCTGCCCGCCGGCACGGTGGCCAGCTGCGGGATCGCCACGTCGAGGTTGCGACCGCTCTGCGGGGCGCAGCCGAAGTCGTTGCCCGAGCCCGACCACCACGCGTGGGTCTTGCTCGCCTTGTCGCCGGAGTCGAAGACGGCCGGGTCGAGGAGCTGGCGGCCGGGGAGCTTGGCGACGTACATCTGCGAGTTCTGCACGCGCCCGTCGGTGCCCTCGCGCAGCGTGTACGGCGTGCCGTCGGGGGTCCGCCAGGTGATGGCGTCGATGTCGGTCTTGGAGTCCTTCCAGCCGGTGACCGAGGTCGAGGCGTCGAGGACCTGCGGGACGACCCAGCCCATCTCCTGGCGCGAGAACGCGTCCATGTTCTGCGACTGGTCGGTGGCCATCAGGTTCCAGTCGCCGTAGGTCTCGCGGCTGCCGGTGGAGTAGAAGTCCGGCAGGCCCAGCGAGTGGCCGTACTCGTGGCTGATGACGCTGGCCGCGTCGATGGCGGTCTCGGGGTTGACGTTGTAGGGCCCGACCCGGACGTAGACGACGAGGTCCTTGCCCTTGTCGGTGGTGGTCATCGTGGTCCGCGTGGTGTCGGTGTACCAGAGCGGGCGGCCCTCGAGGTCCTTGAGCTGGTCGTCGGTGGTGAAGCCGGCCAGGCCCGTGTCGGGGTCGGTGTAGTAGAACTCCAGCGACGAGGAGTGCGGCCACACGTTGTCGTAGGAGACGTCGGTGTACTCGCAGCCCAGGATCGTGAGCTGGGAGGCGCCGTTGCCGCCGCAGCCGGCGAAGACGGCCATGAAGAAGTCGACGACGCCGTCCTTGTCGGTGTCGAAGTCGGAGTAGTCGACCTCGGGGTCGGCGATCGCGGCGGCGTCGTAGACCATCTTGCCCGGGGTGCCGCAGCCGCTGTCGATGGCCTGCAGCGCACCGACCCCGGCCAGCGCGCCGACCAGGGCCGAGCCGTTGGCGTCGGCGCCGTAGTAGGCGGTGTTGCCGGGCAGGTTGTAGACGCCGTCGCTGATCCGCTCGGGGTAGAGCGGCGTGCCGGCCGGGTCGAGCGGGGAGTCGGCGTAGGTCAGGCCGCCCGTGCAGGTCTGGCCCAGCTCGACACCGGTGAACTCGAAGCCCGGCTCATAGGCGAAGTCGGTGCCGTCGAGGCCCGCGGAGGGCACCGTGCCCTCGGGGAACAGCTGGCCCAGGCTCATCTCCTGGAACAGGTTGAAGGTCGAGCCCTCGAAGGTCGGGTCGTTGATGATCTTCTCGAGCTGACCGCCGGTGTGGGTGGCCTGGTACTTCCGGTCGGTGTACTGCACCGGCACGATCGGGAACGGCCGGTCGCCGTAGCGGGCGGTCTCGTAGATCTCGTTGGGCGGGATCACCTTGGGGCCGTGGCTGGTGACGCTGGTGCTCTGGGCCGCGCGGGTCACCTTCGCGGTGCTGGACAGGTCGCGCCACACGATGGTGGGTTCCTGGGCCAGCGAGTCGGCCTCGTGCTCGAGGACCAGGGTGACCCGGGCGGGCGACTCCGCGCTGCCGGCGGGCACCAGGGGCACGGTCCAGGTCAGGGTGTCGGTGCCGCCGGAGGCGACCGGGGTGGTCGAGGTGCCGCTCGGCGGGCGCACGGCGGTGATGGTGCTGCCGCGCGGGGCGGTGACGCTGACGGTGACGCCGGTGACCGGCGTGGTGCCCGCGTTGGTCAGGAGGATCCGCGAGGGGTAGCTCTCGCCGGGCTTCACCCAGCCGACCGACGAGACGAAGCTGTTCTCGACGGCGAGGTCGCCCAGGGAGGCCTTGCTGGGCGGGGCGGCGATGACGCCGGGCGCGGACGCCGCCGCGACGGCGCTGGTGGCGCTGGTGGCGCTGCTGAGGCTGCTGGCGGGCTCGGCGGTGGCAGCCGTGGCCGCACCGAGACCGAGGGCGCCGAGACCGGAGAGAGCGGTGGTGCCGGCGGCGAGCAGGGCGGTGGCCCTGAGTCGCCGGCGGTGGCGGGGTGTGGGATGCATGGTGGTCCTCGAGACGGGCACCCCCGGTAGGGGCGCGTACCCCGGGCCAACGACCCCCGTGGGCCACGGGTTACGAGCGGGCCGCCCTTCTTCACCCCCGTCACCCGCGAGGGGGGTACGACGAACGGCGCGGACCCGGTGGGTCCGCGCCGTCCTCGGTGCTGGGTCGTGCTGGGTTGTTCAGGGTCGTGCTGGGGGGAGGTGCTTACTCCTCGCCGGCGATGAAGGCCTCGACGCGGCGGCGACCCTCGTCGTCGGGAAGCTGCACCGGGGGGGACTTCATCAGGTACGACGACGCCGAGATGATCGGGCCGCCGATGCCGCGGTCCTTGGCGATCTTCGCGGCGCGCAGGGCGTCGATGATGATGCCGGCGGAGTTCGGGGAGTCCCAGACCTCGAGCTTGTACTCGAGGTTCAGCGGCACGTCGCCGAAGGCGCGGCCCTCGAGGCGCACGTAGGCCCACTTGCGGTCGTCGAGCCACTCGACGTGGTCCGAGGGACCGATGTGGACGTTGCGGTCGGCGACCTTGCCCTTGAGCTCACCGGTCAGGTTGGAGGTGACGGCCTGGGTCTTGGAGACCTTCTTGGACTCCAGGCGCTCGCGCTCGAGCATGTTCTTGAAGTCCATGTTGCCGCCGACGTTGAGCTGGTAGGTGCGGTCCAGCGTGACGCCGCGGTCCTCGAAGAGGCGGGCCATCACGCGGTGCGTGATGGTGGCGCCGACCTGGCTCTTGATGTCGTCGCCGACGATCGGGACGCCGGCGTCCTCGAACTTCTTGGCCCACTCGGGGTCGGAGGCGATGAAGACGGGCAGGGCGTTGACGAAGGCGACGCCCGCGTCGATGGCGCACTGCGCGTAGAACTTGTCCGCCTCCTCCGAGCCCACGGGCAGGTAGGAGACCATCACGTCGACCTCGCGCTCGCGCAGCACCTGCACGACGTCGACCGGCTCGGCGCCGGACTCCTCGATGGTCTCGCGGTAGTACTTGCCCAGGCCGTCGAGGGTCGGGCCGCGCTGGACCTCGACACCGAGGGTCGGGACGTCGGCGATCTTGATCGTGTTGTTCTGCGAGGCGTGGATGGCCTCGGAGAGGTCCTTGCCGACCTTCATGTCGTCGACGTCGAAGGCGGCGACGAAGTCGACGTCCTTGACGTGGTAGTCGCCGAACATGACGTGCATCAGACCGGGGACGCTGCCCTCGGGGTCGGCGTCCTTGTAGTACTCGACACCCTGGACGAGGGAGGTGGCGCAGTTGCCGACTCCCACGATTGCTACTCGAACCGAACCCATCGGGTCGTTCCTTCCTTGTCTCACGACTCGCCGGCCGCGGGGCCGGCTCGTCGAGCTGTGGTCGCCGGCACCTCGGGTGAGGCGGCCGGTGGGACGTGCTGGTCTTCGTGCTGGTCTTCGGGCAGGTCGTCGTGCTGCTCGCCGGTGGTGCGCTCGTGCGGGCCGGGGTGGGCCACGCCGCGCTCGGCGTTGATGAGGTCGGAGAGCCACTTGACCTCGCGCTCGACCGACTCGACGCCGTGGCGCTGCAGCTCCGCGGCGTAGCGGTCGACCTCCTTCTGGGTCATCGACAGCTGGCCCTGCACCCGCTCGAGGCGCTCCTGGAGCCGGGTGCGGCGTCCCTCGAGGACCCGCAGGCGGATCTCCATGTCGGTGGAGGAGAAGAAGGCGAAGCGGATGTCGAAGTTGTCGTCCTCCCACGCGGTGGGGCCGACCTCCGACATCAGGCGCTCGAACTCGAGGGTGCCGGCGGGGGTCACCTGGTAGGTGATCCGGGGCCGCCGGCTCACCGGGGTGCGGGTGGGCGCGGACTCCTCGATCAGCCCGGCGCGCAGCATCTTCTTCAGCGTCGGGTAGAGCGAGCCGTAGGAGAGCACCCGGCCCCAGCCGAGCATCAGGTTCAGCCGCTTGCGCAACTCATAGCCGTGCATGGGTCCCTCGTGCAGCAGTCCGAGGACTGCCAGCTCGATGGTCTCTCCACGGCGTGCCATGCGACATATCGTAGCGATATATCCCCGCGATGAGAAAACTGCTTCTATCACGCCTAATCGCGCGGATCGGTGCGTCCTCGGGCCGGTTGCGTACCCTGATGGACGGTCCGGACCACCGGGCGTGCTGGTCGCGCCCCCTTCCCCTGGAGCAGCACCGACGTGACAGCCAAGCGCAGGGCCGAGGGCCCGGCCGTGAAGAAGACGCCGAAGAAGAAGACCCCGCGGACGTGGAAGCAGCGTTCGCTGAGCGTCCTGAAGTGGGGCTCGATCGCCGGTCTCGTGGGCGCGCTGCTGGCTGCCGGTGGGTTCTTCTACCTCTACCAGAGCACCGACATCCCGGACCCCAACGCCGAGTTCGAGACCGAGACGACCTTCGTCTACTACGACGACGGCAAGACCGAGGCCGGCCGCTTCGCGACCCAGGACCGCACCTCGATCAGCTACGAGGAGATGCCCGACTCGATCAAGGACGCGGTGGTCGCCGCGGAGAACCAGTCCTTCTGGAGCGACTCCGGGCTCGACCCCAAGGGCATCGCTCGCGCCTTCTTCAACAACGCCTCCGGTGACGACACCCAGGGCGCCTCGACCATCACCCAGCAGTACGTCAAGGTGCTCTACCTGACCCAGGAGCGCTCCTACGAGCGCAAGGTCAAGGAGGCGATCCTGGCCCTCAAGCTGCACCGCAAGCAGTCGAAGACCGAGATCCTGCAGGGCTACCTCAACACCATCTACTTCGGCCGCGGCGCGTACGGCGTGCAGGCGGCCGCGCAGGCGTACTTCGGCAAGGACGCCACCGACATGAACCTGCGCCAGTCGGCGGTGCTGGCCTCGGTGCTCAACAACCCCTCGCGCTTCGACCCGGCCGGCGGCAAGGAGAGCAAGCGGTTGCTCGAGGGGCGCTACGCCTACGTGCTGAGCCAGATGGAGAAGCTCGAGTCGATCACGCCCGAGGCCGCGGAGAAGGCGGTCAAGCGGCTGCCGAAGTTCCCCGAGATCGCCGCGGAGAGCACCTACGGCGGCCAGAAGGGCCACGTCCTCGAGATGGTGCGCGACGAGCTGAACCGGCTCGGCTTCACCGACGACGAGATCGACGGCGGCGGCCTGCGCGTGACCACCACCTTCACCGAGGAGGCCATGAAGGCCGCCGAGGAGGGCGTCCTCGAGGCCCGCCCCGAGGGCTTCGGCGACAAGCAGCTGCACGTCGGAGTGGCCAGCGTCGAGCCCGGCACGGGTGCGGTGCGCGGCTTCTACGGCGGCCAGGACTACGTGCAGTCGCAGTACAACTGGGCCGTCACCGGCGGCCAGGCCGGCTCGACCATGAAGGCCTTCGCGCTCGCCGCGGCCATCAAGGAGGGCTTCTCGCTGCGCGACACCTTCGACGGCAACTCGCCCTACGAGCTGCCCGACGGCACCGAGATCGAGAACCAGGGCGACCAGAGCTACGGCTCGGCCATCGACATGGTCTACGCGACCCAGAAGTCGGCGAACTCCGCGTTCATCGACATGACCCTGGCGATGGAGAAGGGCCCGCAGAAGGTCCTCGACATGGCCAACGCGATGGGCGTGCCGCCGGCCGAGGCCGGCAAGAACGCGGCCGGCATCCCGCCGACGTCCCCGGGCCTGGAGCCGATCACCGGCATCGCCCTGGGCAACGCGACCGTCAGCCCCATCAACATGGCCAACGCCTACGCCACGATCGCCAACGAGGGCGTCTACGCCGAGCCGTACGTCGTCGAGGAGGTCGTGAACGCCGACGGCGAGGTCGAGTACACCCACGAGGACAGCACCGAGCGCGCCGTCAGCGCCGACATCGCCGCCGACGTCTCCTACGCGCTGCAGCAGAACGTCACCGGCGGCTCGGGCACCGCGGCGCTGGCGCTGGGCCGGCCCGCGGCCGGCAAGACCGGCACCGCGACCAACGGCAAGGGCGAGGTCTCCTCGGCCTGGTTCGCCGGCTACACCCCGCAGATGTCGACCGCGGTGATGTACGTGCGCGGCAAGGGCAACGAGCAGCTGCAGGGCTGGCTGCCGGAGTACTTCGGCGGCGCCTACCCCGCCGACACCTGGCTCGCGGTGATGAGCGACCTGATGGAGGGCCTCGAGGTCGAGGAGTTCCCCGAGCCGGTCTTCGTCGACGGCGAGGCGCCCCCGGGCTACGCGCCGACGACCGCGCCGCCGGCCCCCACCACCCCGCAGCCGACCCGGCAGTCGCCCACCCGGCAGCCGACGCCGACCCAGGAGCCGACCCCCACCGAGGAGCCGACGACCCAGGCGCCCACGCCGACCCCGAGCCCCACCGACGACTGCGACGGGATCCTCTGCGGGCCCAGCGGCAGCTCCTCGCCGTCGAGCAGCCCCTCGTCGTCGCCGTCGCAGTCGCCGTCCGGCGGCGCCGCCGGCGGTGGCGGGCCCTCGGCCAGCCCGAGTGGTCGCGCCGGCGGCGCGGCGACGGCCGAGCGACGCCGTACGCAGTGACCGACGCCGCGCCGACGCGCGAGGACCCGCTCGCCGCGACCTTGAGCGAGGGTCTCGGCGGGCCGCTCGGCGAGCGGGCCGGGCGGCACCCCTGGTGGACGCCGGTGCGGGTGCTGCTCGCGCTGGCCGCGGTGGTGGTGGCGCTGGGGATGCTCCAGAAGGCGCCGTGCTACTCCGACACCTGGAGCGACAGCGACGCCCGCTTCAGCCAGATGTGCTACTCCGACCTGCCCTACCTCTACACCGGGCGGGCGCTGGCGGAGCGGGCGTGGCCCTACTCCGGCGACGAGTCGCTGCGTGAGCGCTACCCCGAGGTGATGGAGTACCCCGTCGGCATCTCCTACTGGGCCTGGGGCACCGCCCTGGTGGCGCAGGGGCTGACCGAGGGCCTCGGGGGTCTGCCCGACCTCGCCGAGCGTCGCGCCGCGGACCCCGGCTCGTTGTTCGGCGACGCCGAGGTGCAGCGCGAGATCCGCGCCTTCGTCATCGTCAACGCCCTGGGCTTCGCGGTGCTGACGCTGCTCGCGGTGTGGCTGCTGGCCCGCACCCATGCGCGTCGGCCGTGGGACGCGCTGTGGTTCGCGGTCTCGCCCGCGCTGCTGCTGACCGGCCTGGTCAACTGGGACCTGCTCGCCGTCGTGCTGGTCGCCGGCGCCCTGTGGGCGTGGGCGACCGGGCGGCCGCTGCTGACCGGGGTGCTCGTCGGGGTCGGCACCGCCACCAAGCTCTACCCGCTGTTCCTGCTCGGCGCGGTGCTGGTGATCTGCCTGCGTGGGCGCCGCTGGCGCGAGCTCGGCGTGGTGTGGCTGGGCGCGGGCGTGGCCTGGCTGCTGACCAACCTGCCGGCGGTGCTCACCGGCTACGAGCAGTGGCGGGTCTTCTGGTCCTTCAACTCCGAGCGCGGCGCCGACCTGGGCTCGCTGTGGCTGGTCGCCGCGCAGGCCGGCGACCTCGACATCGACCCCTCCACCATCAACACCGCGTCGCTGGCCTTCTTCGCCGCCTGGTGCGCCGGCGTCTTCGTGCTCGGCATGCTGGCCCCCGAGACCCCGCGCCTGGCCCAGCTGGGCTTCCTGCTGGTGGCGGGCTTCCTGCTCGTCAACAAGGTCTACTCGCCGCAGTACGTGCTGTGGCTGCTGCCCCTCGCGGTGCTGGCCCGCCCCCGCCTGCGCGACCAGCTGGTGTGGCAGGCCGGCGAGATCTTCTACTTCGCCGCCGTGTGGTGGTACCTCGGCGGGCTCCTCGACGCCGGGGGCGGCGGCGACGCCGGCTTCTACTGGGTGGCGATCGTGCTGCGCGTGGGTGCCGAGCTCTACCTGGTGGCCCTGGTCGCCCGCGACGTGTGGCGCCCCCAGCACGACCCCGTACGCCGCCCGCTGCCCCCACCGCCCCCGACCGACGTACCCCCGGGGGCCCCGGCGCCCGTGCATGAGTCCCCGGTCAGCCGGTGATTCCTGCACTTGGTGGGTGTTGCAACACCTGACAAGTGCATGAGTCACCGGTCGACCGGTGACTCATGCAGCCGGGCCACGATTCCGCCGGGCAGCCTCAGGTGACGACGATGCGGTCGAACGTGGTGGCGGTGTAGCGGACCCGGACGTCGAGCAGGTCGCCGACGGCGGGGACCCGGGCGCCGGTGGGCAGGAAGAGCATCGAGGCCTGCATGTGCGGCGGTTCGGCGAAGAGGCGCTGCTTGGCGTCGATGGAGAACGGCGAGCGGACGAACCCGACGGCGTCGAGGCCGCCGCGGGCCAGGGTGGCGGCGCGACCGCGCAGCCCGAGGTCGCCGGTGGGCGCCTCGAGGCCGATGCCGTGGGCGGTGCCGCCGGTCACCACCAGCAGGTGCCCCGACTTCGGGGCGGTGCGCCCGCGGTAGCCGAAGACGTCGCCGCGCTCGAGGGGGTGCACGTCGAGGACCGTCGAGGTCACGGTTAGGGCGGAGCGCTCGCCGAGCCACAGCCCGGTGCCCATCCGGGAGCGGAACCGGTACTCCGGCCAGCGCGCGGCCAGCCCGGCCAGCTCGGCGTCGCTGAGGTGCGAGACCCATACCGTGCGCGCGCCGGCGCCCTCGGGCAGCTCGGCGCCGACCACGTCGGTGAGCAGCCGCGAGGCCTCGGAGGTGTGCGAGCCGTGCGCGAGCGGGAAGTGCATCGCGACGCCCTCGAGGCGGGCGCCGGGGTGGGCGCGCAGCACCTCGCCGACCGACCAGAGGCCGCGGGCGGTGAACCCGTGGCGCTGCATGCTGGTCATCCGCTCGAGGACGAACCGCGCCCGCGGGCGGCGCTCGAGCAGGTCGCGCAGGTCCTCGAGCCGGCCCACGGTGTGCACCAGCCGCTCGGCCAGGGCGTCGTCGTCGGTCGCCTCGAGCGCGGTCCCGAAGGGTCGCCACGGGGTGAGCACCACGATGCTGCCGCCGAAGCGCTGGGCGACCTCGCCGATCTCGTCGTAGGTGCCCACGGCCAGGGTGTCGCAGGTGCCGGCGCCGGGCTCGTGGCCCAGGTCCTGCTCGGCCAGCCACTGGGTACGCCGCGCGAGGCGGCCCAGGCCGAAGCCGTAGCCGTTGCCCTTGACCACGGGCACCAGCCCGGGGTGGGCGGCGGCGGTGCGGCGCAGGTGCTCGCGCCAGCGGGGGCCGTCGACGGTCAGCGTGAGGCTCATCGCGCGGTCACCGGCGCGCCATGTAGAGGCTGAAGGCGCGGTAGAGCACCTTGTTGAGCGGCAGGTCCCACTCGCCGGCGTACTCGACGGCCTGGCCGCCGGTGCCGACCTTGAACTGGATCAGCCCGACGTGGCTGTCGTCGGCCTCGAGGGTGTCGGTGATGCCGCGCAGGTCGTAGACGTGGGCGCCGGCGGCGAGGGCGTCGCGCATCATCGCCCACTGCGCGGCGTTGGAGCCGCGCACGTCGCGCTTCTCGGTCGACGAGGCGCCGTAGGAGTACCAGGCGTGGGTGCCGACCCGGATCGCGATGGTCGCCGCGACCAGGTCGCCCTCGTGGCGCGCCAGGTGCAGGCGCAGGCGGCCGGGCTGGCCGAGCTGCTCGCCCTCGCCGGCCAGCGCCTCGACCATGGTGCGGAAGTAGGAGAGCGGGCGCGGGGTGAAGTGGTCGCGCTCGGCGGTGTGCACGTAGAGCTCGTGGAAGGCCGGCAGCGCCTCGAGGGCCTCGGCGACGCCCGAGGTCGACTGCACCTCGACGCCGGCCTTGGCGGCCTTCTTGATGTTGCGCCGCCACTGCTGGTTCATCGCCTTGAGCACGGCGTCCTCGTCGAGGGGCGCCCCGTCGTCGTCGACGAGCGGCACCTGGAAGACGAACTGCGGCTGGCCGGCGGCGAAGCCGCCCTCGACGCCCTGGTGGCGCCAGCCCATCGACTCGAGCTGAGAGACGACGCGCGCCCCCACGACGTCGCGCTCGAGCGGCGCCAGGTCGCCGAGGCGGCGTACGGCGTCGTCGGCGATCCCGTCCTTGACCTGCTGGGCGCTCCAGCGGGCGGTGACCACGGGCGGGCCCATCCGCACCCCGAAGGCCCCCCGGGCCCGGCAGTGCGCGGCCAGCGGCTCGAGCCAGCGGGCCAGGTCGTCGTCGGCCCAGTCGATGACCGGGCCCTCGGGCACGTAGGCCAGGTAGCGCTTGAGCCGGGGCAGCTGGCGGTAGAGCACCAGGGCGGCGCCGACGAGCTCGTCGCCGGCGAAGAAGCCCAGCGACTCGCGGCGCCACTCGGCCTTGACCCGGCCCCAGGCGGGGGTCTGCAGGAAGCTCGCGGAGGACCGCCCGTCCAGGAAGGCCAGGTGGTCGGCGGGCGGGATCTCCTGCACCCTCAGCGGGGCGCTGGGCTCGGCACGGGTCGCTGCGGGGCTCACAGCCGCGACGTTACAGCCGATCGCGGAGCCAGGCCGCGTCGGCGACGTGCGCCTCGGCGGGCCCGGGGGTCTCCATCACCACGGGCGCGCCGGCGTCGCGCACGACCGAGGCGAGCAGGTCGGGGTCGATGCGCCCGGCGCCGAAGTTGGCGTGCCGGTCGGCCCCGGAGCCGAAGTCGTCACGGCTGTCGTTGGCGTGCACCAGGTCGATGCGCCCGGTGATGGCCAGCACGTCGGCCACGACGGTCTCGAGGGCGTTGCCGCCGGCGTGGGCGTGGCAGGTGTCGAGGCAGAAGCCGACCATGTCGGCGCCCTCGGCGCTGCCGATCGCGGCCCACACGCCCTCGATGCGCTCGAGGTAGCGCGTCATCGCGTTGTCGCCGCCGGCGGTGTTCTCGATGAGCAGGGGGATCTTGAGGTCGGTCGCCTCGACCGCCTTGCGCCAGTTGTCGAAGCCCACGGCGGGGTCGTCGGCCTTGTTGACGTGCCCGCCGTGCACGACCAGGCCCTTGGCGCCGATCTCGGCGGCGGCGTCCATGTGCTGCTGCAGCAGCTTGCGGCTGGGGATCCGGATGCGGTTGTTGGTGGTGGCGACGTTGACGATGTACGGCGCGTGGACGTAGAGGTCGACCCCGGCCTCCTCGGCCTCGGCGCGCAGGCCCGCCGCCCCGCCGGGGTGGGCGACCTCGGGCCCGCGGTAGCCCTGCGGGTCGCCGAGGAACATCTGCACCAGCGGGACCCCGCGCTCGCGCGCCTCCCCGACCGGGTCGGCCTGGTCGACGTGGGCACCGATCGGCAGCTGCTGGGACTTCGACGACATGGCCCCAGCCTAGGAGCGGGCACCGACGCCCCCGCCCGGGGGTTTGCGGGCCGGAGGCCCGGGCACCCTGGTGCCGTGGACGTGAGCGTGCCCCTGCCGCTGGTCGCCGACGAGCGGCTCGTGGCGGCGACGGTGCTGCTGCTCCTCGCGCTCGTGCTGGTGCTCGTCGGGCTGGTGCTGCTGCGCCGTCGGTGAGCCCCGGCCGGCCTCACACGAGCAGCGCGAGCGCCACCACGCAGAGCACCGCGGCCGAGACCAGGCAGCAGGCCGCCAGCACGGTGCGCCGGTCGGGACCCCGGCCGGGCGCGCGCGGCGCCGGCGGCTCGCCGAGGCGGTCGGGCACGTACGGCGGGCCGGGCTCCTCGTCCCAGGGCGTGCCCGGCGGCACGCCCAGCCGGTGCAGCCGCTCGAGGGCGGCCAGCGCCGAGGGTGGCCGGCCGGCCGGGTCGGGGCTGGTCAGCGCCGCCAGCAGACCGGCGAGGTCACCGGGCGGGACGGGCGGCGGGCCCTCACGGGTGGGCGGACGGCCGGTGAGGAGCTCGAGGGCCACGACGCCGGCGGCGTACAGGTCCTGGCGGGGGTCGGGCAGCGCCCCCCGCGCCTGCTCGGGGGCCATGTAGCCGTCGGTGCCGACCGCACCGGGGTGCCGGGTCAGGCGCGGTTCGTGCTGGAGGGTGGCGACGCCGAAGTCGCCGAGGCGCAGGTGGGGCCGGGCGGCGCCGGTCGGCTCGAGGAGCAGGTTGGCGGGCTTGACGTCGCGGTGCACCACCCCGGCCTCGTGCACCGCGGCCAGCGCGCGCAGCAGCTGGGCCAGCAGCACCCGCACGTAGCTCTTGGGCAGCGCGCCGTGCTCGGCGAGCAGCACGTCGAGCGAGCCGCCGCGCACCAGGTCCATGGTCAGCACGACGACGTGGTCCTCGGCCGCCCAGCCGGTCGGGGCGACCACGTGGGGGTGCGCGATGCGCACCGACTGCTCGCGCACGAAGCGCAGCAGCAGCCCGGCGGCCTCCGTCGGGGCGCCACCTCGGGCCTGGTCGAGCACCTTGGCGCCCACCCAGCGCCCGGCCTGGTGGTCCCAGGCCCGCCAGACCGACCCCATCGCCCCGGCGCCGATGCGGTCGGCCAGCTCGTAGCGCCCGACCAGGCGGGCCGGCGGGCCCGTCGGGGCGGGCGCGACGGAGGGAGCGAGGGAGGGGGCGGGGTGGCGGTGGCTCATCGCCAGCCCCCTACCCCGTCCCCGCCCGGCGCACGCCTGGGTCCTCGCGCGCGTGCGGGCTGTGGACGACGTTTAGGCCGACACCGCGGCGCGCTGGTATCTTGCGCTGTCCGAGATCGCACGACCCACCGACGGGTCCGTGTCCTCGGGCCCCGCTCCCACCAGCCCGCCGCTCCGCGGTGCGCCGGGTGCGGGTTTCGCACAGCCCTCCTGCCACGGAGAGACCGTGGCCGCCGAGTCCAGAGGAGGTGGAGACCGCTATGCGTGCCTACGAAGTGATGGTCATCCTCGACCCCAGCCTCGAAGAGCGGACGATTCAGCCGTCCCTCGAGAAGTACCTCAACGTGATCACCAAGGACGGTGGCACCGTCGAGTCCGTCGACGTCTGGGGACGTCGTCGCCTCGCGTACGAGGTGAAGAAGAACGCCGAGGGCATCTACGCCGTCATCTCGCTGAACGCCGAGCCCGACACGGTCAAGGAGTTCGACCGTCAGCTCGGCCTCAACGAGGCGATCCTGCGCACCAAGGTCATCCGGCCCGACGCGCACTGAGCCCCCGGCTCGACGCCTCGGGTCGTCCACTTGTGGATGACCCCTGTCCGATGTCGGCGCGAGCGGCCACCATGGTCGCGAACGCTGTCTCGGACGACCGAACAGCACCAGGATCAGCACACCGCTAGGGAGACCTCATGGCAGGCGAGACCGTCATCACGGTGGTCGGCAACCTCGTCGACGACCCGGAGCTGCGCTTCACCCCCTCGGGGGCGGCCGTGGCCAACTTCCGGATCGCGTCGACGCCGCGCACCCTCAACCGTCAGACCAACGAGTGGGAGGACGGCGAAGCGCTGTTCCTGTCCTGCTCGATCTGGCGGCAGGCCGCGGAGAACGTCGCCGAGTCCCTCCAGAAGGGCATGCGCGTCGTGGTCCAGGGCCGGCTCAAGGCCCGCAGCTACGAGACCCGCGAGGGTGAGAAGCGCACCGTGATGGAGCTCGAGGTCGACGAGGTCGGCCCGTCCCTGCGCTACGCGACCGCCAAGGTCGCCCGCACGACCCGTCAGGGCGGCGGCGGAGGCTACTCCGGTGGCGGCCAGGGCGGCGGCGGAGGCTACTCCGGCGGCGGCCAGCAGGGCGGGGGCCAGGGCGCAGCCCCGGCCAACGACCCGTGGGCCTCGCCGGCTCCCCAGCAGGGGGGCCAGCAGGGCGGCGGCTTCGGCGGGGGCCAGTCCCGGCCGGCCCCGGCCCAGGGCAACGACCCCTGGGGCGCCCCCGGCGTGGGCGAGGAGCCCCCGTTCTGATCCTGGACCGCTCGGTCCAGCACCACCTGTCCAGACAAACCTGACCCATTCCGACCCGGTAGCCACTCCGGGGCGGGCTTCTAGAAAGGAAGCACCACAATGGCCAAGGCAGTGATTCGCAAGCCCAAGAAGAAGGTTTGCCAGTTCTGCAAGGAGAAGGCGAGCGGCGTCGACTACAAGGACGCCACCCTCCTTCGCAAGTTCATCTCCGACCGCGGCAAGATCCGCGCGCGTCGGGTGACCGGCAACTGCGTCCAGCACCAGCGCGACGTGGCCATCGCCGTCAAGAACGCCCGCGAGGTGGCCCTGCTGCCCTACACCTCCACCGGTCGCTGAGAGGAGCACGGACGATGAAGCTCATCCTGACCCAGGAGGTCACCGGTCTCGGTGGCCCGGGCGACGTGGTCGAGGTCAAGGACGGCTACGGCCGCAACTACCTCGTGCCCCGTGGCGTGGCCATCCGCTGGACCCGCGGTGGCGAGAAGACCGTCGAGTCGATCAAGGCCGCGCGCACCAGCCGCGCGGTCCGCGACCACGACCACGCCGCTGAGATCAAGGCCAAGCTCGAGGCGTCGACGGTCAACGTCGCCGTCAAGGCCGGCGAGGGCGGGCGTCTCTTCGGCGCCGTCACCCCCGCCGACATCGCCTCGGCGCTGACCGAGACGACCGGCGAGGCCGTCGACAAGCGCACGATCGCGGTCAAGAACCCGATCCGCTCGCTCGGCAACCACGAGGTCTCCGTGCGGCTGCACGACGAGGTGTCCGCCACGGTGGCCCTCAACGTCGTCAAGGCCTGAGACCCAGCAGCACCCTGCAGCACCGCGACGGGCCCGGACCTCCACTGGAGGTCCGGGCCCGTCGTCGTACGTCGGGGCTGCGGCTCAGCGCAGCATGATCGCGTCGAGCTGCACCGGCTTGCCGCGGCTCATCACCCGGAAGGCGATCTTGCCGGTGAAGGAGGCGCTCTGCTCGTTGCGCACGACGACCACGTCGCTGCGGGTGGTGCGCTTGCCGCCGAGCTTGACCTTCTGCCACACGCCGCCGGGGATCTTGTACTTCAGCTTGCCGCTCGTGGGGCCGGTGGTGGCCAGCAGGCGCACCTCGCGCACGTCGACGCCGGCGACGGTGATCTTGGTCTTGTACGCCGACGCCTCCAGGTAGTCGCCGCCGAAGGACTTGGCGCGGCGCTTGGTCGCCCAGCGGCGGCCCGGGGAGACCAGGTCCTCGGGCACCGTGAAGCTGGTCGTGGCCGGCAGGGCCGAGGTGTTGCCGGCCCGGTCGGTCACCGAGACGCTCAGGGTCCGGGTGCCGGGCCCGAGGTCCTTGAAGGTCACGTGGTCGTCGCGGCAGGGCATCGCCTCGCCGTCGATGTCGCAGGTGTAGACCAGCGGCGACTCCGAGCCGGTGATGCGCAGCGTGGGGCTGTCGGTGGTGAGCATCGGGCGGTCGGGGGTCTCGGGGTCGAAGGGCTGGTTGAAGATGCGGGCGACGGGGGCGACGGTGTCGAGCTTGAAGGTGGCCTCCTCCGGCGTCTGGTCGACGTCGGGCAGGTCGGTCTCGGCCCCGTTGGAACCCAGGATCAGGTCGTTCTGGGTGGCGTCGATCTTGCGGTCGGCGGCGTCGTAGGCCCGCACCCGGAAGGTGTAGGGGGTCTCGCGACCACCGAGCTCGCGCCGGGTGTCCTCGAGGTCGTTGTAGGTCTGCGGGCTCGTGCAGGCGGTCCACTCGTCCTCGGGCGGGGCCTCGGGGGTGTTGAAGAACTGGCACTCGAACGCGATCGGGTCGGTGTCGGCGTCGGTGTGGGCGCCGGAGAAGGTGAAGGTGACCGAGTCCTGGGCGATGAAGCCCGCCTCGTTGGGGGCGGGGGAGGCCGTCACGGCCGAGGTGACGGGCGGCTCGCTGTCGTCGCACCGGTCGCCGGGTCCGATCGGCGAGGGCAGCGGCAGCGGGAGGGGGAGCTCGCCGGGAGGTGCTGCCTCGCTGAGGCAGCCGGGCTCGGCGTGGGCGGCCGGCATCGCGAGCACCGGCAGCAGGGCGCCGACGAGGGCGGCCACGGACAGGGCCGCGCCACGACGTACGGACGGGGGGACGGTCATCGAGATTCCTCCGAGGGGGCTGGCGGGGTCGATGCTTCAACGCCCCGCTCCGCCTCAGGCTACGAATCCCGGGCGGTCCTCGCGGCGCTTCGACCGAAGTCGCGGGGGGTGCCGCCGGCCCACGGGCGCCGCGCATCGACCAGCAGCATCACGATCACGGTGAGGATCAGGAGGTCGGCGAGCACGAAGGCGAGGGGCTCGAGCTGGTCCAGACCAGCGCCGTAGACGAGGACGGGCAGCACGGCGACCAGCACGGCGACGGTGCGCACCAGGTGCCAGCGCCGCCGCGGGGCCGGGTCCTGCGCGCCGGCGGCGGCCGCGGCCAGCTCGTGGGCCAGGAGGACCGTCACCAGCAGCGCCGGCAGGCTCAGCGCCCAGGCGATGGCGGGGTCGACGTCGGCGAGCGCCTCGTGCAGCAGCGGGAACCACAGCAGCGCGGAGAGCAGGCCCGCGGTGACGGCCAGCCCGACCAGGACCGGTCGCTGCCGGGTCGCCGAGGCCAGGGGCAGGCGGCGCAGCGCCGCCACGACCAGGGCCCAGCCCGCCCAGTCGGCCAGCACGTCGTACCCGCCGACGGGCGCGACGAGCGCGACCAGGAGCAGGCCCGAGGCGACCAGGGAGAGCGGGGCCATGGCGGGGAGCCTACGACCCGGCGCCCGAGCGGGTCCGGGACGGGCCGGGGGTGCCCCCGCCGGTGACCACCCAGGCGTCGCTGCGCTCGCGGAGCACCAGCACCAGCATCCGCGAGCCCATGAAGACCGTCGTGTAGGCGACCCACAGGGCCAGCAGCCCGCCCCACGAGGCGGCGAGCAGGGCGACGGGCAGGTAGACGACCAGGGTGAGCAGCCCCCCGACAGCCAGGTAGCGGCCGTCGCCGGCTCCGATCAGCACCCCGTCGAGCACGAAGACGATGCCGGCCACGGGCTGACCCAGGGCGGCGATGAGCAGCACCGGCACCAGCGCCTCGTGGACGGCTGCGTCCCGGCTGAAGAGCGGGCCGAGCAGCGGGCTCGCCGCGGCGAGCAGCACGCCGGTCACCACCCCGCTGACCACGCCCCAGCGCAGCATCCGCCGGGTCAGCCGCCGGGTGCCTGCCACGTCGCCGGCGCCGAGGGTGCGTCCGGTCAGGGCCTGCGCCGCGATCGCGATCGCGTCGAGCACGAAGGCCAGGAACCCCCACAGGGTCATCGCCAGCTGGTGGGTGGCCAGGTCGACGTCGAGCCCGGCGCCGGGGGCGGCGCCCAGGGTCACGGCGTACGTCGTGGTGAGGATGGCGGCGCGCAACGTCAGGGTGCGCACCACCAGGGGCACCCCGGCCCGGGCGGCCAGGCGGATGCCCGGCAGGTCGGGGCCCAGCGGGGCGCCCTGCGCCCCGGCGCCGCGCACGACGACCACGGTGAGCACGGCGGCGCTGAGCACCTGGGCGACGACCGAGCCGATCGCCGAGCCGGCGATGCCGAGGCCGACGGGGTAGACGAGCACGACGTTGAGCACGATGTTGAGCACGTTGCCGCCGACGGCGACGTAGAGCGGGGTGCGGGTGTCCTGCAGGCCGCGCAGCACCCCCGTGGCGGCGAGCATCACCAGCAGCGGCGTGGTGCCGAGGAAGGCGATGCGCAGGTAGGTCGTGGCCTGCTCGCTGATCTCGGGTCCGGCACCGAAGGCCGCGACCAGCGGGTCGGTGAGCGCGACGCCGACCACGGTGGTCACCACCCCGATCCCGACCGCCAGCCAGAGCCCGTCGACGCCCTGGGCCAGCGCGCCACGCAGGTCGCCGGCGCCGAGGCGGCGCGCGACGCTGGCGGTGGTGCCGTAGGCGAGGAAGACGCACAGGCCGACGGCGGTCTGCAGCACCACCGCGGCGATGCCCAGGCCGGCCAGCTCGGGGGTGCCCAGCCGGCCGACGACGGCCGCGTCGCCGAGCAGGAAGAGCGGCTCGGCGACCAGCGCGAGGAACGCCGGGACGGCCAGCCGCCAGATCTCGCGATCGGTGGCCCGGTGCTCGGACGGGGCGCTGCGCGGGCTCACCCGCGGATCGTAGGCGCGCGCTGGTCGAGACCGGTCGCCGGCATCTGTCCCGTATTGGGGACAAGTTGTGGAAACTGCGCTAGTCGACGCTTTGTCGACAAACATCCAGGCATCCGGAGCGCGGCCGGCGGGTGAACGACGTCGTCCTGCCCACAATTTTCTGTCCACAGGTGGGGAGAGGCGTTTCCCCAGGTCAGAGGCCATTTCGTCGGCGGCATCACTTGGTTCTCCACAGTTGTGTCCCCAGGCAGTGCACACGTCCTCGCGTGTCGTCCACGGGCAACCCCGGGTTATCCCCAGGCCCTGTGGACAACTCGCTTTCCGCTGGGGCGGATCCCCACGTACGGTCACGCGGACGAGGTCCTCGGGACGTCGTCCGGGACCGGTCTCCACGAGGTCCGGCGCCGCGTTGTCGGTGGCCGGTCCTAGCGTCGTGGGCACCGGCCCAGCCGGCACGGGGTCGGTCCGGGACCAGCCATGGGAGAGCACGTTGAGCGTCACCGAGCAGAGCGGCCGCACGGCCGAGGAGCCGCCCTACGAGGACTGGGGCGACGGGCCCGTCTCCTACGCGCCGGGCGAGCGTCCGCGCAGCGGCCCCAACGACCGCACGCCGCCGCAGGACATGGCCGCCGAGCAGTCGGTGCTGGGCTCGATGCTGATCAGCAAGGACGCGATCTCCGAGGTCACCGAGCGGGTGCGCGGCGGCGACTTCTACCGTCCCTCCCACGAGACGATCCACGACGCGATCATCGACCTCTACGGCCGCAGCGAGCCGGTCGACATGGTGACCGTCGCCGCCGAGCTGCAGCGTCGCGGTGAGCTGCAGAAGGTCGGCGGGGCCCCCTACCTGCACACCTTGTCGGCCAACGTCCCGATCGCGGCCAACGCGGGCTACTACGCCGAGATCGTGCGCGAGAAGGCGGTGCTGCGCCGCCTCGTCGACGCCGGCACCAAGATCGTGCAGATCGGCTATGCCGGCGAGGGCGAGGTCGACGACATCGTCGACCAGGCCCAGGCCGAGGTCTTCAAGCTCGCCGAGAAGCGCTCGGGCGAGGACTACGCCCCGCTCTCCGACATCATGGACGGCGTCCTCGACGAGATCGAGGCGATCGGCAACCGCGAGTCGGGCATCTACGGCGTGCCCACCGGCTTCGCCGACCTCGACGAGCTGACCAACGGCCTGCACAAGGGCCAGATGATCATCGTCGCGGCCCGCCCCGCCATGGGCAAGTCGACCCTGGCCCTCGACTTCTGCCGTGCGGCGTCGATCCACAACAACCTGACCAGCGTCTTCTTCAGCCTCGAGATGACGCGCTCCGAGATCACCATGCGTCTGCTCTCGGCCGAGGCGAAGGTGCCGCTCAACCACATCCGCAACGGCGCGATGGGTGACGACGACTGGACCAAGCTGGCCCGCAAGATGGGCGAGGTCTCCTCGGCGCCGGTCTTCATCGACGACAGCCCCAACATGACGATGATGGAGATCCGCGCCAAGGCGCGGCGGCTGAAGCAGAAGCACGACCTGCAGCTGATCGTCATCGACTACCTCCAGCTGATGAGCTCGGGCAAGAAGGTCGAGTCGCGCCAGCTCGAGGTCTCGGAGTTCTCGCGCCAGATCAAGCTGCTGGCCAAGGAGCTCGAGGTCCCGATCATCGCGCTCTCGCAGCTCAACCGTGGCTCCGAGCAGCGCGCCGACAAGCGCCCCGCCATGAGCGACCTGCGTGAGTCCGGTTGCCTGACCGCCGACACCCGGCTCCTGCGCGCCGACACGAACGCCGAGATCACCCTGGGCGAGCTGATGGCGACGGGCGCGACCGACGTCCCCGTCTGGGCGTTGGACGAGCGGCTCAAGCTGGTGCCGCGCACCCTGACGCACGCCTTCCCGAGCGGGACGAAGGCGACGTACCGGGTCACGCTCGCCTCGGGCCGCACGGTGGAGGCGACCGGCAACCACCCGTTCCTGACCTACGACGGCTGGGTGCCGCTGGCCGAGCTGACGACCGGCTCGCGCGTGGGCTCGGTGCGCCACGTGCCGCCCCCGATGCAGATCACCCCGCGCGACCCCGACGAGGTCGTCCTGCTCGCGCACCTGCTCGGTGACGGGTCCTTCGTCGAGCGCCAGCCGCTGCGCCACGCCAGCGTCGACGAGGCCAACCTCGCGGCGGTGGCCGAGGCTGCCTCCCGCCGGTTCGGCATCACCGCGGTCCGCGACGAGTACCCGGCCGCCCGGGTCACCACGCTGCGCCTCCCCGCGCCGTACCGGCTCGCCCGTGGCCGGCGCAACCCGATCGCGGCCTGGCTCGACGAGGACGCGCTCTTCGGTCTCCGCAGCCACGAGAAGTTCGTGCCCGACTGGGTCTTCGGGCTGCCCAAGGAGCAGGTGGGCCTCTTCCTGCACCACCTGTGGGCCACCGACGGGTGCGTCCACCTGGACGAGAAGCGCGGGACGGGCAGGGTCTACTACGCCACCACGAGCCGCCGCCTCGCCGACGACGTGACCAGGCTCCTCGCCAGGTTCAACGTCTTCACCCGCATCAAGCGGGTCCGCAAGGCCGGCTACCGCGACGGCTGGCACGTGCACGTCGTCGGGGCCGAGAACCAGCTGCGGTTCCTCGACGACATCGGGGTGCACGGTGCCCGCGGCGAGCAGGTCGCCCGCCTCGCGGCGGCGCTGCGCGACGTCCGGCCCAACACCAACCTCGACACCGTGCCGCAGGAGGTCTGGGGGCGCGTGCGCCAGGAGCTGGCGGACCGCCGGATGACGCACCGCGAGTTCGCCACCGCCATGGGGACCTCGTTCGCCGGCTCGACCATGTGGAAGCACGCCCCGAGCCGCGAACGGCTGGCCAAGGTGGCCGGCGTCCTCGGCGATGCCGACCTCGAGGTCCTGGCCACCAACGACATCTACTGGGATGCCATCGCCAGGGTCGAGCCCATCGGCGAGCAGCCGGTGTACGACGCCACGGTCCTGGGCGTGCACAACTTCGTCGCCAACGGCATCGCCCTGCACAACAGCATCGAGCAGGACGCCGACATGGTGATCCTGCTGCACCGCGAGGACGCCTACGAGAAGGAGTCGACCCGCCCCGGCGAGGCCGACCTGCTCGTGGTCAAGCACCGCAACGGCCCGACCCGCGACATCACGGTCGCCTTCCAGGGTCACTACTCGCGGTTCGTCGACATGGCGCACTGACGGCGGAGGCATTCGCCGACGACGGGCTGGAAGTGTGGAGTCCTAGATCAACCTGGTTCATCCACGACTCCACACTCCCGGTCGGTACGGCCGGACACGCGAGTGGCCCTCCCAGAAATCGTTGCCGGATCGCGACACGCGATCGGGTGCCGGGCTAGTGCTCTACGTCACACCGGCGCGCTACTGTCCCGCAGGTTCTGTTTCGTCACTCGGGCGAGACGCGACGAATTGAGGTGACACGTGCGGTCCACACAGAAGTCAACGCGCGCAGGTCTGGTCGGACTGGCCGCCGCTGCGCTGATCCTGACCGGTTGTGCCGAGAGCGAGCGCGACGGCGACGCGGGCGACGGTGGTGACGGCGCGAGCGGCGGCACCTTCGTCTTCGCCGGGTCCGCCGAGCCGGTGACCCTCGACCCGTTCTTCGCCTCCGACGGCGAGAGCTTCCGGGTCGCCCGCCAGATCTTCGAGGGCCTCGTCGGCACCGAGCCCGGGACGGCCGACCCCGCGCCGCTGCTCGCGACCGAGTGGGAGACCGGCGAGGACGGCCTGAGCTACACCTTCGACCTGCGCGAGGACGTCACGTTCCACGACGGCACCGCCTTCGACGCGGAGGCGGTCTGCTCGAACTTCGACCGCTGGTACAACATGCCCGAGTCGGCCCAGACCGACGACCTGACCTACTACTACGCGGCGCTGTTCCGCGGCTTCGCGACCGGCGACCGCGCGGACTCCGCGATCTACGACTCCTGCACCGCCGACGACGAGCTGACCGCGACGATCAACCTGAAGGAGCCCTTCGCCGGCTTCATCTCCGCGCTGTCGCTGCCGGCGTTCTCGATGCAGAGCCCCAGCGCGCTGGAGGAGTTCCAGGACGACGGGGCCACCAACCCGAAGAACTCCGCGTACTCCACCGAGCACCCCACGGGCACCGGCCCGTTCATGCTGGACGCCTGGAACCGCGGGCAGGACGTCACCCTGGCGCGCTACGACGACTACTGGGGCGACCCGGCGATCGTCGACGAGGCCGTCGTGGTCGCGATCGAGGACCCGAAGGCCCGTGCCGACGCGCTGCGTGCCGGCGAGATCGACGGCTTCGACCTGGTCGGCCCGGCCGACATCGCGCCGCTCGAGGAGGAGGGCTTCCAGATCGTCAACCGGGACCCCTTCAACGTCCTCTACCTGGGCATGAACCAGCAGCAGAAGCCGCTGGACGACCCCCAGGTCCGCCAGGCCATCGCGCACGCGCTCAACATCCCGGAGATCATCAGCGCCTCGATGCCCGAGGGCACCCAACCGGCGATCGAGTTCATCCCGGACAGCGTGATGGGCTACACCGACGACGTGCAGACCTACGAGTTCGACCCCGAGCTCGCCAAGCAGATGCTCGCCGACGCCGGTGCCGACGGCGCCACCATCGAGTTCAACTACCCGACCGGTGTCAGCCGCCCGTACATGCCCCAGCCGGAGGACACGTTCAACGTGATCCGCTCTCAGCTCGAGGCGGTGGGCCTGAAGATCAAGCCCACGGCCGACCAGTGGAGCCCCGACTACCTCGAGAAGATCCAGGGCACCTCCAAGCACGGCCTGCACCTGCTCGGGTGGACCGGCGACTACAACGACACCGACAACTTCCTCGGCGTCTTCTTCGGCGCCAAGAGCAGCGAGTGGGGCTTCGACAACCCGGAGATCTTCGACGCCCTGCGCGAGGCCCGCGGACTGCCCACCCCCGAGGAGCAGGAGCCGCTCTACGAGGAGATCAACAGGCTCGTCATGGACTACCTGCCCGGTGTCCCGCTGGCCCACCCGGTCCCGTCGCTGGCCTTCGGTCCCGACGTGAGCGGCTACCAGCAGAGCCCGGTGCAGGACGAGGTCTGGAACGTGGTCTCGGTCGGCTGACCGGCACCCGTCCCCGCACCCGTCCCCGCACCTCTGACTCCGAAGGCAGTCGATGCTGAAGTTCGCGCTGCGGCGCCTGGCGCTGCTGGTGCCGGTGCTGTTCGGCCTCTCGGTGCTCCTCTTCGCCTGGGTGCGCGCTCTCCCCGGTGACCCCGCGCGGTCGCTGCTGGGGGAGCGCGCCACCCCGGAGGGGATCGCCCGGGTCAACGCGTCCTACGGCTTCGACCAACCGCTCCTGCAGCAGTACCTGATCTACGTCAAGGCACTGCTGCAGGGCGACTTCGGGGACTCGATCAAGACCGGCCAGCCGGTCCTGACGACCTTCTTCGAACGGTTCCCCGCCACGATCGAGCTGGCCACCACGGCCCTGCTGTTCGCGATCGTGGTCGGGGTGCCGCTCGGGTACCTCGCGGCCCGCAACCAGGGCCGCTTCCTCGACACCGCCGTGGTGTCGGGCTCGCTGCTCGGGGTGGCCACCCCGGTGTTCTTCCTCGCCATCCTGCTCAAGCTCGTCTTCGCCGACTGGCTCGGCCTGCTCCCGACCGCGCTGCGCCAGGACGCCCGGATGGACGCCACCCACATCACCAACTTCTACGTGCTCGACGGGTTGCTGACACGTGAGTGGGACGCCGCCTTCAACGCGATGGTCCACCTCGTCCTGCCCGCGGTCGCGCTCGGCACCATCCCGCTGGCGATCATCGTGCGCATCACCCGGGCCTCGGTGGCCGAGGTGCTGCACGAGGACTACGTCCGCACCGCGGAGTCCAAGGGCCTCAGCCGTCGCATCGTCAGCCGCCGCCACGTCCTGCGCAACGCGCTGCTGCCGGTGGTCACCACCATCGGCCTCCAGGCCGGCCTGCTGCTCTCCGGCGCCGTGCTCACCGAGAGCGTCTTCGCCTTCAACGGGATCGGCAGCTACCTCTTCCAGGCGATCTCCCAGCGCGACTTCCCCGTCCTCCAGGGGTTCATCATCTTCATCGCGATCACCTACTCGCTGATCAACCTCCTCGTCGACCTGGCCTACGGCGTCATCGACCCCAGGGTGAGGGTCTCGTGAGCGGCCGGACGGGCGCCGACTCCGCCGAGATCATGCTGGCCGGCAGCGGCGGGCACGGCGCGGGCCCCGACGAGGCCGGTGGCGTCGGTCTCTGGCGAGCGGCGTTCCGCCGCCTGCGGCGCAACCCGACCGCGATCGCCGGGGCGGTCATCGTGCTGCTCTTCGTGCTGGTCGCCCTCTTCGCCCCGCTGCTGACGTCGTACGAGCCGGGCTCCACCGCCGACGCCGGCCTGGTGACCCCGTCCTCGGTCCCCGGACCCTCCGAGGACCACTGGTTGGGCCTGGACCGCTACGGCTCCGACATGTGGACCCAGCTGGTCTACGGGGCCCGCCAGTCGCTGGCGTACGGCGTGATCTCGACCGCGATCGGCCTCGTCGCCGGCGCCGGCCTCGGCGCCCTCGCGGGCGGGTTCGGTGCGCTCGGCGGCCGGGTCGGCTCGTGGGTCGACAACGCGGTGATGCGCCTGGTCGACGTGATGCTCTCCGTGCCCAGCCTGCTGCTCGCGGTCAGCATCGTCGCCGTCCTCGGTCAGAACGCCTACGCCGTGATGATCGCGATCGGCACCGCGCAGGTGCCGATCTTCGCGCGCCTGCTGCGCGGCTCGATGCTCTCGCAGGGCAAGTCCGACTACGTGCTCGCCGCGGGGGCGCTCGGCATCCGCAAGCGGAAGATCGTCTCCGGCCACATCGTGCCGAACGCGATCGGACCGACCATCGTGCAGGCGACGCTGAACCTCGCCACGGCCATCATCGAGGTCGCGGCGCTGTCCTACCTCGGCCTCGGCGAGGCCGACCCCGCCGTGGCGGAGTGGGGCCGCATGCTCGTCGCGGCCCAGGACCGCTTCGAGGCCGCGGCCCGCCTCGCCCTCCTTCCCGGCTTCGCGATCGCCTTCACCGCCCTCGGCTTCACGCTGCTGGGCGAGGCGATGCGCGAGGCCCTCGACCCCCGGTCCCGGAGGTGACGGCCGTGGACGACACACCCGTGGGCGAGCCCCTGCTCGACGTGCGCGACCTGTCCGTCGTCTTCGGCGTTCGCGGGCGCCGTGACGTGGTGGCCGTCGACGAGGTCTCCTTCAGCGTGCACGCGGGCCAGCACGTCGGCCTGGTCGGCGAGTCCGGCAGCGGCAAGTCGGTCACCTCGCTGGCCGTGATGGGCCTGCTGCCGCGCCGCGCCGCCCGCACCAGCGGCCAGGTCCTCTACGGCGGGCGCAACCTCCTGGACGCCAGCGAGCGGGAGATGAGCAGACTGCGCGGACGCGAGATCGCGATGGTCTTCCAGGACCCGATGTCCTCGCTGAACCCGGTGGTGACCATCGGCGTGCAGCTGCGCGAGGTCCTCAAGGCGCACCTCGACGTCGACCGCGCGGAGGCCCAGGACCGGGCCGTGGCGCTCCTCGAGAGGGTCGGCATCCCCGAGCCGGGCAGGCGGGTGCGGGAGTACCCCCACCAGCTCTCCGGCGGGATGCGGCAGCGGGTGCTGATCGCGATCGCGCTCGCCTGCGAGCCCAAGCTGCTGATCGCCGACGAGCCGACCACCGCGCTCGACGTCACCATCCAGGCACAGGTCCTGGAGGTGCTCAAGGACCTCGTCAGGGACACCGACGCGGCGTTGCTGATGATCACCCACGACCTCGGCGTGGTCGCCGGCCTGTGCGACGACGTCAACGTCATGTACTCGGGGCGGATCGTCGAGGCGGCGGGTCGTGGGCCGCTGTTCGCCCGGCCGCGCCACCCCTACACCTCCGGCCTGCTGGCCAGCATCCCTCGTCTCGACCACCCGCGCGGCACGCCGTTGACCCCCATCCCGGGATCGCCCACCCAGACCATCCCCTGGACCCAGGGCTGCGCCTTCGCCCCGCGGTGCGGGAACGTCGTCGACGAGTGCACCACGCGGGCTCCGAGCCTCGAGCGCGTCGGCGACCGTGCCCTGCGCTGCTTCAACCCGGTGGCTGAGCCCGCGCCGTCCCCAGGAGCCTCCCCGTGACCGACCCCAGCCCGAGCCCCAGCCCCACTCCTTCGACCGGCGGCGCCGAGCCGCTGCTGTCCGTGCGCGGTCTGAAGGTGCACTTCCCGATCAAGGGGGGGCTGCTGGGCGGCCGCACCGTCGGTGCCGTCAAGGCCGTCGACGGCGTCGACCTCGACGTCGCGCAGGGCAGCAGCGTCGGCCTGGTCGGCGAGTCCGGCTGCGGGAAGTCGACCTTCGGACGCGCCGTCCTCCGGCTCAGCCCGATCACGGCGGGCACCGTCCACTTCGACGGCACCGACGTCGCCGGCCTGCGCGGCGAGGCGCTGCGCCGCGCGCGCCGCGACATGCAGATGGTCTTCCAGGACCCGTTGGCGAGCCTCAACCCCCGGCAGAGCGTCGAGACGATCCTCACCGAGCCGCTGAAGGCGCACGGCATCTCCTTCGAGAAGGGCGCCCGCGTGCGCCAGCTGCTCGACCAGGTCGGCCTGCCGTCGAGCGCGGCGCAGAAGTACCCCCACGAGTTCTCCGGCGGCCAGCGGCAGCGCATCGGCATCGCCAGGGCGCTCGCCCTCGAGCCGCGCTTCATCATCGCCGATGAGCCGGTCTCGGCCCTCGACGTGTCGGTGCAGGCGCAGGTGCTGAACCTGCTGGAGGACCTCCAGGCCGAGCTCGGGCTGACCTACCTGGTGATCGCGCACGACCTGGCGGTGGTCCGCCACGTCTGCGACGTGGTCGCGGTGATGTACCTGGGCTCGATCATCGAGCAGGCCGACGCCGACGACCTGTACGACGAGCCGCTGCACCCCTACACCCGCTCGCTGATGTCGGCCGTGCCCGTCCCCGACCCGGTCGTCGAGGACACGCGCGAGCGGATCATCCTCCAGGGCGACCTGCCCTCGCCGTCCGACCCGCCCGCGGGCTGCCGGTTCCACACCCGGTGCCCCTACCGGCAGGAGACGCGCTGCGACGACGAGAGGCCCGAGCTGGTCCAGGTGCGCCCAGGCCACCGCGTGGCCTGCCACTACGTCGAGGAGATCGCGCGGGGCGACATCCGGCCGCGCCAGCTGACCGCCGCCGAGGTCGACGAGCGGACCGCCTGACCCGCCCCTGGCCGCGTTGCGCGAAGCCACCACGCGCGGCCGCCGCCGCGGATACGGTCGGGGGTGTCGCGGGCGACCCCCGACCGCCACGGCGACCGCCCCTGCCGCTCGACCCCCGGAGCACCCCCATGCCCCTCGCCGGTTCCGCACGCCTGCTCACGTCCGTCCTCGCCGTGCTGCTCGCGGCAGCCGCCCTCGCCGCGGTGCCTCCGGCCCAGGCCAAGGAGGTCGACGCCTTCCCGGTCTACCAGGGCCAGGTCTCCTGCGACCCGGTCGCCAAGCCGGGCGTGCTGGCCGCACGCAGGCTGCTGCTGGCGAAGTTCGGCGGAGGCAGCGGCGGGATCACCCGCGCCTGCAGCAGCGGCGGGCTCTCGGAGCACAAGGAGGGTCGCGCCTGGGACTGGTCGCTGCGCGCGTCGAGGGCCAAGGACCGGCGCATCGCCAGGCGCGCGACCGGGTGGCTGACCCGCAGCGTCGAGGGCGAGGTCGCGGCGCACGCCCGCGAGCTCGGGGTGATGTACATGATCTGGAACCGCCGCATCTGGCGCGGGTACGACGCCCGGTCGGGGTGGCAGCCCTACACCGGCGAGAACCCGCACACCGACCACATCCACCTCTCCTTCACCTGGAACGGCGCCACCAGGCGCACCTCCTGGTGGGCCGGCTCCCCGCGCGCCCTCGACCACGGCCCCTGCCCGAAGTGGGTCGGTGAGCTGGCGGCGCCGTGGAAGGAGCCGAACCTCTCGCCCTGCCCGGCCCCGCTGCGACGACCGGTCGCCAACCACCGCGGCATCTACCGTGCCCAGGAGGGCGAGACGATCGCCCGGGTCTCGCGCTGGTTCGACCGGCCCAGCGCCAGGATGCGTCGCTGGAACGGGTGGCCGGCGCAAGGGCGCGTGGAGATCGAGCCGGGGCAGAAGGTGCGCGTGCGCCCGGCCAGCTGAGGCAGGATGGGCAGATGAGGATCGCTGTCGCCGGCGGGACCGGTCTCCTCGGGCGCCACGTCGTCCAGGCACTCACGGCGGCCGGGCACACGCCGGTCGTCCTGGCCAGGAGCCGCGGGGTCGACCTGGTGACCGGCAGTGGCCTCGACGACGCCCTGACCGGTGCCGAGGCGGTCATCGACGTCAGCAACATCGCCACGACCGGCCGCCGGAGGTCGGTGCACTTCTTCGAGACCTCGACCACGAACCTGGCCGACGCGGGTCGGCGCGCAGGGGTGCAGCACCTGCTCGTCCTCTCCATCGTCGGCGTCGACCGGGTCGACCTCGGCTACTACGAGGGCAAGCGCCGGCAGGAGGAGGTCGCCCTGCGCGGCGCCGTGCCGGCGACCGTGCTGCGGGCCACGCAGTTCCACGAGTTCGCCGGCCAGCTGCTCGCGCGCGTCCCCGGCCCCGTCGCGGTCCTGCCCCGACAGCGGATCCGTCCGGTCGCGGCCGCCGAGGTCGCCGCCGAGCTGGCCCGGCTGGCACCGGCCGGGCCGCAGGGCCACGCGACCGAGATCGCCGGCCCGGAGGAGCACCAGCTGGTCGACCTGGCCCGCCGGGTCGTGCGCGCCGAGGGGCGCCGCCGCCCCGTGGTCGGCGTACGGCTGCCCGGCCGCGCTGGCCGGGCCATGGCGTCCGGCGGGCTGCTGCCCGGTGACGGTGCTCGGATCAGCACCCTGACCTTCGACGACTGGCTCGTCGGCGGCGTCACCGGCCTCTGACGCGGGCTAGCATCCGCGACATGGCCGACTCGCTGCTCGACGTCCTGACCCGCCTGCGTGCCTGCGAGTGGGTCGACCTGACCCACGCCTTCGGGCCGGGCATCCCGCACTACTTCGCCTTCCCCGACGAGGAGCGCGAGACCCTCTTCCACTTCGACGAGGGGGTCGGGTCGGTGGGCACCGGCTTCCTGGCCCACCGCTACACCCACATCGGGCAGTGGGGCACCCATGTCGACCCGCCGGCGCACTTCGCGCGGGGCGGGCGCTTCCTCGACGAGCTGCCGGTCACCGAGATGATCCTGCCGCTGGTGGTCGTCGACGTCCGTGACCAGGTCGAGGCCGACGTCGACCACGCCGTCACCCCCGCCGACATCGAGGCGCACGAGGCCCGGTACGGACGCATCACCCCCGGCTCGCTGGTGGCCCTGCTGACCGGGTGGGCGTCGCGCTGGCCCGACGGCGAGGCGATGGCCAACCGCGACGCCGACGGCGTCGCGCACTACCCCGGCTGGAGCGTCGAGGCGCTGCGCTTCCTCGTCGAGCAGCGCCAGGTCGCCGCGGTGGGCCACGACACCACCGACACCGACCCCGGCGCGGTGGTCGCCGGCGGCTCGGCGCCCGCCGAGACCTACATCCTGGGCGCCGACAAGTGGCAGATCGAGCTGCTCACCGACCTGCACCGGGTGCCTGCCGTCGGGGCGCTGGCCGTGGCAACCTGGCCCAAGCCGCGCGAGGGCTCGGGCTTCCCCGCCCGGGTGTTCGCCATCGTCGACCGCGAGGAGAACCGATGAGACCCGAGCAGCGCCGCCCCGGCCAGTCCAACGCCGACTTCGAGGGGCGCGACCGGGCCAGCCGCGGCGTGACGGGTTCCTTCCTCGGCACCTCGTCGCTGCACGGCGGCGGCGACCCCTCCTGGGCGCTGCGGCTGTGGCGGGCGCTCTTCGCCTGGCGCGACAAGCGTCGCGCCCGCCCCGGCGCCTAGCGGGTCGTGACCACCCGGGTGCCGACGGCCTTGTCGTGCCAGCCGCGGTGCAGCGGCTCCTGGGCGAGCAGGACCGCGTTGACGATCTGCGGGATGTAGCAGCCGATGTTGAGCAGCGCCAGGATGATCTGGCGGCCGGCCGCCTTGCCCCACCCGGGGACCTGGCCGTCGTCCATGCGCACGACCCGGGTGCCGAGCAGCTTCTTGGCCAGCGTCTGGCCGTACAGGGCCGTGGGCACGATGTAGTAGAGCGCCGCGACGACCAGGCTGACGACCATGCCGGTGGGGCCGATCTCGAATCCGATCTCACCGCCGCCGCTGGACGTCGAGGCGAAGGGCAGGGTCACGAGGGTGCCGACGATGGCCACGACCACGACGTCGAGCACGAACCCGGCGATGCGCACACCGGTGCCGGCGACGTCGTCGGCGCCGACCGGTGCGCCGTACCCGGGCTGGCCGGGCTGTCCGGGCTGCTGGCCGGGGTCGGGGGACTGGGGGTAGCTGCCGTAGTGGTCGCTCATGGGTCTCCTGCGTCGGCGGTGTCGTGCTGGACCCGGGCTCGGGTCCGCCCAGCCTAGGGGGAGCGGCCGGCGCCGGAGGGCCGACGGGCCCACCGGCGCCCGGACGGCTCAGCGCACGTGGCGCAGACCCTCCGCGATCGGGGTGTCCCCGTCGTTGAAGGGGATCTTGAGGCCGGCGACGGCCGAGGCCTCGGCGCCCGCGACGGCGCGGATCACCTCGGCGACGTTGCCGCGCGAGACCTGCCCGGCGTCCTCGGTGTGGACGTCGATCTTGCCGGTCGTCGGACCCTCGGTGAGGCCGCTGGGCTGGAGGATCGTCCACTTCAGCGCGGACTCCTCGAGGTGGGCGTCGGCCTGGGTCTTGGCCTCGGCGTAGGCGTAGAAGTCGTTGTCGGGCGGCACGCCGTGGTCGGGGCCCGCCCCGAAGTACGACACCATCACGTAGCGCTCGGCCCCCGCGGCCGCGGCCGCGTCCATCGAGCGGATCGCCGCGTCGCGGTCGACCGCGTAGGTCTTCTCGGCCGACCCGCCGCCGGCACCGGCCGCCCAGACCACCAGGTCCTGGCCGCGGAGCAGGTCCTCGATCTCGTGCTTCTGCATGGAGGCGATGTCGGCCAGCACCGGCTCGGCGCCCAGCTTGGTGATCGTCTTCGACTGGTCGGGGTCGCGGATCACGGACGTGACCTCGTGACCGTCCTCGACCAGCAGCGGCGTCGCCTTGCGGGCCACCTTGCCGTGGCCTCCGATGATGATGATGCGCGTCATGCGTCCTCCTCGATGGTTCGTGGGGGACGGGCCGCTGTCCGCGACCCGACACCGGGCCCAACCTCGGGCCCGCCCTCGATTGTTCCGAGTCGGGCGCGTCGCGAGCACACCCCCTCAGGTCCCGGCGGGCTCCCCCGACGTGTGCTCTGATGTGCCCGACGAGAGGAGCGCCGGATGCCGACGCTGAGCCAGGACGGCCCCCAGGACCGCCGCGTGTGGACCCTGCACCTGGGCGACGACGAGAACCGCTTCAGCCCCGCCTTCCTCGACGAGGTCGACGGCTTCCTCGCCGACCTCGCCGCCACCAGCGAGCCCGCCGTGCTGGTCACCACGGGCGGCGGCAAGTTCTTCTCCAACGGGCTCGACCTCGACTGGCTCGGCGCCCACCCCGACCGGCTCGGCGAGTACGTCGCGCGCGTGCAGGGCGTCTTCGAGCGGGTGCTGACGCTCCCGGTGCCGACGGTCGCGGCCCTCAACGGCCACGCCTTCGGTGCCGGCGCGATGCTCGCCATGGCCCACGACCACCGGGTGATGCGCACCGAGCGCGGCTACGTCTGCTTCCCCGAGGTCGACATCCTGATCCCCTTCACCCCGGGCATGAACGCGCTGGTCATGTCGAAGCTGACCCCCCGCGCCGCCGTCGACGCGATGACCACCGGGCACCGCTTCGGCGCCGAGGAGGCGCTGGCCGCCGGCATCGTCGACGCGACCGCCGAGGTGGAGGACCTCCACGAGGCAGCGGCCGCGCGGGTGCGCCACCTCGCCGGCAAGGACCGGGCGACGCTCGGCACGATCAAGCAGCGCATGTTCGCCGACGTCGTGGCCGCGCTGCGGCTGCCGGAGGCCTGACGGGGCTCAGGCGTGCCCGCGCGCCGCGGCCTCGGCGACCGTCGCCACCACCGGCGGGCGCACCCCGCCGCCGCAGTCGGGGTCGGGCAGGGTCGACTCGGGGTCGACCAGGGTGACCCCGCAGCCCTCCAGCTGCAGGCGCCGCACGGTCTCGAGCAGCATCCGGCGGGCCACGTCGTTGATCGAGTGCACCCGGGTCAGGTCGAGCACCACCGCGTCGGAGAGCCGGCCCGCGGCGTCGGCGTCGGCCAGGTCGCGCACCAGGCGCTCGGCGCCCGCGAACTGCAGCGAGCCGTGCAGGGCGAAGACCATCGCGGCGCTGCCGTCGACGTACTGCACCGTGTGGGTGCGCCGGATCGTGGAGCGCGCCGGCTGCGGCGGGTCCATCATGTGCAGCCCCATGTCGGCCGAGAGCCGGCGGCACACCTCGACCCCGCGCACGCTCGAGCCGTGCGGGTCCAGGCGCGGCGAGAACGCCGCGATGCCCAGCTGGCCCGGCAGCGCGCCGATGATGCCGCCGGAGACGCCGCTCTTGGCCGGGAAGCCGACGGTGGAGATCCAGTCGCCGGCCGAGTCGTACATGCCGCAGGTCGCCATCACGCTCATCACCTGGCGCGCCACCCACTCCTCGACGACCCGCTCCTCGCTCAGCGGGTGCACGCCGCCGTTGGCCAGGGTCGCGGCCATCAGCGCCAGGTCGCGGGTCGTGACCCGCACCGAGCACTGCCGGGTGTAGGCCGCCACCACGTCCTCGGGGTCCTCGACGATGGAGTCGCGGCTGCGCAGCATGTTGGCGATGGCGTAGTTGCGGAACGCCGTCTCGCTCTCGGAGGCGTACGCCGCCTCGTCGACGGCCAGGGGCCGCCCGGCGAAGGCGGAGAGCCCGGCCAGCACCTGCTCGCACCGGCCCTGCGGGTCGCGGGCGTCGCCGACCATCGTGTGCACCACGATCGCGCCGGCGTTGATCATCGGGTTGAGCGGGCGCCCCGAGCCCTTCTCGAGCGACAGCTCGTTGAACGCCTCGCCGGAGGGCTCGACGTCGACCTGGTCGAGCACGGCCTCGAGCCCGCGCTGCTGCAGCGCCAGCGCGTAGACGAACGGCTTGGAGATCGACTGGATCGTGAACCCGGCCGCGCAGTCGCCGGCCTCGTAGACCGCGCCGTCGACGGTCGCGAGCACCACCCCGAGCTGGTCGGGGTCGACCTGCGCGAGCTCGGGGATGTAGTCGGCCACGGCACCGCTCGCGTCGGCGGCGACGGCGTCGAGGACCTCGACGAGGTAGTCCGGGATGGGGGTGTCCACCCGGGCAGGATGCCGCCTGCCCGGCGGCGGGTGTCAATCGGTGGTGGCCGGTGGTGGGATGGCCCCATGGACACCACCGCCGCCCTCGCCCGCTGGCACGCCGTCGCCGAGGCCGGCGACCCCGCGGGCCTGCCCGACCTGGTCGCCGCCGACGCGGTCTTCCGCTCCCCGGCCGTGCACACCCCGCAGGAGGGCCGCGACAAGGTCGTGGCCTACCTCGCCGCGGCCTTCGCCGTGCTGGGACCGGGGCTCGCCTACCGCCGCGAGTGGCTGGGCGAGGACTCGGCGGTGCTGGAGTTCACCACCGACGTCGGCGGCAAGCAGGTGCAGGGCGTCGACATGATCACCTGGGACGACACCGGCCTGATCAGCGACTTCACCGTGATGGTGCGCCCGCTGCAGGGCCTGCACGCCGTCATCGAGGCGATGGGCGCCGAGCTGCAGCGGATGCTGGAGGCCTCGGGCGCTGAGCCGGCTCAGCGCCCGGTCCAGGCCTGCACCGCACGGTAGACCGGCTTGGGCTTGATCCGGTTGGTCATCAGGCCGTAGCCCTTCATGTGCCGCCCGGCGTCGGTGCGCGCGCGCTCGTTGTAGAGGAACGCCTTGCGCACGAACGGGAAGCGGGTGCGCAGCGCCTCGAGGGCGGCGACCGTGAAGTCGGCCTGCTGGCGCTTGCTGACCCCGCGCTCCCACGGCTGCTCGTCGCCGCGGTCGCGGTGCGAGGACCAGCCGAACTCGGTCACCCACACCGGGCGCCGGTCGCCGTGGCGGCGCATCAGGTCCCGCACCTCGCCGAGGTGGCTGAACTCCCAGTGCGCCTCGCCCGAGCCCGACATCGGGCCGGTGTCCGACGGCGACTGGTAGGGGTGGGTGGCCAGCACGTCGAAGCAGTCGCCCGCGCCGGCGTCGTACGCCGCCTCGATCCAGGTCGAGTCGTTGTGCATGGTGCCGCCGAAGACGACGTCGGTGCCGCGGGCCGCGGAGGCCTGCACCGCGTCGTAGCCGGCGCACAGCAGGTCGGCGTACGCCGCCGCGTCGGCGCCGGCGAGGAAGTCCTCGGAGTTCGGCTCGTTCCACACCTCCCAGGCGTCGACCTCGCCCTGCCAGCGCTCCGCGGCCCAGGCCAGGGCCCGGCCGTAGTCGCGGGGGTCGGCGGGCAGCGACCGGGCGCCGGCCTCGGGGTCGGCCCAGTCGGGGGTCAGCCAGAAGGTGGCCAGCACCTTGAGCCCGCGGTCGGCGGCCATGCCGACCACGCGGTCGACGAAGCGCACGCCCCAGCCCTGCGGGTCGATGCGGCCGGCGGTCGGCTGGATCATCGACCACGACATGTCCAGGCGCACCCAGCCGGCGCCCATCTCGACCAGCCGGTCGAGCACCTCTTCCCGCTCGGGGTCGGAGTAGGAGGACCACATGCCGTGGAACTGCACGCCCACGGCCGGGCCGCGGGCGTTGCGCCGCCGCTGCTGCACGTCGTACGACGCCGCGGCGGGGGCCGTGGCGACGGTGGCAGGGGCGGAGGCCGCAGGAGCGAGCGACGCGGGGGGCGCGGCGGGTCCGGCGGTGGCGGGCAGGGGGCAGGCGAGCAGGCCGGCACCGAGCGCGGTGGCTGCCAGGCGGCGGAGCGCGGGGGTGCGCGGCGCCTCGGGGGAAGGACGCACGGGGGTTCTCCAGGGGGGTGGGGGGACTCGCAGTCTCACCCGGCCCCGCGCGGCGGCGCCTCCGCCGATCGGTCAGTCGTGGCCCACCCGGGAGGTCAGTCCTCGACCTCCGCGAGGTGGACCACGGCGTCGCCGGAGTTCACCAGGGGCGCCTCGGTGCGGCCCACCACGATGCCGGCGCGGTCGGCGTGCACCAGCCGCACCCGCTTGCCGAAGGAGTCGAAGAGCCCGCCGAGCCGGTCGCCCTTCTCGACGCGCTGGCCCAGCTCGGCCTCGAGGTGCAGCATCCCGGTGCCCCGGGCCCGCACCCAGCCGCTGCGCCACGACTCGAGGCTGGGGGTGGGCGGCTCCTCCTCGACCGGCTCGGTCATCCCGAGCGCGGCGAGCACGCGGCGTACGCCGCGCACGCCGGCGTCGATGGCCCAGGGGTCCATCCGCCAGGCCTCCCCGGCCTCGTAGAGCAGCACCTTGGCGCCCTCCTCGCGGGCGGCGTGGCGCAGCGAGCCGTCGCGCAGCCGGGCGTGCATCATCACCGGCGCGGCGAAGGCCTCGGCCAGGCGGCGGGTCTCGGGGTCCTCGAGGTCGGTGCGGATCTGCGGCAGGTTGGTGCGCCGGTCGGAGCCGGTGTGCAGGTCGATGCCCACCGAGCACTTGGCGACGACCTCGGTCATCATCAGGTGCGCGATCCGGCCGGCCAGCGAGCCGCGGGCCGAGCCGGGGAAGGAGCGGTTGAGGTCGCGGCGGTCGGGCAGGTAGCGGCTGCCGGTCATGAAGCCGAGCACGTTGACGATCGGGATCGCGATCAGGGTGCCGCGCAGGGTCCGCGGGTCGAGGTCGGCCAGCACCTGGCGCACCACCTCGACGCCGACGGCCTCGTCGCCGTGGATGGCGGCGTCGACCCACACCGTCGGGCCGTCCTCGCGCCCGTGCACGACCCGCACGGGCAGGTCGACCTCGGCGCCGGTGACCAGGCGGGTGATGGGCAGCGCCAGCGACTGCACCCGGCCCGGGCGCACCCGCACCGGACCGATCTCGAAGGAGGGGCGCGCCATCTCAGCGGCCCCGGTTGCGGCGGCGCACGGCCACGGGCGGGCGGGGGCCGAGGTAGGAGCGACCGGGGTCGACGACGAAGCCCTGGCGCAGCGCCTCACGCCCCACCAGCATCCGGAAGCCCATCTCGTCGCGGCGGCTGAGGCTCATCTCGACGGTGACGGTGTGCCCGACCAGCGTGATCGCCATCGGCACGACGTAGCGCTCCTCGACGTGGCCCGACGACGAGCGCACCTCGCGGGTGTCCAGGACGGTGCTCTCCACGACCACGGCGTCGTCGTCGGTGGCCTGCCAGGGGTGCACCGAGTAGCGCACCATCGAGACGCCGTCACGCTCGAAGGACTCGAGGTCGAAGGCGTGGATGGCGGAGGTCCGCGCGCCTGTGTCGAGCTTGGCCTTGATCCACTCCACGCCGGCGTCGGGCAGGCTCACCCACTCGCGCCACCCTGCGAGGGTGTAGGAAAGTCCCGTCTCCACCGTCGCCTCTCAGTCTGGGTACCCATGAAACTCGCGATCCTGTCCCGCGCGCCCCGGTCGTACAGTACGCAGCGCCTGCGCACGGCCGCCCTCGACCGGGGTCACGAGGTCAAGGTGCTCAACACGCTGCGGTTCGGCATCGACCTGTCCGGCGACGAGCCCGACCTGCAGTTCCGCGGCAAGCGGCTCTCGCACTACGACGCGATCCTGCCCCGCATCGGCAACTCGATCACCTACTTCGGCACCGCGGTGGTGCGCCAGTTCGAGCAGATGGACGTCTACACGCCGAACACCTCGTGGGGGATCACGAACTCGCGCGACAAGCTGCGCGCCACCCAGATCCTCTCGCGCCACCACATCGGGATGCCGGCCACGACGTTCGTGCGCGACCGCGCCGACGTGATCGCGGCCATCGAGCGGGTCGGCGGCGCGCCGGTGGTCATCAAGCTGCTCGAGGGCACCCAGGGCATCGGCGTGATCCTGGCCCCGACCCTCAAGGTGGCCGAGGCGATCATCGAGACGCTGCAGAGCACCCGCCAGAACGTGCTGATCCAGCGCTTCGTGGCCGAGAGCAAGGGCCGCGACATCCGCGCCCTGGTGGTCGGCGACCGGGTGGTCGCGGCGATGCGGCGGGTCGCGCAGGGCGACGAGTTCCGCTCCAACGTGCACCGCGGCGGCATCGTGGAGGGCGTCACCCTCGACGAGGACTACGAGCGTGCGGCGGTGCGGGCCGCGCAGATCATGGGCCTGCGGGTGGCCGGCGTCGACATGCTCGAGGGCAACGAGGGACCGCTGGTGATGGAGGTCAACTCCTCCCCGGGCCTCGAGGGCATCGAGCGCGCCACCGACCTCGACATCGCCGGCTCGATCATCGACCACATCGACAACCAGGTCGCCTTCCCCGAGATCGACGTGCGCCAGCGCCTGACCGTCTCGACCGGGTACGGCGTCGCCGAGATCGCGGTGCAGGCCGCCTCCGACCTCGTCGGCAAGACGCTGGGCGAGTCGGGCCTGCGCGAGCGCGACATCTCGGCGCTCACCCTGCAGCGCGGCACCAGCGTCATCCCCAACCCGCACAGCCGCCACGTGCTCGAGGCCGGCGACCGGCTGCTGTGCTTCGGCAAGCTCGAGGAGATGCGCTCGATGATCCCCGGGCGGCGCCGGCGCACCCGCCGGGTCAAGAAGCTGCCCGCCGAGCCGATCCACGAGGCCTGAGCGGCGTACGAGAGGCTGGGGGCATGCACTACGTCGGCGTCGACCTCGCCTGGGGCGAGCGCGCCCCGACTGGGGTGGCGGTGCTCGACCCCGAGGCGCGGCTGGTGCACGTCTCGGCGCAGCGCAGCGACGACGAGGTGGTGGCCGCGGTCGAGGGCGTCGTGGCGGGCGGGGCGTGCCTGGTCGCGGTCGACGCGCCGCTGATCGTGCGCAACGCCAGCGGCAACCGCGGTTGCGAGGCCGCGCTGAACAAGGACTTCGCGCGCTTCGACGCCGGGGCCCACCCCGCGAACACCGGCAAGCCGGAGTTCGCCGAGACCCCGCGCGGGGCCCGGGTGGCCGGTCGCCTCGGCCTCGACCTCAACCCCCGCTCGGGGCGCCAGCGCCGCGCGATCGAGGTCTACCCGCACCCCGCGACCGTCTCGCTGTTCCGCCTGGGTCGCACCCTGAAGTACAAGCACAAGCCCGGCCGCGACCTCGAGAGCCTGCGCAGCGAGCTGCTGGCCCTGATGGGCTACCTCGAGACGGTCGTGGTCACCGCCGGCGAGCCGTGGGCGCGGCTGCGCGACGCGGTCGAGGGCGCCACCCGCAAGAGCGAGCTGCGGGTCGTGGAGGACCAGGTCGACGCGGTCGTCTGCGCCTACGTCGGGCTCTTCGCCGACACCCACCCCGAGGAGACCACGACGTACGTCGGGCCCGACGGCGGCTGGGAGGACGGCTACGTCGTGGTGCCCACGCTGCCCGCCGACCTCGAGCCCAGCCCGCGCCGCACCCGCCCCCGGGCCGACCCGGTGCAAGCGGCCACCCAGGCCTACGCGGCACGGCTGCCGCAGCTGCGCGACGCCGGTGAGCGCTACGTGCGCCTGGTGCAGTCGATCCTCGACGAGGCCGGCATCAACTACCTGTCGGTCACCGGGCGCACCAAGTCGGTGGCCTCCTTCGCCGCCAAGGCCGCGCGCACCGTCGACGGTCGCCCGGGCGGCCGGGCGATGTACCGCGACCCGCTCACCGAGGTCACCGACCAGCTCGGGGTGCGGGTGATCACCTACGTGCAGCGCGACGTCGAGACCGTCGCCGACCTGCTCGGTGACCAGCTGGTCGTGCACGACGACCGCGACATGGGCCGCGAGACCGCCAGCGAGGGCCGCTTCGGCTACGCCAGCCGGCACCAGGTGATCGGCCTCGACGCCGCGCGCGAGGGCGACCCCGACTGGTCACCGCTGCGCGGGCTGGTGGCCTCGGTGCAGATCCGCACCGTCCTGCAGCACGCCTGGGCCGAGTTCGAGCACGACATCCGCTACAAGGGCGTGGTGCCCGAGGAGCACGCGCGCGACTTCGACCGCCGCTTCACCCTCGCCGCCGGGCTCCTCGAGCTCGCCGACCGCGAGTTCGCCACCATCCGCGACCGGCTCCAGGCCACCGACCCGCGCACCGAGGAGCCCGCCGGCCCCGACGCCGACCCGCGCCTGGACCCCCGCGAGCTGGCGGCCTTCCTGGCCGGGCAGTACGCCGACGCCGGCTGGTCGCGCACCGACCACTACGCCTGGATCTCCGGGCTGCTGCTCGAGCTCGGGATCACCAGCCTCGGCGAGCTCTCCGAGGTGCTGATGGGCGTCGACGAGACCCAGATCAACGAGCACATGGACTACCGCTACCCGCCCGGCGCCGTGCGCCGCCTCGACGACGCGCTCCTGGCGTCGTACGCCGAGGGGTACGTCGAGCTGCACGGCAACGCCCACCGCGTCGACCTGCTCCGCGCCCGGCTGGCCAAGCTGACCGGCTGAGCGGGCGCCGCGGGAGTTTCATCGGGCACCCGATGGAGCTCTCGCCGCCACCACGAAGGTTCATGGTCCCGCCGATAGTTCCGTGCAGGCGGCCCGCGCCTCAGACCCGCACCAGCACCTCGTCGAGCGGCTTGCGCTCGAGCGCCGGCACCCGCGCGTCCTCGGCCGGGTGCCCCACCGCGACGACCACGAAGCCGCGCTCCTCGGGCGGGCGGCCCAGCACCTCGCCGAGGAACCGCATCGGGCTCGGGGTGTGGGTCAGCGTGGCCAGGCCCGCCTGGTGCAGGGCGGCCAGCAGGAAGCCGACGGCGATGCCCACCGACTCCTTGACGTAGTACGGCTTGGGGGAGGTGGGCCCCGCGTGCACCTCGAAGACCACCACCAGCGCGGCCGCGTCGGTCAGGAACGGCTTGGTCGCATCGGTGCCGAGGGGAGCCAGCGCGTCGAGCCACTCCTCCGAGGCCCGTCGCTCGTAGAACTCGCGCTCCTCGGCCTCCGCCGCCTCGCGCAGCCGCCGGCGTACGTCGGGGTCGGTGACCACCACGAAGCGCCACGGCTGCACGTGCGCCCCGCTCGGGGCACTGGCCGCGGCCCGCACCGCGTCCTCGAGGACGCCGTCGGCGACCGGGCGCGAGGAGAAGTCCCGCACCGTGCGCCGGCGCACCAGGTCGTCGGCGAACGCCGCCACCCGGGCCCGGGCCTCGTCGTCGGGCAGCGACAGCTGCGGGGCGGGGACGCTCGCTCTCTGGTCGGGGGTCACCACCTCACCCTGCCAGAGCCGCGCCGACGAGCAGGCTCAGTCGTCCTCACGGCGCAGCCCGGCCGCCTGGGCCGCGCGGTCGGCGAGCTCGGTGCCGGCGCCGTCGTAGAGCTGGAACCCCGCCGAGGCGCCGAGGGCGCGCGCCTGCCGCAGGTCGGCGTCGTACTGCGTGACGACGGCGACGACGCCGGTGAACCCGCTCGAGCGCAGCTGCAGCAGCGCGTCGAGGTTGTTGCCGTGGAACGGCATCGCCAGCAGCACGACGCGCACGTCGCCGGTGCGCAGCCGCTCGTAGAACTCCGGGTCGGTGGCGTCGCCCTCGATGACGTCGATGCCCTCCTCGAGCAGCCGTGCGACCCGGTCCCCGGAGGTCTCGACCCCGACCGTGGCCAGGCCGTGCACCTGCTCGAGCCGCTCGTACGCCGACCGGCCCACGCGCCCCATGCCCAGCACGACCGCCTCGGCGTGGCCGACGTCGAGCGGGCGGTCCTCGGGGTGCAGCCGGTCCTCGGCGCGCTCGGGCACCAGCCGGGAGAGCACCCCGACCAGGTACTCGGGTCGGCGGCCCACGGCCGTGCCGACCACGAAGCTGGCCGCGATCGCGGTGGCCAGGGTGACCACCCACTCCTCGCCCAGCACCTCGGCGGACGACGCGACGGCGACGATCAGCCCGAACTCCGAGAAGTTGGCCAGGGTCGACCCGGTGAGCACCGACGTACGCCGCCGCAGGCCGGCGTGGCTGAGCAGCAGCGCGAAGCCGATCGCCTTGAGCGGCAGCAGCAGGACCACGAGCAGGAGCGCGACCACGAGGTGCTCGGCGTCGGGCAGCGCACCGAGGCCGATGGAGACGAAGAAGCCGACCAGCAGCAGGTCCTTGAGCGTGAAGAGGCTCTTCGCGAGCCCCTCGGCGCCGGGGCGGCCGGCCAGCAGCATCCCGACGACCAGGGCGCCCAGATCGCCCTTGAGCCCCACCGCCTCGAACAGCGCGTAGCCGGGCACCAGCGCCAGCACCAGCCCGAAGAGCGGCCGCAGCTCGTCGTGCCCGATGCGGGCCAGCACGGTGCGCAGCACCCAGGCGCCGGGCAGGAGCAGCAGCACCACCACCGCCCACGGGCTGGGCGGCTTGCCGCCCGAGGCGGCCAGGTAGACCACGGCGGCGAGGTCCTGGACGATCAGCACCCCGATGGCGGTGCGCCCGCCCAGGGAGCGCGCGGCGCTGCGCTCCTCGAGCGTCTTGACCACGAAGACGGTGCTGGAGAACGACAGCGCGAAGCCGACCAGGACCCAGGTGCGCCAGTCGCTGCCCTCGAGCAGCGCGACGCCGCCGACGGCGATCAGCGCCACCACGCCCGCGCCGAGCAGGGTCGAGCCGACCAGGTGGGCGGTGGCGGTGGCCAGCACCTCGCGCTGGGCCAGCTGGCGCAGGTCGATCTTGAGCCCCACCCCGAAGAGCAGCAGCGTCACGCCGAGATCGGCGGCGGTCTCGAGGGCCGGCACCGACTCCACGCCGACGATGTTGAGCACGAAGCCGGCGACCAGGAAGCCCAGCAGCGGAGGCAGGCGCACCACGGCGGCAGCCATGCCGCCGAGCAGCGCCACGACCAGGATCGCCGTCATGTCGTCCATGGGGTTCCTCCTGCCGACAGGGCTGATCCTTCCAGCACGTCGGGCGGGGCGCCCAGTGCGGGTGGGCCCGGTCGTCAGGTCGGCCTGTCACGCTGGAGCGGTGACCCCTCGCGTACGCCGTCCCCGCGCCGCCCGGGTCGCCGCCGCCGTGCTGGCCCTGCCCGTCCTGGTCGCCTGCGGCGCCGACCCCGAGCCCGGTGAGCGGGCCAACGCCCCCAGCGGCTCCACCCGCACCGCCGGCCCCGCCGACGACCTGTCGACCGACGACCCGGCGGCGCTGGGGCAGCGGCAGGTCACCACCGGGCTGACCAGCCCGTGGGGCCTGGCGGCGACCGCTGACGGCCGGGTGCTGCTGAGCGAGCGCGACACCGGACGGATCCTGCTGCTCGACCCGGCCACCGGGCAGCGCGAGGAGCTGCGGACCCTGCCCGACGTGGTGCCCGGCGGCGAGGCCGGGCTGCTGGGGCTGGCGCTGACCCCCGACGAGTCCGCCCTGCTGGCCTACTACACCGTCGAGGAGACCAGCAGGATCGTGTCGATGCCCTGGGACGGGCAGCGGCTCGGCGAGCCCGAGGTGCTGCTCGCCGGCATCCCCGGTGGCGCCGGCTACCACCAGGGCGGCCAGCTCGTGGTCGGGCCCGACGACCTGCTCTACGTCGGCACCGGCGACAACGGCGTGCCCGAGTCGGCCCAGGACACCGGGTCGCTGTCCGGCAAGGTGCTGCGCCTGACGCTCGAGGGCGAGCCGGCTCCGGGCAACCCCTTCGACAACGAGGTCTACAGCTACGGGCACCGCAACGTGCAGGGCCTCGCCTTCGACGAGCAGGGCCGGCTGTGGGCCTCGGAGTTCGGGGCGAACGCCTTCGACGAGCTCAACCTGGTCGAGGCCGGCGCCGACCACGGCTGGCCCGACGTGGAGGGCAGCGGCGGCGGCGAGGGTCGTACCGACCCGGTCGTGGTCTGGAGCACCGCCGACGCCTCTCCCTCGGGGCTGGCCTTCTGGGACGGGTCGCTGTGGATGGCGGCCCTGCGCGGTCAGCGGCTCTGGGAGATCCCCCTGGCAGCGGGCGCCGATGGCGCTGAAGGCGATGAGGGCGAGGCGGGCGTCGAGCAGCCCGTGGCGCACCTCGCCGGTGAGCTGGGCAGGCTGCGCAGCGTCCTGGCCCTGCCCACGAGCGACGCAGGCGGTGCGGGCGAGCTGCTGCTGGTCACGTCGAACACCGACGGACGTGGCGAGGTCCGCGACGGCGACGACCGGGCCCTGGCACTGACCCGGCCCTGACCGCGCGGGTATGAGCCGGGTCAGTGCGAGATCTGAGCCGGGTCAGCGCGAATTTTGGGCCGGGTCGGCGGGGGTGGTCAGGCCGAGGCGCGGGCGAACTGGCGGGTCGAGAGCGGCACGAAGACCGCCAGGATCAGCGCGACCCACAGCAGCGTGTAGAGCGCCGGGTGCTGCATCGACCAGGCGTCGGGCACCGGGGTGGAGGCGTCGACGTTGCCGAAGAGCTCGCGACTGGCCTGGGTGAGCGCCGAGACCGGGTTCCACAGCACGAACTGGCGCAGCACCCCGTCGAAGGAGCTCAGCGGCACGAACGCGTTGGAGACGAAGGTCAGCGGCATGATCACGATGAACGAGGCGTTGTTGATGACCTCGACCGAGGGCACCAGCAGGCCGACGTAGGCCATCACCCAGCTGATCGCGTAGGCGAAGAGCAGCAGCAGCGCGAAGCCCAGCAGCGCGTCGAAGGCGCCCTCGCGGATGCGCCAGCCGACCAGCAGGCCGGTCAGCGCCATGATGATCAGCGAGAGCACGTTGTAGACGACGTCGGAGGTGGTGCGGCCCACCAGGACCGCCGCGTGCGACATCGGCAGCGAGCGGAAGCGGTCGATGATGCCCTTCTGCATGTCCTCGGCCAGGCCGGCGCCGGTGAAGGTGGCGCCGAAGACGACCGTCTGGGCGAAGATGCCGCCGATCAGGAACTCGCGGTAGCCCACCGCGCCCTCGGGGTCGATCGCGCCGCCGAAGACGAACGCGAAGAGCAGCACGAACATGATCGGGCTGATCAGCACGAAGACCAGGACCTCGGGCACCCGCTTGATCTTGACCAGGTTGCGCTTGGCCACGATCCAGCCGTCGGTCAGGGCGCGGACCACGCCGCCGGGCCGCTCGGGCACGGGCGTGGGCTCGGGGAGCCGGCCGGTGCCGGCGTCGTGGGAGGTGGTGGTGCTCATCGCAGGGCCTCCTCGGCCGCAGGGGTGTCGTCGCCGGTCGCATCCTCGGCCGCGTGCCCGGTCAGGGTCAGGAACACGTCGTCGAGGGTCGGGCGGCGCAGGCCGATGTCGAGGACCTCGAGCCCGCCCTCCTCCAGCCCCTCGAGGACGCGGCGCAGCGAGCGGACGCCGCCCTCGACGGCCGCGGTCAGCTCGCGGCCGTTGTCGCCGACGCCGACCTCGCCCACGGCGACGCCGGCGAGCAGCCGGGTGGCGGCGTCGCGGTCGGAGGCGTGGGCCAGCACGACCTCGACGCGCTCGCCGCCGGTCTGCGACTTCAGCTCGTCGGCCGTGCCGCGCGCGATCGCCCGGCCGTGGTCGATGACCACGATGTCGTCGGCGAGCCGGTCGGCCTCCTCGAGGTACTGCGTGGTCAGCAGCAGCGTGGCGCCGTCGCGCACCAGCTCGCGGATGACGTCCCACATGCCCACGCGGCTGCGCGGGTCGAGCCCCGTCGTGGGCTCGTCGAGGATCAGCACCGGCGGCGCGGCCACCAGCGACCCGGCGAGGTCGAGGCGCCGGCGCATGCCGCCGGAGTAGGTCTTGGAGGGCCGGTCGGCGGCGTCGACGAGGTCGAAGCGCTCGAGCAGCTCGCGGGCCCGCTCGCGCGAGCGGCTGCGGCCCAGGCCGTAGAGCCGCCCGACCATCTCGAGGTTCTCGAAGCCGGTCAGGTGCTCGTCGACCGCGGCGTACTGGCCCGAGAGGCCGATGCGCGCGCGGACGCCGTCGGGGTCGGCGCGCACGTCGACCCCGGCCACGTGGGCGGTGCCCTCCTCGGGCTTGAGCAGCGTGGTCAGCACCCGCACCGCCGTGGTCTTGCCGGCACCGTTGGGCCCCAGCAGGGCCAGCACCTGGCCCTCGGGCACCGCCAGGTCGAGACCGTCGAGCGCGGTCACCGACTTGTACCTCTTGACCAGGCCGTGGGCCTGGATCATGTCCACCATCAGCTGTCCTCTCCCGGGCGTCGCCCCTCGACTCTGCAGCCTAGGGACCCCCGCCGACAACCGGATTCATCGGTGCCCGGCGGATCAGTCCAGGGGGGCCAGGTCGAGCAGCGCGAGCACGGCGGGGTCGGCGACGAGGTCGATCTCGTGCACCAGCGCGTCCTCGACGGTGAAGCCCACGACCATCCGCTCGGCCGCACCGTCGCGCCACACCGCGGCCGCGTAGCCGTCGAGCAGCACCGGTCGCAGGTCGGCCACGTGCTCGGCGAGGTGGGCGGCCACGGCCGCGGGGCCCTCGACGATCGCCTCGGCGCCCAGGTCGATCGCGGCGCCGTCGGCGCGCAGCCGCACCTGGGGGTGCAGCGCGGCCCGCATCGCGTCGAGGTCGTCGGCGCGGGCGGCGGCCACGACCTCGCCGACCACGGCGAGCTGGCGGGCCCGCGACCCCGAGCCGCCGACGGCCGCCTCGTCGTCGCTGCCGGCGCTGACGGCGTAGCGGCCACGGATGGCCAGCTCGCGCGCGGCGACCGGGGTCCGCCCGATCGCACCGGCGACGTCCTCGAAGTGCCAGTCGTACAGGTCGTGCAGCACGAAGGCCACCCGCTCGGCCGGGGCCAGCCGCTCGAGCGCCGCGAGCAGGTCGGGGCCCACCGCCGAGCGCAGCGCGGCGGCGTCGGCCTCGCGCGCGGGGTCGACGGGGTCGAGGGGCTCATCGAGGTCGACGGTGACCGGGGCGCCGGCGGCCACCGTGGCGGGTCGCCGCCCGCGCAGCCGCCCGAGGGCCAGGCGCGCCAGCCGGGTGCAGGCCCAGGTGCGCTCGTCGATCACGCTGCCCGGCTGCGACCGCTCCTGGGCGGCCAGCTGCTGCAGCGTCAGCGTCGTCACCTCGTCGGCGGCCGCGAGGCTGCCGAGCAGGCGGAAGGCCAGCGAGCGCAGGTGGGCCGACAGCTCCTCGTCGTACGTGTCGTGCTCGAGCAGGGGGGCGTCACCGACGTGGTCCACCGCCCCACTATCCCTCATCGACCCGGACGACGGGAGGGGTGCGGGTGATCCGGTAGCGCACGAAGGACGGCACGACCAGGGCGGCCACGACCGTGCCGACCACGACGAGCACCCCGCCGCCGGCCGCGGCCGCGCCCGCGCCCACCCCGGCGGCCGTGGCCCCGTGCAGCACGTCGGCGACGCGGGGCCCGCCGGCGACCACGACGATGAAGACGCCCTGCAGGCGCCCGCGCATCGCGTCGGTGGCGGCGCTCTGCAGCATCGAGGTCCGGAACGCCGCCGAGGCCATGTCGGCGGCGCCGCCGACGACGAGCATCAGCAGCGCCAGCACCAGCATCGGGGTGCGCCACTGGGGGGCCAGCAGCACGGCGACGCCGAAGCCGGCCATCGCCACGCCCCACACCAGGATGCACACGACGACGGCGAGTCCCTGCCGCGAGACCCGCGAGACCCAGCCGCTGAGCACCCCGCCGACCACGGCACCGGCCGGGATCGCGGCGAAGAGCAGCGCGAAGACCAGGCCGCCCTCGTCGGGGCCGCCGAAGTCGACCGCGGCGATCTCGGGGAACAGCGCCCGCGGCATCCCGAAGACCATCGCGATGATGTCGACCACGAACGACATCAGCAGCACCGGCTGGGTGCGCAGGTAGGCGAAGCCGTCGACCACGGCGCGCACCCCCGGCACCTGCGCCACCGCGCCCTCGACGGCCAGCGTCGGCAGCCGCAGCACCGCGGCCAGCGTCGCGAAGAGGGTCAGGGTGTCGATCGCGTAGAGCCAGGCGAAGCCGGTGAAGGGGATCGCGATGCCGGCCACCAGCGGCCCGGCGATCGCCCCGGCCTGGAAGACGGTCATGTTGAGGGAGTTGGCCGCCGGCAGCAGGTCGGGCGGCAGCAGCTTGGGCAGCACCGCGCTGCGCGTGGGCTGGTTGACCGCGAAGAACGCCTGCTGCACCGCGAAGAGGCACAGCAGCAGCCACACGTTGGTCGAGCCCAGGAACGCCTGCACCGCGAAGAGCCCGCTCGTCACGATCAGCCCGACGGTGGTGACCCGCAGGATGCTGCGCCGGTCGAAGACGTCGGCCAGCGCCCCGCCGTACAGGCCGAAGACGACCAGCGGCACCAGGCCGAAGAGCCCGGTCAGCCCGACGTACGCCGACGAGCCGGTGTCGGCGTAGATCTGCGCCGGCACCGCGACGACCGTCAGCTGCGCCCCGACCACCGTGATGATGTTGGCCACCCACAGGCGCCGGAAGTGGTCGTTGCGCAGTGGTCTCGTGTCGGCCACCAGGCCGCGCATCCGCTCCCCCACGGGGGCAGAACCTACGCCGAGGCGGCCCGCCTCACGACGGCGACCAGCTCGTCGGGCCCGAGCGCCTCCAGGTCGCCCACGCGCAGCCCGTCGACGAGCACCGAGCCGGCCCGGGTGGCGCCGAGCGCCGAGCGCACCGCGCCCAGCGTGCCGACCCGTCGCCGCGCCCGGCGCAGCACCGCCGGCAGCAGCCAGGCGGTGTTGCCGGCGTCGACGACCTGCACGTCGAGCTCGGGCAGCTGGGCGCGCAGCGCCCGGTACGCCGTCCCCACCGGGTCGCTGGAGGGGTCGCTGGAGGGGTCGCTCGAGGCGTCGTGGTGCTCGTGGCGCGGCACGGGCCCCGAGCAGCAGCCACCCCCGCCCCGGGCGTCGGTCCAGGGGCGCACCAGCACCACCCGGCCCACCTCACCGGCGAGCGCCACCGCCTCGGCCCTCGCCGCCCCGGACCTCACCGCCCGGACCTCATCGTCGCTGGGGGCTGTCGTCGGGGACGGGCGCCTGCTCGCCGTCGGTGCTGCTGCCGCTGGCCCGGCGCAGCGCGAGGGCGGCCTCGACCACCAGCCACACGGCCAGCACGAAGATGATCGCGTCGAGCGGGGCGAGCACCCACTGGCCGTCGTCGACGAAGTTCTTGAGGTTGACCACGAGCGCCCATGAGGTCATCACCAGCAGGAAGGCCAGCGGCACCAGCACCGCGACCGGGTTCCGGCCGCGCTGGACGACCCACACCGCCACCACGGCCAGGGCCAGGCCGGCGGTGAGCTGGTTGGTGGTGCCGAAGAGCTGCCACAGCACCCCGAAGGTGTAGCCGGCCTCGCCGCCGCCGGGCAGCAGCGCCATCGCCAGCGGCACCACGACCGCGACGATGCCGGCCAGGGTCAGGTTGCGGGCCAGGCGGTGCCAGCCCAGGACCTCGGCGATCTCCTGCACGACGTAGCGCTGCAGCCGCACCCCGGTGTCCATGGTGGTCGCGGCGAAGGAGATCACCACGACCGCGGCGAAGATGATCGCGAGGTCGAGCGGCACGCCCAGGTTGTTGGCGAAGACCCCGACACCGTTGACGAAGTTGCCGACCGCGCCGCCGGAGGCGGTGTCGAAGTCGGGGTAGAGCGCCGTCCAGTCGGCCCGGGTCGCGGCGACGCCGGCCGTCACCGCCAGCAGCGCGCCGACGGCCAGCGCACCCTCGCCGACCGCGCCGAGGTACCCGACGTGGCGCACGTCGGCCTCCTTGTCGATCTGCTTGGCGGTGGTGCCGGAGGCCACCAGCGAGTGGAAGCCCGAGATCGCGCCGCAGGCCACCGTGATGAACAGGAACGGGAAGATCGAGGGCGAGCCCTCGGGCACGTCGTTGACCAGCGGTGCCGCGATGGTGTTCCAGCCGACGGCGATGCCGGCGACGATCACGCCCAGGGCGATGAAGAGCTGGTGGGAGTTGATGTAGTCGCGCGGCTGCAGCAGCACCCACACCGGCAGCCGCGAGGCGATGAAGGCGTAGGCGAAGAGGATGACGACCCACACGTTGCGCGGGTTGTCGACGCCCAGGGCGTCGGCGAGCCCGGTGAGCTCGATCGGCACCGCCTGGCCGACCCCGATCAGCAGGTAGAGCACGACCACGCCGACCAGCGAGGGCACCAGCGCGGCCGACTTCGAGCGGTAGATGTACTGCCCGATCCCGATGGCCAGCGGGATCTCCACGAAGATCGGGATCACCGCGCCCGGGTTGGCCACCAGCAGGTTGCCGATGACCACCGCGAACACCGCGTTCACCAGGGTCAGCAGGAAGAAGATGATCAGCAGGAACAGGGTGCGGGCCCGCTTGCTGATGACGTCGTGGGCGATGGTGCCGATGTTGCGGGCGCCGTGGCGCACCGAGACGGCCAGCGAGCCCATGTCGTGCACGCCCGCGGCGAAGATCGTGCCGACCACGATCCAGGCAAGGGCCGGGCCCCAGCCCCAGAAGGCGGCGATCGCCGGGCCGACGATCGGCGCCGCGCCGGCGACCGAGGTGAAGTGGTGGCCGAAGACGACGTGCTTGTTGGTCGGCACGAAGTCGACCCCGTCGGCGAACTGGTGCGCCGGGGTCACGAACGCCGCGTCGACGCCGTACACCCGACGGGCCAGGTAGCTGGAGTAGTGGCGGTAGGCCAGGAAGAACAGCACGGCCACGGCGGCCGCGACGACGATGGCGGGCACGACGACTCCTCCCGGCCCGGCCGTCGGCGGAGTGGGTGGCCCGAGCCGTCGCCATCATGGCCTTTACCTGTGACTGCTGTCACCCCCCGTGACGGTGACGTCGGGTGCCTACAGTGGCCGCGTGCCTCCCGAGCCCGTACGCCGCGACGCCCAGGTCGAGGCCGCCCTGCGCGCCGCCGTGGTCGCCGACGTCGCCTGGCGCGCCGGCGACCGGCCGCAGGTGCACGGGGTGCTGCCGCTGGTCGGGCCGGACGGGCCGGTGCTGGCGCTGCCCTACGCGCAGGCCGGCGTCGCGCGGTCGCTGGCCGCCGCCCCGGAGGTGCTCGTGTGCCTCAGCGAGCCGACGGGTGCGGGGGCCGCGTGGGCACCGATGTCGGTGCGGGCCCGGCCCCGGCTGGAGGAGGACCCCGAGGGCGACGTCTTCACCGCCACCTTGCTGGAGCAGGAGCTGCTGCGCTGGCCGCCCTCGCGGCTGCTGGCCGACTCGGTGCTGCTGCGCCGCGAGCACTGGTGGTGGCTGCCGCGGCTGCTGGTGCACCTCGAGGTGGTCGGCACCGAGCCGCTCGCGGCCCGCACGCGCCCCGACGAGCACCTGCTCGTGGTCGGCGGCGCCGACGGGACGCGGGCCCGCGTGGTCCGCGACCTGCCCCGGGTGGGCCCGCCGCCGGGTCCGGGGGCCGCGAGCGGCGACCCGGCGCTGCTGCTGGGCCAGGAGGTCTCGTGGCCCGACCTCGAGCGGTGGGGCCGCTGGACCTGGCGGGGGCGCTGGGACGGCTCGGCGCTGGAGGTCGAGCAGGCCCCGGAGGCCACCGGCCTGCCCCCGGTGCCCGGGCTGCTGGCGCGCTGGCGCGGCCACCGCGCCCTCGAGCGCGCCTGCCGCGCCGGTCTGGCGGGGGCCGGTGGGCCGGCGAGAGTCACAGGTCCTTAACGAAGCGGCGCCGGAGCCGGTGCGGTGTTGCGCGCCGGCGCGCGCGTGGGGTCTGCTGTGCCGCGGACCAAGGGGAGGCGGCAACGGTGGCAGTGCTCGAGCCCGGTGTGGACATCGGCGAGCTGGACCACCCCGGTGGCATCGGGGTGCGGTGCACGGGGGTGGTGCACCTCTACCGCACCTTCGAGGGCCACGACGTGGTCGCGCTGCAGGGCGTCGACCTCGCCATCCGCCCCGGTGAGCGGGTGGCCTTCCTGGGCCCGTCCGGCTCGGGCAAGTCGACGCTGCTGACGCTGCTGGGCGGCATCCAGAAGCCCAGCGCCGGGCGGATCTTCCTCGGCGAGCACGAGATCTCCCGGCTCCCCGAGCCGCAGCTGGCCCGGCTCCGCTCGCGCCGCGTCAGCACCATGCTCCAGGGCGCCACCCGCAACCTGCTGGCCTACGCCACCGCCCGCCAGAACATCGCCTTCGCGCGGCTGGCGCTGACCTCGGCCGAGCGCCGCCAGGCCGTGCCCGAGCGCGACCTGCTGGCCCGGGTCGGCCTCGAGGGCGTCGCCGACCAGGTCGTCTCCACCATGTCGGGCGGCCAGCGCCAGCGCCTGGCCCTGGCCTGCGCGGTCTCCACCTCGCCCCAGCTGCTGCTCGCCGACGAGCCGACCAGCCAGCTCTCCCACGACGACCGCGACGCCGTCATCGGCCTGGTCCACGAGCTCGGCGACGAGCTCGGCACCACCATCGTCGTGGTCACCCACCAGCCCGAGGTCGCGGCCACCTTCCCGCGCACGGTGACCATGAAGGGCGGGCGCGTGGGGCTCGAGGGCCGCGACGGCGCGGAGTACGTCGTCATCGGCGCCGAGGGTGTCGTGCACCTGCCCGGCCACCTGGCCGAGCAGTGGCCGCAGGGCACGCTGGTGCGCATCGAGCCCGAGACCGTCGACAGCGCCGACCGCCTGGTCGTCTCGCGACCGCCCGAGGAGCAGGGGGACCACGCGTGAGCGACGTGCAGGTGCGCGGCGTGCGCTACGAGGTCGACCGGCCGCTGCTGGCCGACATCGACCTGGTGCTGCGCGCCGGGGAGATGACCGCCCTCTCGGGGCCCAGCGGCTCGGGCAAGACGACGCTGCTCTCCATCGTCGGCGGCCTGCTCGAGCCCACCGCGGGCGAGGCGACGTACGACGGCGCGCCCACCTGGCGCGGCACCGGCGACCCGCGGCCCGAGGTCGCCTTCGTGCTGCAGGTCTACGGCCTGGTGCCGATCCTCTCGGCGCGCGAGAACGTCTCGGTCGCGCTGCGCGCGCGCGGCGTCGACCCGGTCGAGGCCGACGAGCAGGCGCTGGCCGCCCTCACCCGCTTCCACATCGCCGACCTCGCCGACCGCCAGGTCGAGGAGCTCTCGGGCGGTCAGATGCAGCGCGTCGCGCTCGCCCGCGGCCTGTGCGTGGGCGCCGGGGTGCTGCTCGCCGACGAGCCCACCAGCGAGCTCGACGAGGGCAACCGGGCGCTCGTGCTGGGCGAGCTGCGGCGCGAGGCCGAGCGCGGCGCCGTGGTCGTCGTGGCCACCCACGACCCCGCCGTGGTCGAGGCCTGCGACGCCCACCACGCGCTCGACGACGGCCGGCTGGTCGACCACACCGAGCCCGTGCACCTGGCCCACACGCGGTTCCGGCCCGAGCCGTCGGCGTCGGAGGCCCCGGCCGCGCCGCCGGTCGCCCACCCGGTCGTGGCACCCGCCCAGGACCCGGCGCCGCGCGACGACTCCGCCTTCCGGCGCCCGCCGGCCGGCCGGTGACCCGCGAGCCCGTCGGCGCCCTGGCCCGGACCCTGCGCGGGGCCTGGTCGCGCCGCGCCACCCTGACCCCGCTGCTGCTGCTCACCACCGTGGTGGTCGCCGGGGTCGTGGCGGTGCTCGGCTTCGCCGAGGCCGCGGGCACCTCCGGCGCGCTCGCGGTGCCGCTGCTGCTGCTGGCCCTGGTCGCGCTGCCCACCACGGGGCGCGAGCTGGCCTCGGCCCGGCGCGGCGAGATCGCGCTGGCCCGGCTGCGCGGCCTCGAGGGCGGCGAGCTCTACGTGCTGGTGGCCCTCGAGCCGCTGCTGGTGCTCACCTTTGGCGGGCTGCTCGGCGGTGGGCTGGGCCTGCTCGTCGCGCGCCTCAGCGCTCACGCCTGGCTGCGCGACCCCGCCCCGCTGGTCGGCGTCGACGCCCTGGTCGCGGCCCTGCTGGTGGTCCTGGTGGCGCTCGCCGCGCTGCTGGTGGGGATGGCGGCGGCGCTGCGCGAGCCGCTGGCCGACCAGGTCGCCGCGGTCGCGAGGCCGCGTCGTACGACGGTCGCGGCGGCGTTCGCGCAGGTGCTGGTCGTGGTCGGCGCCGCGGTCGCGGTCTACCGCAGCTCGCTCGGGTCGAGCGGCGCCGACGCCGCGGGGGTCGACGTGGTGGTGCTGGCCGGGCCGGCGCTCGTGGGGCTGGCCGTCGGGGCCGGCGCCCTGTGGCTGCTGCGCGCCGTGGCCCGGGTGTGGGTGCGCCGGCGCGGGCCCCGCGGGGGGCTCGGCGGCTTCCTCGCCGCGCGCCGCCTCGACCGGGTCAGCGGTGTGGCGGGGGCGGTGCAGGTGCTCGTGGCCGCGGCCGTGGTCGCGGGCGTGGCGCTGACCGCCGCCCTCCAGGTCGACCAGTGGACCGAGCGCACCGCGCGGCTGCAGGCCGGGGCCCCGCTGCGCATCGACCTGGAGACCGACGCGGAGCCGGCGCTCGAGCTCACCCGCCGCCTCGACCCCGAGGGCCGCTGGCTGATGGCGGCGGTGCTGGTGCCGGGGGAGGGCAGCGCGGTCGCGCGCCGCGCCTTCCTCGACCTGTCGCGCCACGACGCCGTGCTGGGCGACTTCCACGACGACACCGCGGCGGCCGCCCTCGCGTCGGTGGTCGACGAGCTGGCCCCCGACACCGGGTCGGCGACCCGACCGGTGGTGGGCACCGAGGTGAGCGCCACCGTCAGCGGCGTGAGCCGGCGCCTCGAGGGCCGCATGCGCCCCGTGGTGGTCCTGAGCCTGCGCGACCTCACCGGCGGCTCCCGGCAGGTGCGGCTGCGCCTCGAGGTCGGCCTCGACGGGGGCCCCGCCACCGCCTCGACGCCCGTGGAGTGCGCCGCGGGCTGCGAGCCGGTCGCGGTCACCCTCCAGCGCAAGCCGGGCGACAGCGAGCTGCCCTGGACCCTCGACTCGCTGGTCGTCGGCGACCAGGACCTGCTCGAGCGAGGCTGGGCGCCGGCCGAGGAGACCCGCGGCGACCGGCCCGGCGGTCCGGTCCCGGTGGCCGGTGGGCTCCTCGCGGTCAGCACCTCCGCCCCGCTCGTGGCGGTGCCCGCCGCGGCCGGGCTCTCCGTGCCCGTGCTCGCGACCCGCAGCGCGGTCTGGGAGGGCGACCCGGTCGTCGACTCGCCCGGCGGCGCCGACCTGGCCGCGCGCGTCGTGGGCCGGGTCCCCGGCCTGCCGCTGGTGCAGGCCGACGGCCTCCTCGCCGACCTGCCGCGGGTCCTGCTGGGCTCGCCCCCCACGGTGCCGGTGGCCGAGGTGATGGTGCTGGCCCGCGCCGACACGCCCGAGGCCCTGCTCGACGAGGTGCTCGACGAGACCGGCGGCGACCTACGCACGCTCGCCCAGGTGCGCGCCGGGGTGAGCGACGAGACCGGGGCCGCCCAGGCGCGGGTCTACCTGCTGGTCGCCGGGTCCGGGCTGCTGGTCGCGCTGCTGGTCCTGGCCACCGCGGTGGCCCGCGAGCGGCCGGCCTGGCTGCGCGACGTGGCCGCGCTGCGCGCCGTCGGCCTCGACGTACGACGCCTGCGGGGCGCGGGCCGCCTCGAGGCCGCCGGCCTGGTGGTCGTCTCGGTGACCGCGGCGCTGCTGGGCACCGCGGCGGGCGTGGCGTGGCTGCTGGGCGACCTGGCCCTGGTCGAGGTGCCCGCCCACGCGGTCGCGCTGCGCACCTCCCTCGACGCCTGGCCGGTGGCGCTGCTCGCGGTCGTCGTGGCCGCCGTGGTGGCGCTGGTCGTGGGCCGGGGCCGCCGGGTCTCCGCCGAGCGGTCGCGGCCGGCCATCCTGCGCGAGGAGGCCGCCCGGTGAGGTCCCTGGTCGCCACCGTGCTGCGCGGTCTGCGCTCGCGGCTGCTGCTCTCGCTCGGCTCGGTGCTGCTGATCGCCCTGGCCGTCGCCTCGGCCGTGCTCGGCCCGGTCTTCCAGGTCGCGGTCACCAGCTCCTACCTGGTCACCCGGCTCGCCGACGCGCCCAACCCCCTGACCGGCCTGAGCTGGGCCTACCGGCCGGCGCCGGGCACCGGCCCGGCTGCGGCGGCGAGCGAGGCCGCCGCCCTGGCCCGGCAGGCCGGCGCGGGCGCCGGTGGCACCTACGTCGCGCCGCAGACGTTCCTGCGCACCGACGAGACCCCGGGTCTGGGCGGCCAGGTGCGGCTGGCGGCCAAGGAGGGCTACTGCGAGCACCTCGAGGTCGAGGGTCGCTGCCCGGCGGCGCCGCGCGAGGTGCTGATGCTCGCCGGCGACGCCGAGCTCACCGCCTTCGAGGTCGGCGCCACCTTCGACGTCGAGGGAGCGGGCACCCTCGAGGTGGTCGGGCTCTACACCGTGCCCGAGGGGCCCGCCGAGGCCGACTGGTGGTTCGACCTGTCGCGCTTCTCCTCCCGCACCCCGACGCCGCCGCCGAGCAACCAGCCCTACCGGCCCGCACCGCTGCTCACCGGCCACGACACCCTCGAGGGGCTCGCGGGGGTTGACGTCGAGGTGCTCGTCGACCGCCGCCTGGAGCCGCCGGCCGACCTCGACCTGGAGGGCCTCGACGCGGTGCGCGCGGTGGCCTCGGCCCAGGACGACCTCGCGGCGCTCGGGCTCGACGTCGCCGCGGGAGCGTCGTTCGAGACCCGCTCGATCAACGACATCGACGGCGTGGCCGCCGAGGTGCGCGCCCAGCAGGAGACCGCGCGCAGCTCGGTCGCCCCGGCCGTGCTGTCCCTGGTGCTGGTGGCGCTCGCGCTGCTGCTGCGGCTGCTCACGGCCGCCGCCGACCTGCGCCTGCCCGAGCTGGCGCTGGCCTCGCTGCGCGGGCTGCCGCGGCGCCGGATGTGGTCGCTGGGCCTCTCCGAGCCGCTGGTGCTGCTGGGCGTCGCGGTGCCGGTGGGCGGGGCGCTGGGGCTCGGCGTCTCGTGGCTGCTGGTCGAGTCGTGGCTGGTGCCGGGGCTGCCGGTGCCGCTGCCGTGGACCTCGCTGCTGGCCGGCCTCGGCGTCGGGCTCGGCGCGGGCCTGGTCGCGGTCGTCGCGGTGGGGCTGGTGCTGCGGGTCGACCTGGCCTCCCAGCTGGGCGGCGTACGCCGTCCGGCGCGGGCGCGCCGCGGCGCCGTGGTCGCCCAGCTCGCGCTCGTGGCCGGCGCCCTGGTGGTGCTGCTGAGCAAGCTGTCGTCGACGGCGCCGGGCGACCCCGACGTGACCGACCTGGTGCTGCCGGTGCTGCTCGCGGTGGTCGCGGGCCTCGGCGGCGCGCGGGCCACCTCCGCGCTGGCCGGCTGGTGGACCCGCCGCGGCCCGCGCAGCTCGTCGCTGTCGACCTTCGTGGCCGCCCGCGCGCTCAGCCGGCGCCGCGAGGGCACCCTGGTGATCCTGCCGGTCACCGCGGCGATCGCGATCTGCGTCTTCGGGGCCGGGGTCTACGACTCGGCCTCCCAGTGGCGCGCCAGCGTGGCCGCGACCCGGGCCCCCGCGGCCGTGGTGTGGGCCTCCGACCTGTCGCTGGACCGCACCGTGGCGCTGAGCCGCACCGCCGACCCCGACGGCGAGTGGCTGATGGCCGCCGGCACCCTCTCGAGCACCGGCCCGGTCTTCACCGTCGCCGACACCTCCCGCCTCGAGCGCGTGGCGCAGTGGTCGGACCAGTGGACCCCCGGCACCTCCACCGCCGAGATCGCCGAGCGGCTGCGCCCGACCGGCGAGGTCCCGCTGCTGGAGGGCAGCCGGATCGGGGTCGTCGTCGACAACCGGGCCCGCTCGAGCGACGACCTCGTGCTGCGCCTGCGCCTGGTCACCGCCGAGGGCGACGTCCGGTTCGCCTTCCTGCCCGTGCCTCCCAGCTCGGGCACCCTCGAGACCCGGGTGCCGGCCTGCCGCAGCGGCTGCCGCCTGGAGGGGCTGACCTTCGGCGGCCCGGCCGCGCTGCGCACCGACATCCAGGGGGTCGTCGAGATCTGGGGCGTGCTCGCCGACGGCGAGCCGGTCGACGGGGCCGTCACCGGCGCCGGGTGGAAGGTGGCCGCCGACGCGTCGGCTCCCGAGGCCGTCACCCGCCTCACCGACGACGACGGCGTCCTGCGCGTGGAGGCGGCCACGGGCGAGCCCGCGATCCTCCAGCTCACCGCCGGCGACGTGCCCGAGGCCCTGCCGGTGGTCAAGGGGCTCGACGCCCGCACCGAGCCCGACCCCAACGCCTTCTCGACCAGCTCACCGCTGAGCTTCCCGGTCCACCCGGTCGTCGAGGCCACGAGCGTGCCGCTGCTGGGGCCGCGCGGGCTGCTCATCGACTACGACATGGTCAGCATCGACCGCGAGGTCTACGACCAGGACTCCTCCGAGGTGGTGGTCCTGGCCCGCGCCGACACCCCCGAGGACGTCTCCGAGCAGCTGCGCGCGGCCGGGCTCTCGGTCGACCGCACCTTCGGCGACGTGCGCGCCGGCCTCGACGGCGAGGCGTACGCCCTGGCCCTGCGGCTGTACGCCGTCGTGGCGGTGCTGGTGCTGGTGATGGCGGTGGCGGCCCTCGGCGTCAGCACCGCCGTGCAGCTGCCCGCGCGCCGTCGCGACGCCGCCTCGCTGCGGGTGGTGGGGGTGCCGCGGCGCGAGGTGATGGGCGCGGTGGCGCGCGAGCTGGGCGTGGTGCTGGGCAGCACCGCCGTGGCGGGGCTGGCCGCCGGCGCGCTCGCGCAGTACGTCGTGCTGCGCACCGTCACCCTCGGCTACGCCGAGACGCTGTCGACGCCCGAGCTGGTCGCCGGTGTCGACCCCGTGCGGCTGGCGCTGCTGGCGCTGCTGACCGCGGTGCTCTTCGGTGCCGTGGCGCTGGTCAGCGCCGTGCTCACCGTGCGGGGTGCCCGGGGCGCGACGCTGCGCGAGAACGCCCGCTGAGCCCGGCCGGCGCCGCTCAGCGCCCCAGGTGCCAGCCGCCGCGGGCCAGGTCGAGGGCGGCCTGGGGGCCCCACGAGCCCTGCTCGTAGGAGTGCACCTCGGGGGGCGAGTCGAGCACCGGCTGGCAGACCTCCCAGATCCGCTCGACCTCGTCGGAGCGGGTGAAGAGGGTGCGCTCGCCGCGCAGCACGTCGAGCAGCAGCCGCTCGTAGGCCTCCAGCGGGTCGCCCTCGTCGACGTCCTCGGCGAAGTCGAGGCTCATCACCGCCTTGACCAGGTCCATGTCGGGCCCGGGCTTCTTGGCCTGCAGCTCGACGTGCACCTGCGGCTGGTCGGTCAGCTCGAGGACCAGCTCGTTGCAGGCCACGGAGCCGTTGAAGATCTCGGTGTGCGGCGTGCGGAAGCGCAGCGTGATGGTGCGCCGGCCCTCGGCGAGCGCCTTGCCGGTGCGCAGGTAGAACGGCACGTCGCGCCAGCGGTCGTTGTCGATCCAGGCCTCGAGGGCCACGAAGGTCTCGACCTCGGAGTCGTCGGCGACGTCCTCGTCGTCGCGGTAGCCCTCGAACTGGCCCAGCACCACGCGGGAGGGGTCGAGCGGGCGCATCGCGGCGAAGACGGCCGACTTCGCGTCGCGCAGCTCGTCGGCGTCGAAGCGGCAGGCCTCCTCGAGCGCCACCAGGCCCAGCAGCTGGGTCAGGTGGGTCGAGATCATGTCCCGCAGCGCGCCCGTGGACTCGTAGAAGCTGCCCCGGCCCTCGAGGCCGAGGTCCTCGGGCACGTCGATCTGCACCGAGTCGATGTGGCGGGCGTTCCAGGACGGCTCGAAGAGCCCGTTGGCGAAGCGCAGCGCCAGGATGTTCTGCACCGCCTCCTTGCCCAGGAAGTGGTCGATGCGGAAGACCTGCTCCTCGTCGACGACCTCCTTGAGGGCCGCGTCGAGCTCGCGGGCGGAGTCGAGGTCCAGGCCGAACGGCTTCTCCACGACCAGCCGCGCCCGCTCGGTCAGCTCCTCGCGCCCGAGCATCGCGATCATCGGCTCCATCGCCGCCGGGGGCACCGACAGGTAGACCAGCCGGCGTACCCCGTCGGTGCCCCCGTCGGCCCCGAGGCTCTCCTCGGCCGCGCGCACCGCGGCCGCCAGGTCGGCGCCGTCGTCGGCGTCGGAGGTGCAGAACGACACCCGCTCCAGCAGCGCGTCGGCCACCTCGTCGTCGAGGTCCTCGACGCTCTCGCCGAGCGCCTCGCGCACCTGCTGGCGGAACTCGTCGTCGCTGCCGGGGGAGTGCCGCCCGCTGCCGATGACGGCGTACTCGTCGGGCAGGCGGCCCTGCGCCGCCAGGCGGTAGAGGCCCGGGAAGAGCTTGCGGGCCGCCAGGTCGCCGGTGGCGCCGAAGAGCACCATGACGTGCGGGGCGAGGGCCTCTGTGGTCGAGCTGCTGGGGTGGGTCACAGGTCATGCCTACCGGGTCGCGCAGGGGCCACGGCCATCCCCAAGGGTGGGGGGATGTGGCCACAGAACGGTCACGACCGGCGCCTCACCCCTTCTGGCCTGGCACTATGGAGGGATGACACTCGACATGCAGGGGGCCACGGCGGCCATCGAGGAGTACTTCGGCCACGAGGTGCTGACCGACGAGCCCACCTGGGCGAGCGTGCTCATCGACCAGGCGCCCGCCACCTACGAGAGCGCCGAGGACCTCACCACGGCCCTCGAGCTGATGCACCTGCGCCACGCGCAGGAGCAGCCCGCCACCGACTGACCCCACCGCGAGCCGGCCGGTTCGAACGAGCCGACTCGGCGCGGGCACCGACGAGGTGCGGTTGGTGCGTGGGAGTTCACTGGCGCCATGCGCCCCCGACCTGAGAAGCCCGGCCCCGGGCAGGAGTCCGTGTGGGACTACCCGCGCCCGCCGGCGCTGGAGGAGTCCTCCGAGAGCATCGAGGTCGAGCTGCGCGGTGTCGTCGTCGCCCGCACCACCCGGTCCTGGCGGGTCCTGGAAACCAGCCACCCGCCGACCTACTACCTGCCGCGCGAGGCCTTCGCCGAGGGCGTGCTGCGGCCCACCGACGGCTCGTCGGCCTGCGAGTGGAAGGGGTACGCCGCCTACTTCGACCTCGTGGGCGGCCCGGGCCCCGACGGCACGCCGGTGGTCGCCCCGCGGGCGGCGTGGACCTACCCGGCCCCGACGCCGGCCTTCGCCGCGCTGGCCGACGCGGTCGCGGTCACGCCGCTGGCCGTCGACGCCTGCCGGGTCGACGGCGAGGTCGTGGTGGCGCAGGAGGGCGGGTTCTACGGCGGCTGGATCACCAGCCGCGTCGTCGGGCCCTTCAAGGGGATCCCGGGCTCCTGGGGCTGGTAGTCAGCAGCCGGGGCCCGGGTCGTCGCGGCCCAGCAGCCGGTCGGCGAGCAGGTCGCACCACTGCCCCGACGAGGGTCCGCCGTTGACCGGGCCGTCCGACTCGCCGGGGTGCTTGACCCACAGCGTGCCGTCGAAGCGACCGTCGAACCGCATCTTCGGCGGCTTGCCCAGGCGCGCCCAGGTCGGGTTGGTGACGTCGCCGTCGACGGGCTTGCGGGCGCCGTTGCGCGAGGTGTCCACGACGTAGCGCAGACCCTTGACGCCGTCCTGGCGCAGCGAGCGCAGCAGCGTCTCGGCGTACGCCTTCTCCTGGCCGAGCCGGCGGTAGTTGGCGACGTTGGTGCTGATGCCGCGGCCCAGGCCGACGCCGGCCTTCTTCAGCAGCCGCGCGCGGTCGGCGTACGGCGTCCAGCCGGAGTGGGCGGCGTCGAGGTAGACCCAGGCGCCGGCCCTGCTCAGCTTGCGCACGGCGCTGCGCAGGAGCAGCAGCCGCTCGCGGCCGTTGGCGCACTCGTCGTGGCCGTAGAAGCCGATCGCGTCGGGCTCCACGACGACCAGGGCCTTGCTGCCCCTGGCGCCGGCGGCGACCTCGGCCACCCAGGAGCGGTAGGCGTCGGCGCCGGGGAGGCCGCCGGAGGAGTACAGGCCGCAGTCGCGGTCGGGGATCGCGTAGACGACCAGCATCGGCGTCTTGCCGGCCTGCGCCGCGCGCGAGGTGTAGGCCCGCACGACGTCGGCCACCTGGTCGCGCGGGTAGTACTCGTTGGAGAGCCACAGCGCCTGCGCGCGCTTGGCGATGTCGGCGTACGCCGGACCCTGCTGGGCGGCGGGCATCAGCGGGTCGACGAAGAGCCCCTGGGTCCTGCGGGGGTCGCGCTCGGCCAGCGCGGGCGCGTCGGCGCCGGCCTGGGGCGGGAGCCCGGTCAGCGCGAGCCCGGCCGCGACCAGGAGCGCCGCGCACCGGGAGCGGGAGGTGGGCACGAGCACGAGGGTACGGAGGTTCCGGGGCGCAGGGGGTCGGTTCGCGCCGACTCGGTGCGAAGTACGGGCCGGGTCAGCGCGACATTCGGGCCGGGTCGGCGAGGTGGGCTGGTCAGCGCTGGGCGCGCTGCTCGTAGCCGGCGCGGGCGCCCTGGTCGACGTCGCTGAGGCTGGAGTCGGCGTGCAGGGCGTGGCTGACGAGGCGGCGCACCCGGCGCGGGAGCGCGTTGCTGGTGTGGAACAGCCCCTTGGCGTAGCCGGGCACCCAGGTCTCGAAGCGTGGGCGGCGCACGACGTCGAGCACGGTGTCGGCGACCTGCTCGGGGGTGCAGGGCCGCATGCCGCGGGTGGCGGCGACCCCGGCCGACAGCTCGGTGGCGACCACGGTGGGCAGCACGCACGAGACGTGCACGCCGTGCGGTGCGAGCTCGCCCATCGCCGCCTCGGAGAAGCCGAGGACCCCGAACTTGGAGGCGGAGTAGACCGCACCGCCGGCGAGCCCGAGCCGGCCCACGGCGGAGGCGATGTTGACGACGTGGCCGCGGCGCCGCTCGACCATGCCGGGCGCGACCAGCCGGGTGCCGGTGACCACGGCGCGCAGGTTGACCCCGAGGGCCTTGTCGATGACGGCGTCGGGCTGCTCGAGCACCGGGCCCAGCGGCATGATGCCGGCGTTGTTGACCAGGACCTCCACGGGTCCCCAGGCCTGCGCCTCGTCCACCAGGGCGGCGAAGGACGCCCGGTCGGTGACGTCGAGGTGCACCCCGCGCACCCGGTCGGGGGCACCGGTGGCCGCGCCCACGGTGCGGGCCGCGTCGCGGGCGGCCTCGACGTCGAGGTCGCCGAGCAGCACCAGCGCGCCCGCGGCCGCGAAGCGCCCCGCCGTGGCGAGACCGATGCCGCGGGCACCCCCGGTCACCACGACGACTCGGTCACGGACGGCGGGCAGGTGCGGAGCAGGGATTCGGGCCACGCGCAGATCGTCATTCAGGCAGGACGTCCTGTCAATACTCTCGACGGGCACGCTGCCGGGGTGGTCGGCGCACCCGCCCGCCCGTGGCACCATGCCCCCATGGCCGTCAAAGCGGGTCGCTACCGCGGGCAGAGCGCCCAGGAGCGTGTCGCCGCGCGCCGTGAGCAGCTGGTCGCCGCGACCCTCGAGGTGTGGGCGCGCGTCGACGGGCCGCCGGTGACGATGACCCGCATCTGCGCCGAGGCCGGCCTGACGGAGCGCTACTTCTACGAGCAGTTCGCCAACCTCGACGAGGCGCTGCTGGCGCTGCTGGCCGAGATCACCGACGAGATCCGCACCGTCGTCGACGAGGCCATCACCAGCACCGAGGGCGGCCCCGCCGAGCGGGTGCGGGCCGCGGTGGCGGCCTTCGTGCACGTCATCACCGACGACCCGCGCAAGGGCCGGGTCGCGATCCTGCGCGGTGCCGCCCGCCCGACCCTGAGCGGCCCGCGCAGCGCGATGCTGCGCGGCTTCGGTGCGTACGCCGCCTCCGAGGCCGCCGCGCTCTACGGCACCGACGCGCTGGAGGGCCGCGACGGCGAGCTCGCCGGGCTGATGTTCATCGGAGGCGTGGAGAAGCTGGTCTCGGCCTGGCTGGAGGGCTCCATCGACGCCGAGCCCGACGACATCGTCGACGCGGCCACCCGCGCCTTCGACCGGCTCGGCCACAACTGAGCACGGTCGACGGGCGACCGGACTGGCGGCTCTTCCTGCTGGCGACCGCCGGTGCGACGATGAGAGGTCCGGCCCGCATGGGGCGGGTCGGTCATCCCGGAGGTCCCGATGAGCGACACCCTCGACACCACGAGCAGCACCACGACCGACGCCCTGCGCGACGAGCTGCGGTCCCGCGACGCCGCCTGGTCGGCGGCCGCCTCGTCCGGCGCCCCGCTGGAGGAGGTCCTGGAGTACTGGAGCGACGACGCCGTCGTCGTGCCACCCGGCATGGACGAGGTGCGCGGCAAGGACGCGCTGCGCGCCTACGTCACCGCGAGCACGGCCATCCCCGGCTTCCGCATCTCGTGGGAGACCGGCGAGATCGAGCTCTCCGACGACGGCTCGATGGCCTGGATCCGGGGCACCAACCGGGTCGAGATGACCGGCGAGGACGGCACACCCGTGGTCATGGAGGGGCGGGTCCTCACGACGTGGCGCCGCGAGGGCGGCACCTGGCGCTGCACCAACGACATCTGGAACGCCGGGGGGTGAGGCCCGGCCCCTAGGCTCGCAGCATGCGTCAACGCTTCCACGGCCGGATCGCCGGCGTCGGCAGCACCACCGGCGTGCGCGTGGTCGTCGGGCGCTGGGACCGGACCCCGTGGGGCCCGTTCTCCGACGCGATGGTCGCGCTGCCCTCGGGTCACCGGCTGCTGCTGGCCCCCACCGAGCGGGTCGCCGAGTTCATCGCCTCGACCTACACCTTCGACGAGGTCCGGGTCGAGGCCTTCGAGACCACCGGCCCGGCCGGTGCCTGGTCGGTGCGGGCCGACTCCCTCGAGCTCGACCTCGACGTGGGCGGGCGCACCCCGCTGGGCCGGCTGCTGGGCCTGGTACCCGACCCGGTGGCGACGTCGCCCGCCTTCTGCGCAGCGGTCGACCCGGTCGCCCGGGTCGTGATGCGGGGCGTGCGGACCCGCGGGTCGGCCGGCCACGGGCGCCGCGAGTGGTACGGCGCCACCGACCACCACGCGGTGACCGCGATCCGGGGACGGCTGGAGGGGCGGGACCTCGGCGCGCTCGCGCCCGTGCACCCCGCTCCCGACTTCGGCTTCTCCTCCACCCCCCGCCGGCCCTCGGTCACCTCGGTGGTCACGACCGTCGAGGTGCCGTGATCCGACCCAGGCGCAGCATCGCCAGCGCGCCCAGCGCCGGGCCCGGCGCGAGCAGCCAGAAGGCGTAGCGCCACCCGACCGCGTCGGCGAGCAGCGGCAGCAGCTGGATGGTCACCACCGAGAGCGTGAAGCCGATCGCGGTCTGCACGCTCAGCGCGGTGCCGACGTAGCGCTGGTCGGTGCTCTCGCTCAGCGCGGTGGAGAAGACCCCGGAGTCGGCGATCACCGACGCGCCCCACACCAGCAGGAAGACCACCAGCAGCACCGGTCCGGTCGACCAGAGCAGCGGGGCGAGCAGGCAGCAGGCCGCGCTGGTCGCCATCGCGGCGACGGCCGCGGCCGAGCGGCCGTACCGGTCGGCGCCCCAGCCCCCGAGCAGGGCGCCGACGAGACCCGCCACGCCCACGGTCAGGAAGGTCAGCGCGCTCACCCCGGCCCCCGAGAGCTCCCACGCCGGCTGGTGCACGAGGAAGGCCGGCAGCCAGGTCCACAGCGCGTAGAGCTCCCACATGTGGCCGAAGTAGCCGAGGTTGGCCAGCAGCGGGGCGCGGCTGCTGAGCCCGGCGAGCGCGTGCCGTGCCTGCGGGCGCTGGCCCGGCGCCAGCAGCGGCCCGGGGCGCAGCACCGTGAGCGCCACGAGCCCGGCGCCGAGGGTGAGGGCGGCGGCGGTGAGCATCACCGCGCGCCACGGCAGCGGCCCCGAGGCGCTGATCAGGTGCGGCAGCGCCGAGCCGAGGGTCAGCGAGCCGACGAGCACGCCGAACGCGCGACCGCGGTCGACCGGCAGCGACCAGGAGGCCATCAGCTTCATGCCGACCGGGTAGACCCCGGCGAGGAAGGCCCCGGTCAGGAAGCGCAGCGGCAGGGCCAGGGCCAGCCCGTCGGCGGCCAGCGCCAGCAGCGACGTCGACGCGGCCGCGCCGAAGGCGCACAGGGCCACCAGCCGCTGCGGCGGCATCCGGTCGGGCAGGTTGAGCACGCTGGAGGTCAGCGCCCCCACGACGAAGCCGATCTGGACCGCACCGGTCAGCCACACCACCGAGGTGTCGCCGAGCCCCCACTCGCCGCGCAGCGTGGGCGCGATCGCGGTCGCCGAGAACCACACCGCCAGCCCGAGCACCTGGATCAGGGCGATGAGCGAGCGCTGCAGCCCGGCCCCGTGCAGGTCGGGCTGCGTGGTGCTGGTCGGGCTGCTCACCGGGACAGCCTCCCAGAGGTCGCCGGGACGGCCCGGCTCAGAGGTCGATCGCGCGGTTCACCCAGGTCGAGGAGACGACCATCCCGACCTTCTCGTAGAGCCCGAGCGCCCCGGTGCGCGAGTCGGTGGAGAGGTAGCAGCGGGTCGCCCCGTGCTCCCGGGCCAGGGCGAAGGCGTCGACCAGCATCGCCGCGGCCAGGCCCTGCCCACGACGGTCGCGACGTACGCCGACCTTGGCGACGTAGCCGCCCCCGCCGGCCAGGTGCACGTGGGTGGCGCCGACCAGGACGCCGTCCGCGTCGTGCACCAGCCGCAGGTTCCAGGGCTGGTGGCCCTCGCGGTCCCAGACCCGCGCGCCGAAGTCGGCCAGCGGCTGGCGGGGCCGTTCGGCCCACTCCAGGAAGCAGTCCTCGAGCAGCGTCCAGGCCGCCTCCCGGTCGGCCGGGTCGGCGTCGCGCAGCGTGTGCCCGGCGGCCAGCGGGGCGGCGGGCATGGTGACGCCCTCGGGCAGCTCCAGGTCCCAGGCGGTCCAGCGCACCCGGTAGCCCAGGGCGGCCATCAGCCGGTCGGCGGCGCTGTCCTGCGGCACCTGGCTGCCGACCCGCGTGGCGCCACGCTCCCGGGCGCGCTGCTGCACCCACCCTGCGAGCCAGGTGCCGATGCCGCGACCCTGGTGGGCGGGGTCGACCGCGGCGTAGGCGACGTCGTCACCGGCGTGGTCGACGTAGGCCACGAGCCGCCCGCCGGCCGCGGGGTCCTCGACGCCGACGGCGCTCGAGGCGAGGTCGTAGCTGGGACGCAGCCAGTCGGCGCGGATGTCCTCGACGTCGACCTCGGGCGCGCCGAGGTCGACCGTCTCCTCGGCGCGCACCAGGTCGGCCACGGCCGCGGCGTCGTCGAGGGTCAGGGTGCGGGTGCGCAGCCCGGGGGGCAGCGGTGCCGGCGTCGTGCTCATGCGCCGATGGTGCACCCGGGCGGGCACCCCCGGCACCTGATTTCCGCGGCGGGCGCCCGGGACGTCGTACGGGCAGGACGTCCGTCCGTGCCTGGGGCATGACGTCCCGGGGCCGCGCAGGGATCAGGCGTTGCGGATCGCCGAGACGTCGAAGTCGAGCTTGATCTTCTCCGACACCAGCACGCCACCGGTCTCGAGGGCCGCGTTCCAGGTCAGGCCCCAGTCCTTGCGGTTGATCGAGGTGCCGCCCTCGAAGCCGATGCGCAGGTAGCCGAACGGGTCCTGGGCCGAGCCGGTCGACTCGAACTCGATCGTGACCGGCTGGGTGACGCCCTTGATGGTCAGGTCGCCGGCGATGGTCCAGTCGTCGCCGTCGCGGGTGACGTGGGTGGAGACGAAGGTGATCTCGGGGTGGTTCTCGGCGTCGAAGAAGTCGGCGGAGGCCAGGTGGGCGTTGCGGTCGGCGTTGCCGGTGTCGATCGAGGCGGTGCGGATGGTGAGGGAGACCGAGGAGGCGGCCGGGTCGGCGGTGTCGACGTGGGCGGTGCCCGACCAGTCGGTGAACTGCCCGCGCACGGTGGTGACCATCGCGTGCCGGGCGCTGAAGCCGAGGCGGCTGTGGCTGGCGTCGATGGTGTAGTCGCCGGAGATGTCCTCCAGGGCGGCGGTGGGCGCGTCGAAGGCGTGGGCGGTGGTGTCGTTCTTGCGGAAGATGGCCATGGGGTGCTCCTGGGAAGTCGTGGGTGAAGATTCAACTACCTAAGCCATGGCGCCGCGAGATCATTCCCGGGCCGCAGATCTTTTTCTCGACGGGGTCCGGGAACGCGAACGAGCCGCGTCCCGGTGGGACGCGGCTCGTGCGACTGGATGGGGTGCGGGACGCCTCAGGCAGCCTGGGTCGCCGGCACGGGTGCGGCGGCCGGGGCGGGCTGGGGCGTGGTCCACCGCGACTCCAGGTGCGAACGTCCGTCCGCGTCGGTCACCAGCACCCAGCTGCGAGTGGGGCCACCGGTCATCTGCGAGTCCGTCATCGGACACCTCCTGTTCACCTTCTGTTCACCTAACATAACACCCCTCTCGGGCCGCTGACCACCGGAAGTGAAGATCCGAGCCGATGCACCGGTTCTTGCCCGGAATCGGGCAGGATCTTGCGTCGACGACCCCCTATCGAGCAGATTGACGGGGTGACGGTCGTGCAGCGGGGGATTGGCGCCCCCGACCCGGTGGCGCCCCTGGTGCAGCACCTGGTGGCCACCACCGGCCTCGACGAGGCCGAGGCGCGCCGCGTCGTCGGTGACGTGGTGGCCTTCCACCGCGAGAGCGTCGAGGACTACGTACGCCGTCGCCACGCCGCGCTGCAGCTGCGCGGGCTGCGCAACCCCGAGATCTTCACGCGCGTCGCGGCCGAGCTGGCCGAGCGCGTCGTGGCCCCGCCCACCCTGTCCGAGCGCCAGCTGCGCCGGATGATCTACGGCTGAGCCGTCCAGCACCCTTCAACCGGCCCTCAACCGGCCCCAACCAGCCAGGAGACACCAGCATGTGCGGAATCGTCGGCTACATCGGCACCCAGCAGGCCGCCCCCCTGCTCCTCGAGGGCCTCGGGCGCCTCGAGCACCGCGGCTACGACTCCGCCGGCATGGCGGTGCTGGGCACCGCCGGCGCGCTGCGGGTGGCCAAGCGCTCGGGCCGGGTGCGCGACCTCGCCGAGGAGCTGCCGGCCCGCTTCGGCGGCAAGGTCGGCATCGGGCACACCCGCTGGGCCACCCACGGCCCGGCCACCGACCACAACGCGCACCCCCACACCGACGTCGCCAGCCGCGTCGCTGTGGTGCACAACGGCATCCTCGACAACGCCTCGTCGCTGCGCGCGATGCTCACCGACGAGGGCGTCGAGCTGTCCTCCGACACCGACACCGAGGTCATCGCCCACCTGGTGGCCCGCTCCGGCGCCGACACCCTCGAGGGCCGGGTCGCCGACGCCCTCAGCGCCGTCGAGGGCACCTACGGCCTGGCGGTCGTGCACGCCGACTTCCCCGACCGGATCGTGGTGGCCCGCAACGGCAGCCCCCTGATCGTCGGTGTCGGCGACAAGGAGATGCACGTGGCCAGCGACCTGGCCGCGCTGGTGCGCTACACCACCACCGTCGCCTACCTCGACGACGGCGAGATGGCCACCGTCACGGCGCAGGGCTTCACCACCTACCGCCACGACACCGCCCAGCTGCACCGCACCCACCGCGACGCCTCGCGCGTCGACGTCGACCCGGCGGCGTACGAGATCGGCGAGCACGAGTCGTTCATGCACGCCGAGATGCTCGACCAGCCGCGCGCGGCCGAGCGGGTGCTGCGCGGGCGCCTCGACGAGCGGTTCGGCACCTCCCACCTCGGCGGCCTCAACCTCGACGCCCGCGAGCTGCGGGCGATCCGCCGGGTCAAGATCCTGGGCTGCGGCTCGGCGTACTACGTGGGGCAGATGGGGGCCTCCATGATCGAGGAGCTCGCCCGCATCCCCGCCGACGCCGAGGCGGCCAGCGAGTTCCGCTACCGCGACCCGGTCATCGAGCCCGACACCCTCTACGTCGCCGTCAGCCAGTCGGGCGAGACCATCGACACGCTGCTGGCGGTGCAGGAGATCCGGCGCAAGGGCGGTCGCGTGGTCGGGCTGGTCAACGTCGTGGGCAGCGCGATCGCCCGCGAGTGCGACGGCGGCATCTACCTGCACGCCGGCCCCGAGGTCGCGGTGGCCAGCACCAAGGCGCTGACCACGATGTTCCTGGCCTTCTCGCTGCTCGCGCTCCAGCTCGGTCGGGTGCGCGACCTCTCCATCGCCGACGGCAAGCGGCTCATCGCCGGGCTGCAGCGGCTGCCCGAGCAGATCCAGTCGGTCCTCGACCGCGACGGCGAGCTCGAGGAGGTCGCCCAGCGCCTCGCCGAGGCCGACAGCCTGTTCTTCATCGGCCGGGTGCGCGGCTTCCCGGTCGCCCGCGAGGGCGCGCAGAAGTTCAAGGAGATCACCTACCGCCACGCCGAGGCCTACCAGACCTCCGAGCTCAAGCACGGCCCGCTGGCGCTGATCAGCGAGGCGGTGCCGACCGTGGCGCTGGTGCCCGACGACGAGCTCGTCGAGCGCAACGTCGCCGCGCTCCACGAGATCGCGGCGCGCCGCGGACCGCTGGTGGTCGTCACCCACGAGGGCGTGGACCTGGGCGACCTGTCGGCCGCCCCCGGCACGCACCGCATCGACGTACCCCGCAACGAGCGCGAGATCGACCCGATCCTGCTGACGATCCCGCTGCAGGTGCTGGCCTACCACGCCGCGAAGCACCTCGGGCTCGACGCCGACAAGCCCCGCAACCTGGCCAAGTCGGTCACCGTGGAGTGAGCCCGGCAGTGAGCCGTGCAGTGGGCCGGACAGTGGGTCGGGCAGCGGGTCGGGGAGGGCCCCGGAGGGTGCGGGTGATCCAGGCCACCGCGCGCAGGAATCGGGGCCCACGCCCGCGACCCACTACCTTATGGCAGTGACTTCCTCTGACACCGACCCCACGACCGTCGACGATCAGGTGCCGACCTTCGTCGATCTCGGTCTGTCCGAGCCGGTGCTCAAGGCACTGTCCGACGTGGGCTACGAGACCCCGTCGGCCATCCAGGCCGCCACGATCCCGACCCTCCTCGAGGGCCGCGACGTCGTGGGCCTCGCGCAGACCGGCACCGGCAAGACCGCCGCGTTCGCCCTGCCGATCCTCTCCAACCTCGACATCGCGCAGAAGAGCCCGCAGGCGCTCGTGCTCGCCCCCACCCGTGAGCTCGCGCTCCAGGTGTGCGAGGCGTTCGAGAAGTACGCCGCCCGGATGCGCGGCGTGCACGTGCTGCCGGTCTACGGCGGCCAGGCCTACGGCGTGCAGCTCTCCGCGCTGCGTCGCGGCGTCCACGTGGTCGTCGGCACCCCCGGCCGGATCATGGACCACCTCGACAAGGGCACCCTGGACCTGTCGCAGCTGCGCTTCCTGGTCCTCGACGAGGCCGACGAGATGCTCAACATGGGCTTCGCCGAGGACGTCGAGACGATCCTGGCCGAGACCCCCGACGACAAGCAGGTGGCGCTGTTCTCGGCCACCATGCCCGCGCAGATCCGCCGGCTCTCCAAGCAGTACCTGAGCAACCCGGCCGAGATCACCGTCAAGCGCAGCGCGACGACCGCCGCCAACATCACCCAGCGCTACCTCACGGTCTCCTACCCGCAGAAGGTCGACGCCCTCACCCGCATCCTCGAGGTCGAGAACTTCGAGGGGATGATCGTCTTCGTCCGCACCAAGAACGAGACCGAGACCCTGGCCGAGAAGCTGCGCGCCCGCGGCTACTCCGCGGCCGCCATCAACGGCGACGTCGCCCAGGCGCAGCGCGAGCGGACCGTCAACCAGCTCAAGGCCGGCAAGCTCGACATCCTGGTCGCCACCGACGTCGCCGCCCGCGGTCTCGACGTCGAGCGGATCAGCCACGTCGTCAACTACGACATCCCCACCGACACCGAGTCCTACGTGCACCGCATCGGCCGCACCGGCCGCGCGGGACGCACCGGCGACGCGATCTCCTTCATCACCCCGCGCGAGCGCTACCTGCTCAAGCACATCGAGAAGGCCACCAAGCAGCCGCTGACCCAGATGCAGCTGCCGACCGCCGAGGACGTCAACTCCACCCGGCTGGCGCGCTTCGACGACCAGATCACCGAGGCGCTGGCCAACACCGCGCGCATCGACCGCTTCCGCGACATCGTGGCCCACTACGTGCGCGAGCACGACGTGCCCGAGGTCGACGTGGCCGCGGCCCTGGCGGTGCTCTCGCAGGGCGAGACCCCGCTGCTGATCGACCCCGAGGCCGACCGGGCCCGCGCCCAGCGCGAGGAGCGCCGCTCCGAGCCGGGCGGTCGCGACGAGCGGGCCGGCAAGGCCCGCGCCGAGCGGGCCCCGCGCCGCGGCGGCGACACCAACCTGGCGACGTACCGCATCAACGTGGGCAAGCGGCACAAGGTCGAGCCGCGCCAGATCGTCGGGGCGCTCGCCAACGAGGGCGGGCTCTCGCGCAGCGACTTCGGCAAGATCCAGATCCGCCCCGACTTCTCGCTCGTCGAGCTGCCGGCCGACCTGGGCCCGGAGGTGTTCTCGGCCCTGGCCGAGACCCGCATCTCCGGCAAGCTGATCGAGCTGCGCGCCGACAACGGCCCCCGCAGCTCCGTGGCGCGCCCGCCCCGCGGCGACAAGCCCGCGGGCGACTTCGACCGCAAGAAGGCGCGCCACAAGAAGCCGTAGGGACGCTGCCCCTCGCGGGGCTCCCGGGCCCTGGGGGCGGGGGCTGGTAGGAACGTCGCATGCGACGTCTCGGGACCCCTGCCCTGCTGGGCGCCGCCGCGCTGGTCGCGGCCGGCCTGACCGGCTGCGACCAGGTCGCCGACACGGTGGGCGGGCCCGACGCGCGCCCCGCCGCCGAGGCGTACGCCGCCGCCCTCGCGGCCGGCGAGCCCGGCTCGGTCCCGCTGGCCGAGCCGGCCGCCACCGAGGCCGACGAGGCGCACGCGGCCGTGGTCGCGGGGCTCGAGCCGGCCTTCGCGAGCCTCGAGCCGCAGGTCGAGGTGCTCACGGTCAGCGACAGCCGCGACGTGGCCGAGGTCGACCTGGGCTGGACCTGGCGGCTGCCCGCCGGGGACTGGTCCTACGAGACCACCACCAGCCTGCGCCTGGTCGACGACGAGTGGCGCGCGGTGTGGCAGCCGTCCGTGGTCGAGCCCAGCCTCGACGACGGCGAGGTGCTCGACGCCTCCACCCTGGGGGCCTCGCGCGGCGACGTGCTCGGTGCCGGCGGCAAGCGCATCGTCACCCCCCGGGCGGTCGTGCGCTTCGGGGTCGACCGGTCGGCGGTGTCGAAGCAGCAGGCGCTGCGGGCCGCCGAGCGGCTCGCCGAGCTCGCGGACCTCGACAAGAAGACCTACCGCGCCCGGGTCGCGGGGGCCGGGCCCGAGGCCTTCGTCGAGGGGATCGTCTACCGCGTCGGCGACGTGCCGGCGTCGCTGTCGCAGGGCTCCGACACGTTCGCCGGCATCAAGGCGATCTCCTCGGAGCAGGCGCTCGCGCCCACCCGCGACTTCGCCGCCGAGCTGCTCGGCAGCGTCGGCGAGGTGACTGCCGAGATGATGGAGGCCCGGCCCGGCGTCTACCGCGTCGGGGACCGCGCCGGGCTCTCGGGGCTGCAGGCGCGCTACGACGAGGAGCTGCGGGGCAGCCCGGGCATGCTCGTGCGCGCCGTCGACGAGGACCCGGGGGCCGGGGGCGGCGAGCGCGAGCTGGTCGCACTGCCGGCCACCGACGGCGAGGACCTGCGCCTGAGCCTCGACGTCGGCCTGCAGCGCACCGCCGAGTCGCTGCTGGCCGACGTCGGCCCGGCCAGCGCGCTGGTCGCGCTGCGCCCCAGCGACGGCGAGGTGCTCGCCGCGGCCAACGGCCCCGGGGTCGGGGCCACGAACGTCGCGACCTTCGGCCAGGCCGCGCCCGGCAGCACCTTCAAGATCGTCACCAGCCTGGCCCTGCTCCGCGCCGGGATGAGCCCCTCGACCACGGTGACCTGCAGCCCGCGGGTCGTCGTCGACGGCAAGGCGTTCACCAACTACTCCGACTACCCCTCGGCCGACCTCGGCCGGATCCCGCTGCGCCGCGCGATCGCCAGCTCGTGCAACACCGCGCTGATCGCCGAGTCCGGTCGCCTCGACGGCACCGACCTCTACGACGCCGCGGCCACGCTGGGCATGGGCATCGACCACGACCTGGGCTTCCCGGCGTACTTCGGCAGCGTGCCGCAGCCCGAGAGCGAGACCGAGGCGGCCGCCTCGCTCATCGGGCAGGGCCGGGTGCTGGCCTCGCCGATGGTGATGGCCGCGGTCATCGCCAGCGTCCAGGAGGGAGCGACCGTCGTCCCGACCCTGGTCGAGGGCTACACCGACGACCCGCCCGAGGGGGCCGCGCCGCTGACGCAGGGCGAGGCCGAGGCGCTGCGCTCGATGCTGCGCGAGGTGGTCGTCTCCGGCAGCGGGCGAGGCCTCGCCGACGTGCCCGGCCCCGCCGTGCTGGCCAAGACCGGCACCGCCGAGTTCGAGCGGGACGGCAAGGTGCTCACCCACGCCTGGATGGTCGCGGCCCAGGGCGACCTGGCGGTCGCGGCGTACGTCGAGGTGGGCGACTCCGGCTCCGGCACGGCCGGTCCGCTCGTCGAGGCGCTGCTGCGCGCGGCCGGCTGAGCCCCCCCCCCGGGCTGGTGCGGGCTGGCACCGGGCTGGCACCGAACAGATGAACCCCCCGCCGCATGGGGTCGGCGAGGGGTCCACAGCCGTCTTCTGAGTGCTCCCTCCGAAGTCGACATCTCGAGTATGCCACGACGCGCCCGGCCGGGTGAAGCGTTGGGAGAAGGAGATCGTGGTGCGAGGATCGCGCCATGAACGGTGCTGACCAGACTCCCGACCTCGCCGCCCTGCTGCCCGACGAGCACCGTCGGCTCCTCGTGGGGGGCCGGTGGCGCGACGCCGAGGACGGCGCCACCTTCGCCGTGCACGACCCGGCCGACGGCTCGGAGCTGACCCGGGTCGCCGACGCGTCGGTGGGCGACGCGGTCGAGGCGCTCGACGCCGCCGTGGCCGCCCAGGCCGGGTGGGCGGCCACCCCGCCCCGGGAGCGTGGCGAGATCCTGCGCCGCGCCTTCGAGATGATCGGTGAGCGCGCCGACGACCTGGCCCGGCTGATGAGCCTGGAGATGGGCAAGACCATCAAGGAGGCCAAGGGCGAGGTCGCCTACGGCAACGAGTTCTTCCGCTGGTACGCCGAGGAGGCCGTGCGCATCCACGGCCGCTGGATGCAGGCGCCGGCCGGCGGCAGCCGCCTGCTGACGATCAAGAAGCCGGTCGGTCCCTGCTTCTTCGTCACGCCCTGGAACTTCCCGCTCGCGATGGGCACCCGCAAGATCGGCCCGGCGGTCGCCGCGGGCTGCACGATGGTCATCAAGCCGGCCGCCCAGACGCCGCTGACGATGCTGGCGCTGGCCGCGATCCTCGGTGAGGCCGGGCTGCCCGACGGGGTGCTCAACGTGCTGCCCTCGACCCACGCCAAGGAGATGAGCCAGGCGCTGCAGGGCGACGACCGGCTGCGCAAGGTCTCCTTCACCGGCTCCACCGGCGTGGGCCGCACCCTGGTGCGCCAGTCGGCCGACCAGCTCCAGCGCGTCAGCATGGAGCTCGGCGGCAACGCGCCGTTCCTGGTCTTCGCCGACGCCGACCTCGACGCCGCCGTCGAGGGCGCCATGGTGGCCAAGATGCGCAACATGGGCGAGGCCTGCACCGCTGCCAACCGGTTCCTGGTGCACGAGGACGTCGCGACCGAGTTCGGCGAGAAGCTGGCCGAGCGGATGGGGGCGCTGTCGCTGGGCCGGGGCCAGGACGACGGGGTCGACGTGGGGCCCCTCATCGACGAGGCCGCCGTCGACTCCGTCTCGCAGCTGGTCACCGACGCCGTGCACGACGGGGCCCGGGTCGTCACCGGCGGCGAGCGCCCCGAGGGCGCCGGGTGGTTCTACCGGCCGACCGTGCTGCTCGACGTCCCCGCCGGGTCCGCGATCAACAGCGAGGAGATCTTCGGCCCGGTCGCCCCGATCACGACCTTCGCCACCGAGGAGGAGGCGGTGGCCCGCGCCAACGCCACCGAGTACGGCCTGGCCTCCTACGTCTACACCCGCGACCTGTCCCGCACGATCCGGATGGCCGAGGCGCTGGAGTTCGGCATGGTCGGGGTCAACACCGGCCTGATCTCCAACCCCGCGGCCCCCTTCGGCGGCGTCAAGGCCTCCGGCTTCGGCCGCGAGGGCGGCTTCGAGGGCATCGAGGAGTACCTGGAGACGACGTACGTCGCCCTCCCCGCCACCTGACCCGGCGCATATCTCGCGCCGACCCGGCGCATATCTCGCGCCGACCCGGCGCAGATCTCGCGCCGACCCCGGCCCGGATCTCCCTCCAGGAGCTCCGGGCCGGCTCGCGCTCAGTCGGTCGAGGAGCCCTCGAGCCCGGTGGCCTGGGCCGCCTTGCCGACGGAGTTCTTGATGAGCGCCTCGAGGTCGAGGCCGGTGGTGGCCTTGAGCATGCTCATCGTCTGGGTGACGTTGTCGGTGACCTGCTTGGGCATCGCGCCGGCGCCGTCGGTGGAGATGACGGTCAGCTGGTCGATGGCGCTGATGGGTGCTGCGACCTTCTTGGCGACCTTGGGCAGCACCTCGATGAGCATCTGCAGCACCGCGGCGTCGTTGTAGTGCGCGAACGCCTCGGCCCGCTTGTCCATCGCCTCGGCCTCGGCCTGGCCGACCGCGAGGGTCGCTGCGGCCTGTGCCTCACCCTCGGCGCGGGTCGCGTCGGCCTCGGCCGTACGCCGGGCGCGCTCGGCCGCACCGCGACGCTCACCCTCGATCGCCTCGGCCTCGGCGAGCGCGGCGCGGCGGGCCTTCTCGGCCTCACCGGAGAGGCGGGCCTCCTGGGCCTTGGCCTCGGCGGCGGCGATGGTCGAGGCCTTGCGGGCCTCGGCCGCCGCGATCTCGGCGCTGCGGCGGGCCTCGGCCTCCTGCTCGACGCGGTAGCGCTCGGCGTCGGCGGGCTTGCGGACCTCGGTCTCGAGCTGGCGCTCGGTCAGGGCCGCCTGGCGTACGGCGACCTTCTCCTGCTCGGTGAGGATCGACTGGTCGCGGTCGGCCTGGGCCAGCGGCCCGGCCGCCGCGGCCTGCGCGGAGGCGGCGTCGGTCTCGGCCTTGATCTCCGACTGCTTCAGCGCCAGCACCCGCTGCGAGATCGCGATCTCCTGCTCGGCGGCGATCTGGGCCTGCTCGGCGGCCTGGCGGGCGTTCGCCTCGGCGATGCGGGCCTCCTGGGCCACGCGGGCTGCCTCGGGCCGACCGAGGTCGGCGAGGTAGGTGCCGTCGTCGGTGACGTCCTGGATCTGGAAGGTGTCGAGGATCAGGCCCTGGCCGGTCAGCGAGTTCTCGGACTCGTCGGCGACGCGCTGGGCGAAGGCGGCCCGGTCGCGGATGATCTGCTCGACGGTCAGTCCGCCCACGATCGAGCGCAGCGCACCGGCGAGGACCTCCTGGGTGTAGGACTCCACGTCGGCCTGCTGCGAGAGGAAGCGCTGGGCCGCCAGCCGGATCTGGTCGGCGTTGCCGCCGACCTTGACGATCGCGACGCCCTCGACGTTGAGCTTGATGCCCTGGCCCGAGACGGCGCCGCGGATCTGCACCGAGATCCGGCGTGAGGAGAGGTCGAGGGTGCCGAGCTTCTGCACGAACGGGATCACGAAGGTGCCGCCGCCGAGGATGACCTTCTGCCCGGACAGGTCGGTGGTCAGCTCACCGGTCTCGGGGTTCACCACCGCCTTGCCCTTGCGGCCGGTGACGATGAACGCCTCGTTGGGCCCGGCGACCTTGTAGCGGCTGGTGACCAGCAGCACCAGCAGGACGAAGAGGACGACGAACCCCGCGACGGGGATCAGCACGGACGGGTTCACACGAGACTCCTTGGGAGCGGGACGGGGTGGTGCCGGGTAGTGGGGCGCAGGGGATCAGCCGAGCTCGCGCCAGGTGGGCGCGACCGTGACGGCCGTGGGGGAGACGGAGCCGGTGACGTGGACCCGGGTGCCGGGCTCGACGGGGATCGGGTGGTCGGTGTCGAGCCGCGCGTTGAGGCGCATCTCGTGCCCGCCGATGAGCACCTTGACCGTGCCGTAGCCGTCGGCCGGGATCGCGGTGACGACCACGGCCTCGCGGCCCACGGTGTCGTCGGTGCGCGGCGAGGCGCCGGAGGTGTCGGTGCGCAGCAGCCGGGTCAACCAGGCGGCGAACCAGCCGAAGCCGACGCCGGCCACGACGCCGGCCGGCAGCGAGACCGCCACTGGCGCACCGAGGCCCTGGGCCAGCGCACCGCCGAAGCCGAGCGCCGAGACGAACGCCCCGATCACCGCGCTGGAGAAGGCGTCGCCGGCCAGCGCGTCGAGCGCGCCGTCGAGCAGGTCGCCGAGGACCAGCGAGACCAGCAGCAGCACGAGGCCCAGCCCGGCGATGAGGAGGTACGTCGTCACGGGCCCACCCTCCCTCAACCGGCCGAGTCGTGCAGCACCGGCCTTTACCCGGCGTCGGTTCGGGCCGGCTCGAGGCGAGATGTGCGCCGGGTCAGCGCGAGATATGGGCCGGGTCGGCGATAGTGGGGGGCGTGCTGGTCGAGGGTGACGTGGTGGCGGTCTACGAGGACTTCGCGGCGTACGCCGGGGCCGCCGACGACTCACCGTGCTTCACCGAGTGGGCGCTGGGCGTGGTCGGCGACGCCGAGGTGCGGGCCTGGCTCGAGACGCTGCCGGCGCCGAAGCGCCAGCCGAACCTGGTCTTCGCCGCGGCGCGATGGCACGGCGTGGCGGCCCCGGCGCCGTACGACGCGCTGCGGGCGGCGCTGCTCGGCGACGACGGGTCGGTGCGGGCCACGATCCTCTCCCGCGCCACGCAGACCAACGAGGCCGGGCGGATGGCGACCCTGCTGCCGGCGCTGGCCGCGGTGGCCGCGCTCGGTGACGAGCCGCTGGCGCTGGTCGAGGTCGGCGCGAGCGCCGGGCTGTGCCTCTACCCCGACCGGTGGGGCCACCGCTACCGCGCTCCCGACGGTGAGGTCGTGCACGAGGTGGGGGTCGGCGAGGGCCGGCCGGTGCTGGAGTGCCGGGTCGACGGGGCCGGCGCGGCGTGCGCCCCGCTGCCCGGCCGGCTGCCCCGGGTCGCCTGGCGCGGTGGCGTCGACCTGCACCCCCTCGACGTCACCGACCACGACGCCACCGACTGGCTCGAGACGCTGGTCTGGCCCGAGCACGAGGACCGTCGCCGGGTGCTGGCTGCCGCGGTCGAGGTGGCTCGGCAGGACCCGCCGCACCTCGTCGCGGGCGACCTGGTCGAGGAGCTGCCGGCCCTGGTCGAGCGGGCCGCGGCCCACGGCCGGGTCGTGGTGCAGCACAGCGCCGTGCTCAGCTACCTGCCCGAACCGGCCCGGCGCCGGGCCGAGGAGCTGCTGCGGGGGCTGGTCGCCGAGGGGGCCTGCCACTGGCTCAGCAACGAGGGCCCCGACGTGCTGCCCGGCGTCACCGCCACCGGCCCCGCCCCGCCGCCGGGCCTGTTCGTGCTGGGCCTCGACGGCCGGGCGGTGGCCTGGACGCACGCCCACGGCCGCACCCTGACCTGGACCGCACCGGACCCGGACCTGCCCTGAGCGCTCCTGGGCGACTCAGCCCATCAGTGCGCCGGCGAGCTCGCGCCGCGAGGTGATCTGCACCTTGCGGTAGACCCGCGACAGGTGCCACTCGACGGCCTTGACCGTCACCACCAGCGCGGTGGCGATCTCGCGGTTGCTCAGGCCCTGCACCGCCAGCTCGGCGACCCGACGCTCGGCCAGGGTGAGGGCGGCCAGCGCCTCGCTGCGCCCTTCCGCGCTCGCGCCCACGAGGTCGAGCAGCCGCCGGGCGCGCTGGCGCAACGGCCACAGCCCCTGGTCGGCCGCGTACGTCTCGGCGGCGCGCAGCAGCCGCACCACCCGGGGCGAGGAGCCCTCGCCGGAGAGCACCAGCAGCCCGGCCAGGTCGGTGTCGACCTGCGCGGAGAGCCGGGCCGCCGGGCCGCCGGCGAGCGTCTCGCGCGCCTCCTCGAGCAGCAGGCGGCCCTCGCCGGTGGTGCTGACGGTGGCCAGCGCGCGCAGTCCCTGCGCGACGGCGTACGCCGACCCGGCGGCCCGCCCGACCCGCAGGTGGGCGCGGGCCTGGCGGGCGGCCTCCTGGGGCCGGCGGGCCCGGGCCAGGGCGAGGGCCTGGCTGGCGCGCCAGGGCAGCTGCTCGGGGTCGGCGTCAGGGGCCAGGGCGCCGGCCCGGGTGAGGTGCTCGACCGAGGAGTCGAGGTCGCCGGCGGCGGCCGCGAGGTCGCCGAGGGCGTGGTGCGCCACCGCCGCGGCCGCCTGGCCACTGGGCCCGGGCACCGTGACCAGGTCGAGCAGCGGGCCCACGAGCGTGGCGGCGGTGGTCAGGTCGCCGCGGCCCAGCAGCACCTCGACCCGGGCGGCGAGCAGCGTGGCGCGCTCGCCGGTGGCGGTGGGCGGCGCCGCGGCCAGTACCGCCAGCACGCCCGCCGCGTCGCGGACCCGGCCGGTCCGCAGCAGCACCCCGACCTGCTGGAGCCGGCCCGCGGTCGTGAGGGCGCCGCCGGCAGCGGTCGGGGGCGTCGGGGCCAGGGCCATGGCAGCAGCGTAGGAAGGTAAAGTTTTGCCCGCGGTGTTTCGCCCGATCGTCGCCGGCCGGTCCAGTCAGGCCGACCGGGGCGATGGGGCCGGCGGGGCCGGCGTACGACCCAGCAGCCCCAGCAGGACCGCCGGGGCGCCGGCGCGCGGCGGGGTCGCGACGGCCGGTGCGAAGTGGCCGCTGCCGCGACCGGCGGCGACCGTGCACCTGGCCACCGGCAGCAGCGCGGCCGCGAGGGCCTCGGTCAGCACCGTCGGGCACCCGGGGTCGTCGAGGCTGCGGGCGACGTCCCAGCCGTGCACCGCGACCTCCAGGGCCGCGGTGCAGACGAGCAGGTCGGCCGGCAGGCCGGCCCCCTCGAGATTGGCCCCGTCGAGGGCGACCCCGTCGAGGTCCTGCTCGGCGGCCAGGGACCACGCACCGAGCAGGGCGCAGGCCCGGGCCCGCACCGACGCGACGGGCGCACCGCCGGGCGCCGCGGCGGGCGTGGGGAGCGGTGCCAGCCGGAGGTGGCCGTGGCTGGCCTCGAGGTAGGCCGCCAGGGACTCGTCCATGTGCCGCACCAGCGCGGCGAGGTCCCAGCCCGCGCAGGGGGTGGCCCGGCGCAGGTCGCGCGCACCGACCCGACCGAGCACCTCGCGGGTGCCCGTCAGCGACGCCTCCAGCAGCCCGACCGCCCGGTCGAGCTGCGCGCTCACGGCGTCGTACCCGTGGGCACGTGGTCGGCGGGCAGGCTCGCGGGCAGGCCGAAGACCTCGAAGAGGCGGGGGTCGAAGAACGCGGCGACCTGCCGGATCTCGGGGGCCTCCGGCGGGCCGGTCATCTCCAGCACCTGCAGCTGGAAGGGGGTGAACTCGCCGCCGGGCCCGCGCATGTACAGGCCGAACGCCGGCTGGCCGTTGGCCGACGTCTCGATCATCGGCATGTCGCGGCTGCCGCCGGGGCACTCGTTGCCGATGAGCCACGCGATGTTGGCGCGCCCGCGGAACCAGCTGGTGAACGGGGGCATCTCCCACACGGCCTCGGCGGTGAGCATCGAGACGATCTGGTCGACGTCCTTGCGCCAGAACGCGTCGACGTACCGCTCGAGGAGGTGCTGCTGCGCGGGGCTGAGGTCGGGCTCGACGGTGTCCTGGGTGAGGGCCCGCGCGCTCATCTGCGCGTGCGCGCGCTGGAGGGCGGAGTTGACCGCGGCCGGGGTGGTCTCGAGCGCCTCGGCGACCTCGGCCGCGCTCCAGCGCAGCACGTCGCGCATGATCAGCACCGCCCGCTGCCGCGCCGGCAGGTGCTGGAGCGCGGCGACGAAGGCCAGGCGGATGGAGTCGCGCTGCTCGACGAGCACTGCCGCGTCGGGCACCGGCTCGAGCCAGGCGACCTCGTGGTCCTGCTCGAGCGCGTCACCGGCCGGCTGGTCCTCGGTGCCCAGCCCGGTGGGCAGCGGTCGCCGGGGCCGGCCCTCCAGGTTGGTCAGGCACACGTTGGTGGCGATGCGGTAGAGCCAGGTCCGCACCGACGAGCGGCCCTCGAAGCCGGCCGAGGCCTTCCAGGCCCGCAGGAACGTCTCCTGCACCAGGTCCTCGGCCTCGTGCACCGAGCCGCTCATCCGGTAGCAGTGCGCCAGCAGCTCGCGCGAGTAGCGCTCGGTGAGGGCGGGGAAGTCGCTGAGCTCGGCCGGGCTCGCGCCGACGCGGGGTGTCGAGGTCATGCGCGGGGTCTCCGTCGCGGGTGCGGTCATCGGTGTGCTCCTCACAGTGTGCCGTCACCGCTCCGACCCGGCTAGCGCCCCGGACTCATCGCTGCCAGGGCGAGGGCCCGCTCGGCGGCCGGCTCGGCCAGCGCCCGGTCGGCGCCCACCAGCCCCACCCGGGTACGCCGCTCGAGGAGGTCGTCGACGTCGTGGGCGCCCTCGTGGGTCACCGCGAAGACCAGCTCGGCCAGGGTTACCGGGACCGTCGGCGCCGCCGGGGCCAGCAGCTCGTCGTCGCCCAGGCCGGTGACCTCGCGGGCCGTGCCGAGCACCAGCGCGGCGTCGGTGCCGAAGCGGCGCACCAGCCGCGCGGGCTCCTCGAGCGCGTCGAGGACGGACCGCGGTGCGGCGCCGAGCAGCGGCAGCGTGGCCGTGCGGCAGGGGCCGGCGTCGAGCCCGGCGCCGGCGACGGCGGTGTCGACGGCGTCCTGGGCCATCCGGCGGTAGGTCGTGAGCTTGCCGCCGACGACGGTGACCATGCCGGTGCGCCCGGTCAGCACCGCGTGGCGCCGGGACAGGTCGGCGGTCTGGCCGGCCGCGTCCGGGCCCGCCACGTCGAGCAGCGGCCGCAGCCCGGCGTACGCACCGACCACGTCGGTGCGGTGCAGCGGCTCGGCGAAGGTCGCGGCGACCACGTCGAGCAGGAAGCCGATCTCGGGCTCGGTCGGCTGCGGCACGTCGGGCACGGGGCCGGGGGCCGGCTCGTCGGTGAGGCCGACGTAGATGGTGCCGTCGGGCTGGGGGAGCACCATCACGAACCGGTTGGTCGAGCCCGGCACGGGCGCGAAGACGCTGGTGCGCAGCCCCGGCAGCCGGTCGCCGCGCAGCACCAGGTGGGTGCCGCGGCTGGGGCGCAGCGTCACCTCCTCGGCCAGGTCGCCGGCCCACACGCCCGTGGCGTTGACGACAGAGCGGGCGCGCACGGTGCGGGTGGCGCCGGTGAGCTCGTCGCGCAGCGCCACCGACGTGCCGCTGGCGTGCAGCACCCTGGCGCGCGTGCGCACGTGGGCGCCGTACGCCGCCGCGGTGCGCGCGATGGTGGTGACCAGGCGGGCGTCGTCCTCGAGCTGGCCGTCCCAGCCCAGCAGCCCGCCGCGCAGGCCGGCGGGGCGCAGGCCGGGCGCCATCGCGAGGGCCTCGGTGCGGCTGAGGCGTCGCGGGGTGGGCAGGGTCTCGGCGCTGGTGCGGGCCCCGCGGCGCAGCAGGTCGCCGGCGGCCAGGCCGCTGCGCGAGAGCACCCGCTGCAGCGCGGGCGTGCTGGTGGTGAGCGGGATCAGCATCGGCATCGCGCGGACCAGGTGGGGTGCGGTGGTCTTCATCAGGGTGCCGCGCTCGACCGCGCTCTCGTGGGCCACGCCGACCTGGCCCTGGGCGAGGTAGCGCAGGCCGCCGTGCACCATCTTCGAGCTCCACCGCGAGGTGCCGAAGGCGAGGTCGTGGGCGTCGACGGCGAGCACGCTCAGGCCGCGGGTCACGGCGTCGAGGGCGACGCCGGCGCCGGTGACGCCGAGCCCGACCACGACGAGGTCGACCTGCTCGGGGGCGTCGGACAGGCCGGCCCGGATGCGCGTCGGGGTGCCGGTGGGCGCGCTCACGGGCGCAGCGCCCGGGTCAGCAGGTGGCGCAGCTCGGCGTCGAGGTCGTCGGCGCCGACCTGGTCGTCGACCATCGTGTGCGCCGAGAGCACGAAGCCGTGGGCGGCCAGCACCAGGCTGCGGGCGATGGCCAGCGGCGGCCCGGGCCGCACCACCCCGTCGGCCTGGGCGCGGGCGACCGCGTCGGCGAGCAGGGTCACGATCAGCTCCTGGGAGCGGCCGCGGCGGTGCAGCAGGTAGGGCAGCACCAGCTCGGGGTCGAGCTCGACGATGCGCACGAACAGCTCGTTGCGGCGCAGCGCGCCGATGGTGCGCACCACCTCGTCGACGATCTGCTCGACGGGGTCGCGGTCGCCGGTGTCCTCCGCGGTCGTCGAGGCGACCAGGCCCGACCACTCGCGGGTCATCAGGTCGCCGAGCAGCGTCGGCATGTCGGCCCAGGAGCGGTAGATCGTCATCCGCGACACCCCCGCTCGGCGCGCGACCTCGGTGAGCGTCGTACGCCGCCAGCCGACGTCGAGGATGCACTCGCGGGCCGCGTCGAGGTAGGCGTCGCGGGGGTCTCCCGGCGCATCGTTGTGACACAGTGACGTCATGTGTCACACTGTAACACGTGACCCACGACACCAGCTCTCCCACGACCCTCGACGCGCACCCCCGTGAGATGCACCCGCAGCGCTGGGGCGACCCGGCCGCCGCGACCCCGCTGCCCGAGGCGGCGCGCGGCCTCGTCGAGCTCGCCTTCGGCCTGGCCGACACCCCCGCGACCACGAGCGTCGCGCTGGCCCCGGTGGGCGTCACCGACGAGGTGCTCGCCGGACTGCGCGCGATCGCCGGCCCCGACCACGTGCACACCGACGACGGGACCCGCCGGCTGCGCACCCGCGGCAAGTCGACCCCCGACCTGCTGCGCGCCCGCGCCGGCGACCTCGGCGACGCCCCCGACGTGGTGGTGCGCCCCGCCGACCACGACGAGGTGGCCGCGGTCCTGGCCCTGGCCGTCGAGCACCACCTGGCCGTCGTGCCCTTCGGTGGCGGCACCTGCGTGACCGGCGGCCTCGCCGCGCGCCGCGACGGGTACGCCGGGCTGGTCTCGCTCGACCTGGTCCGCCTCGACGCGCTCCTGGAGGTCGACGAGGTGTCGATGACCGCCACCCTCGAGCCCGGCCTGCGCGGGCCCGAGGCCGAGGCGCTGCTGGCCGAGCACGGCCTGTGCCTGGGCCACTACCCACAGTCCTTCCAGCACGCCTCGATCGGCGGCTTCGCCGCCACCCGCTCCTCGGGCCAGTCCAGCGCCGGCTACGGCCGCTTCGACCAGATGGTCGTCGGGCTGCGGGTGGCCACACCGCGCGGCGAGTGGCGCCTCGGCTCGTCGCCGGCCAACGCCGCCGGCCCCGACCTGCGCCAGCTGGTGCTGGGCTCCGAGGGCGCCTTCGGCGTCATCACCGCGGTCACCGTCCGGGTCCGCCGGCTGCCCGAGGTCAAGGTCTACGAGGGCTGGCGCTGGGACTCCTTCGTCGAGGGCGCGACCGCGATGCGCACGCTCGTGCAGTCGGGTCTGCTCCCGACCGTGCTGCGGCTCTCCGACGAGGCCGAGACCGGGCTCAACCTGGCCCGCCCCGACGCGATCGGCGAGCAGGCCACCGGCTGCCTGATGATCGTGGGCCACGAGGGCACCCCCGGCCAGGTCGAGGCGCGCCGCGCCGCGGTCACCGAGGTGCTCGCCGGCCTCGGCGGCACCCCGCTCGGCGAGGAGCCGGGCGCCTCGTGGGCCCACGGCCGCTTCAACGCGCCGTACCTGCGCGACTCGATGCTCGACGTCGGCGTGCTCGTCGAGACCCTCGAGACCGCGACCTTCTGGTCGAAGGTCGACGCGCTGTACGCCGACGTGCGCGCCGCGCTCGAGCGCGAGCTGGGCGCCGAAGGCGGCTCCGCGATCGTGCTGTGCCACCTCTCCCACGTCTACGAGACCGGCTGCTCGCTCTACTTCACCGTCGCCACCGCCGCCGGCGAGCAGCCGCTGGAGCGCTGGGGGCGCGCCAAGGCCGCGGCCAACGACGCGATCACCGCCAACGGCGCCACGATCAGCCACCACCACGCCGTCGGCACCGACCACCGGCCGTGGCTGAGCGCCGAGATCGGCGACCTGGGCGCCTCGGTCCTGCGGGCGGTCAAGGCCGACCTCGACCCCACCGGCATCCTCAACCCGGGGGTGCTGGTCCCGTGAGCGACGTCCGCTCCTTCACGTTCCTGGTCAACCCCGCCTCCGGCGGCGGTGCGGCCCCGGAGGCGGTGGTGCCGGTCGCGCGGGTGCTGCGCGAGGCCGGGGCGTCGGTCGACGTCACCTACTCGCCCGGGCCGCGCGCCACCGACACCCTGGTGCAGGCCGCGGTCGAGCGCGGCGACGTCGTGGTCTCGGTCGGCGGCGACGGGATGCTCTCCCACCTGGCCGGCGCGGTCTCCCGGGGCGGCGGCACCCTGGGCGTGCTCCCCGCGGGCCGCGGCAACGACTTCGCGCGGATGCTTGGGCTGCCCTCCGAGCCCGAGGCGATCGCCGAGCACCTGCTGCGGGCGCCCGTGCGGGAGGTCGACCTCCTGGCCTGGACCCCGCCCGGCGCGTCGAGCCGGCTGGTGGCGGGGTCGGTCTACTCGGGCATCGACGCCCGGGCCGCAGCGATGGTCGACCGGATGCGCTGGACGCCGCAGAAGCTGCAGTACCCGCTCGCAGCGGTGCGCGCCATCGCCACCTACCAGCCCGGTCGCTTCCGGGTCGCCGTCGACGGCCGGGTCGGCGAGTACGCCGCGGCGCTGGTCGTGGTGGCCGGCTCGGCCTACTACGGCAAGGGCATGAAGGTCGCCCCCGGTGCCGTGGTCGACGACGGCCTGCTCGACGTCGTCGTGGTGGAGGCCGCCTCGCGCACCGCCCTGGTGCGCTCGTTCCCGAAGATCTACGACGGCTCCCACGTCGACCTGCCCCAGGTCACGGTGCTGCGCGGCGCCCGCGTCGAGCTCAACGCCGACGGCCGCACGCCGCTGCCCGTCGGCGGGGACGGCGAGCCGCTGGGCGTGCTGCCCGGCCTGGCCGCCGAGCCGGCCGTCGTGGAGGTGCGACCCGGCGCGCTGCGGGTCATCGGCTGACCCGGCCGGCCGACGGTCAGCCGGTGCCGGCGACGGTGCGGGCCAGCCGCTGCGCCGCGCGGCGTACGACGTCGACGTCGGCGGGGTCGGGGCTCGCGGCGGCCTGCTCGGGCACCAGCCCGGCGGCCAGGGCGGCCGGGCGGGTCAGCCAGGCCCACGCCTTCCAGCCGTCCATGCCGGCGGCGAGCAGCGGCTCGAGGAGGTCGACCAGCTCGGGGCGCACCTCCCCGGTGGCGTCGAGCTGGAAGTCGGGCACCATCAGCCCGGCCGGGCCGGTCACCGCGAGCAGCCGGTGCTGCCCGGCCGCCTTGTGCACCGCGAAGCGGGTGCGCTCCACCGAGGTGCCGCGCAGCCGCGCGAGGCTCTCGTAGCTGTGCCACGCACTGGTGAGCAGCTCGTCGTGCACCCGCGCCTGGCGGGCGATCTGCAGCAGCGGCACCGGCACGGCGTGGGCCGGTTCGCTGCCCTCCTGGTGCAGCACCGCGTCGAGCTCGGCCACCTGGTCGTCGCTCAGCTCGGCACCGGTGCCGGGGTCGGTCCACACGGCCCGACCCTGGTCGTCGCGCACCATCGTGGGCAGCCCGGCCTCGGCCAGGTGCTCGACCAGGCCGAGCTCCTCGAGCCAGGCCGCGAGCCGCTCGCGGGCGCCGTCGGGTTCCATGCGCCCAGCCTGCCGCAACCGCCTGCGCGGCGCCCAGCCGGGCGGCGCCTCACTAGGGTGGTGGACGTGAGCGACACCGAGCAGCCGTCCGACCGCTCGGGAACCCGCGCGGGCACCCGCCCGGCGCGGCTCGCCCGTCGCGGGGTCTGGACGATCGCGATCGCGACGGCCGCCTCGCTGGTGCTCGTGCGGGTGACCGGCGACCTCCAGGCCCCCGGCATGGTGCTGGTGGCCGGGCTGGTCTGGGGCGGCTTCCTGCTGCTGGTGGCGCTGGCGACCCACCTGGGCGGCCTCGGCGAGGAGGACCTCCGCCAGGAGCGGCGTCCCGGCGAGCGCGGCTGACGGCCGGGTCGTCCGGGACGGACGGTGTGGTCCAGACCACGCCGCACCCCGGGTGACCCCTGGTCGGCGGGGTCGTTGAGCAGTCGTACCCCGGGGGGTAGCCGCTGACCTTCCCGGAGCAGACACGCTGCGACCCCGTCGACCGAGGACCGACGGGGTCGCGGCACGTCCGGGTCCCATCGATCGGCGAAGGTCGACTAGACCACTGGTGTCGTCACGGTCACTCCTTGGGTGAAGTCCCGTTGGTCATGGGTACGACGCCGTCCTCCCCAACGGAAGCGAGCCCCCCGATGACGCCTTCTCCTGCTCAACGGTCCTGGAAAAGGTCCGCTGCCACTGTCACCGCCACCGGCGTGGCACTCGTGGGTCTGCCGATCCTGGCCGTGACCTCGGCCCTGACCGGTCCGGCCACCTCCGCGCCCTCTCCTGACGAGTGCACCTACGACGCCCGCTTCACCGACCCCGAGGGCGACGTCAACGACCTGGTCGTGGTGCCGGTGGACCCGGCCCTCGACCCTGATGGACTCGACCTGCGTGAGGCGTGGCTCTCCACCAATGAGACGGGCGACGCCGTCACGTTCCATATCAAGGTCACCGACCTTTCCGTCTTCAGTGGTGGCTTGCGTGGCATCAGCGACTTGTTCCACTGGTCCTTTTCGCTCGCTGGCAAGAAATACGTTGTTGAGGCAAGACGAGACCTCCTGGTACTCCAGTCGCCGCTCAGCGCTCCAGGCGTGTTCGAGCTCACCGGTGAGGGGATCACGACGCCAAAAAGCCTGACTGGCAACTTCGACCCGGATTTCGACCTGGTGACGGTCACCGTCAAGGCCAACGACTTCCCCTCCCTGGGTGCCACCCCCGACCTCAAGGCCGGCGCCGTGCTGAGCGACTTCAAGATCATCTCGTCTCGTGGGCTGGCCCCCATCGAGGAGGAGGTTGACCGGGCGAAGACCACCTGCACCTACACGGTCGGCGCCGTGAAGCCGACCGAGACCGCCACCACCGTCACCGCGACGACGACCGCGACGGCCACGACCACGGCGACGGCGACGACCACGGCGACAACCACCGCGACCGCGACCACGACGGCCACCGCCACGACCACGGCGACGGCGACGACCACCGCGACCGTGACCAGCCAGCCCACCGCCACCGCGACCACGACGGTGACCAGCCAGCCCACCGCCACCGCGACCACGACGGTCACGAGCCAGCCCACCGCAACCGCGACGACCACGGTGACCAGCGAGCCGACCGAGACCGCCACGACCACCGCGACGGCCACCGCCACCCAGACCGTCACGGCGCCCCCGGGCAACCGGGCCCCGGAGGTCCGCAGGATCGCCGCCAAGCCGCTCGAGGGTCAGGGCAAGGCCCGGGCGAAGTCGCCCATCCGGTTCCGGGTCAAGGCCACCGACGCCGACGGCGACCCGCTCTCCTACCGGTGGACCTTCGGCGACGGCAACAAGGCGCGCGGCAAGAAGGCCATCAACCGCTACGACTTCCGTGGCCAGTACAAGGTGGTCCTGGTCGTCAGCGACGGCGTCGAGAACGTCCGGACGCGCTTCGTGATCAAGATCGGCAAGCCCAAGAAGCGCTGACCGCCCACCCGCCGAGCCGGCCGGCCCGCGTCAGCTCGCGAAGGTCCACACCAGCATCTGGGTGTCGACCGCCGCGACGACCGGGTGGGCCGGCTCGTCGGTGAAGCAGAAGGCGTCACCGGCCGCGAGCGGCTCGGCGAGCGAGGAGCGCAGCAGCGCGCCCCGGGTCAGGTAGGCGTGCAGCCGGGGGGCGGCCGGCAGGGACAGCGCGTCGCCGGCCTCGAGCTGGGCCACCTGCAGGGTCGCCCCGGCGACCCCCACCGCCAGCGGCGCGGGCAGCAGGCCGGTCATGGCGGGGTCCACGGGCGCGACGGCGTACGACGGCGCGGTGCCGGTCTCGTCGGGGCGCAGCCAGGTCTGCACGAACCGGGTCGGCCCGGCGCCGGGCACGGCGGTCTCGGCGTGGCGCACCCCGCTGCCGGCGGACAGCACGGCCAGCGAGCCGGCCGGCACGACCTCCTCGCGACCGTCGGCGTCGACGTGGCGCACCGCGCCGGAGACGACCCAGGTCACGATCTCCAGGTCGCTGTGCGCGTGCTCCTCGAAGCCCTCGCCGCCGCTGACCAGGTGGTCGTCGTGGCACACGACCGGCCCGAAGGAGAGCCGCTCGGGGTCGTAGTGCTCCCCGAACGAGAAGGAGTGCCGGGTCAGTCGCCCCGGCACCCGGGTCACGAAGCGGGCGGTTCCCCGACGGATCTCCACGGTCACAGGCATCATTGTGCCGGTGACAGGTTCCTTCCCCGTGCTGCCCCCGGGCTTCCGCCTGGGCACCGCCTCGTCGGCGTACCAGACCGAGGGCAGCACCGACGTCGACGGCCGCGGGCCCTCGGTCTGGGACACCTTCACCAGCCTCCCGGGCACGGTGCTCGACGCCAGCAGCGGCGAGCCGGCCTGCGACTCCTACCGGCGCTGGCGCGACGACGTCGACCTGATGGCCCGGCTCGGGGTCGGCGGGCACCGCTTCTCCATCTCCTGGTCGCGGGTGCTGCCGAGCGGGCGGGGGGCGGTCAACGCCGCCGGGCTCGACTTCTACGACCGGCTGGTCGACGAGATGCTCGTCCGGGGCGTCGCGCCGATGGCCGCGCTCTACCACTGGGACCTGCCCCAGGCCCTCGAGGACGACGGCGGCTGGCTCAACCGGGACACCGTCGAGGCGTTCGCCGAGTACGCCGGCGTGGTCGGCGAGCGTATCGCCGACCGGGTCGAGCACTGGATCCCCGTGGTCGAGCCCAACGTGGCCACCGTGATGGGCCACGCCACCGGCATGCACGCCCCCGGGCGCGAGATGGGCTTCGACTCGCTGCCGGTGGCCCACCACCTGCTGCTGGCCCACGGCCGCGCGGTCGTCGAGCTGCGCGCCGCCGGCGCCTCCTCGGTCGGGTGCGCCAACAACCACGCCCCGATGTGGCCGGTCAGCGACGACCCGGCCGACGTGGGCGCCACCAAGCTCTTCGACGCGCTGTGGAACGGGCTCTTCCTCGAGCCGATGCTGCTGGGGCGCTACCCCGTCGACCTCGCGATGCTGGTCGAGGAGGCGGTGCGCCCCGGCGACCTCGCCACGATCCGCCAGCCCCTCGACTTCTACGGCGTCAACTACTACAGCCCCATCAAGATCGGCGCGGCGCCCGAGGAGTCGCCGATCCCCTTCGAGGTCTGCGAGCTGGTCGGCTACCCGGTCACCGACATCGGCTGGCCGGTGGTGCCCGACGCGCTGCGCGAGTGGCTGATCACCCTGCGTGCCCGCTACCGGGCGGCGCTGCCGCCGCTGGTGGTCACCGAGTCGGGGGCGGCGTACTCGACGCCGCCCGACGAGGGCGGCGCCGTCGACGACCAGGAGCGCATCGCCTACCTCGACGCGCACCTGCGCGCGGTCGCGCAGGCCTGCCAGCGCGGCGTCGACGTGCGCGGCTACTACGTGTGGTCGCTGCTCGACAGCTTCGAGTGGGTGCACGGCCTCACGCAGCGCTACGGGCTGGTCCACGTCGACCACGCGACCGGGGCGCGCACCCCCAAGGCCTCCTTCGACTGGTACGCCGCGGTGATCGCCGCGCAGACCCGGTCGGTCGGCTGAACCCGCCGACCTCGTTAGTCTGAGGCCCATGGTCGACGCGCCCACCCCCACGGAGCCCCCTGCCCAGCTCGTCGACCCCGCCCCGCCGGAGCGCCGCGTCGTCTTCGTCGTCGGGTCGGGTCGCAGCGGCACCAGCAGCATGGCCGGCGCCCTGCAGACGCTCGGGATGACGGTGCCGGCGCCGGAGGTCGCCGCCGACGACACCAACCCCAAGGGGTTCGCGGAGTCGCAGTGGGTCGTGGACTTCCACGACGAGCTCCTCGAGCGCACCAACGTCTCGATGGCCGACGCGCGGCCCTCGGCGTGGTTCGACACCGGGCGGCTGAACAACTTCGAACCGCTGCGCACCCGCCTGCACACCTGGCTCGAGGAGCAGCTCGTCGCGGGCGGCCCCGAGCTGGTGGTCAAGGACCCGCGCCTGGCCTGGTTCCTGGGCGTGTGGCGCTCGGCGGCGATGCGCGCCGAGGCCGAGGCCGGCTACGTCACGATGCTGCGCCCGGTCACCGAGGTCGTCGGCTCCAAGCAGCGCGTCTACGACGCCCGCACCAGCGAGGTCCACCGCACCGCCGCCTGGGTCAACATGATGCTGCACGTCGAGCGCAGCACCCGCGGCTCGGCCCGCGCCTTCGTGCGCTACCACGACCTGCTCGACGACTGGACCGTCCCGGTCTTCGGCCTCGGGCAGCGCTTCGACCTCGACGCGGTGAAGTCGGCCTCGGCCAACGACATCCGCAAGGTCCACCAGTTCATCGACCCCTCGCTGCGCCGCGTCTCGCTGACCTGGGACGACATCGAGGTGCCCCGGCGGCTGCGCGACATCGCCCAGGCGACCTGGGAGGCCCTCGACCAGCTGCCCGACGAGGGCGGTGACACCCCCGAGGTCCAGGCGACCCTCGACGAGCTGCGGGCGGCGTACGCCGACATGTACGACGAGGCGGAGGCCCTGACCCGCTCCACCGCCGACGCGGCGCGCCGCGAGGGGGCGCGGGCCCAGCCCGGGGCGCCCAGCGCGGTGGACAAGGTGCCGCACTCGGTGCGCGCGATGGTGCCGCCCTCGGTGCGCCGGGGGCTGCGCAAGGTCGCGGGCCGGGAGCGCGGATGAGCCCGGTGCGCGGCGCCGACATCGCCTGCCTCGAGGGCGACCCGGCCTACGACGTGCGCTGGCCCTGGAAGGACGGGGCGCTGTCTCCCGGGCTGACCTGCGTCTTCCGGCTCAAGAACGAGGCGCACAACCTGCCCTGGGTGCTGCCGCCGATGCTGGAGGCGGTCCAGCACGTCGTCATCGTCGACAATCTCTCCGACGACGGCACCCCCGAGGTGGCGCAGGACGTGGCCGACGAGTGCGGGGCCGGTGACCGGATCACCGTGACGTCCTACCCCCACCGCGTCTCCCGGGCCGGCAGCGAGCACCTGGCCACCCGGCCCGACTCGGTGCACTCGCTCACGCACTTCTACAACTGGTCGTTCTCCCACGTGCGCACCGCCTACTCGATGAAGTGGGACGGCGACATGGTGCTGACCCGCGAGGGCGTGAGCATCCTGCGCGACCTGTCCTGGCAGCTCGAGGACTCCAACGCCATCGTCGCCGTGCCGCGCCACCCGCTGTCGGTGGAGAGCGAGCAGGTCGCCTGGCTCGACCTGGGCTTCCGGTTCCTCGAGCCGTGGATCTACCCGATGGGCCCGGAGTTCACGTTCGTGAAGGCCTTCGAGTGGGAGGTGCGCGAGTTCCCCGAGTCGACCACCCGGCTCGTGGCCCCCGAGGGCCTGTGCGTGGAGCTGAAGTGGCTCGACCGCGACGAGTTCGCGCACTGGAGCGACATGGACTTCGACACCTCCCGCGCCCCCCGCAAGCGCCGCGAGTGGCAGGTCTACTCCGCGCTGCGCGACGGCCGCGGCCACGAGGTCCCCGGCCTGCACCGCATCGAGTCGCCCCCCGGCGTGCACGTCGTCGACCACGTCACCCGCACCTGGCTCCCCCGCGCCGAGCGCCCCCTCGTGCGCCGCAAGGGCCGCCTCGAGGTCTGACCCCCCCGCCGGCCGAGCGGTCACTTCTGAACCACCGAGCAGTCAGGTGTGCACCCTCGACCGGTCGCTTCCGCACAGTCCATCGGAGCGCTGAGCGCGACGGCGTGCGGCGAGGTGGGTGCGGAGCGGCGTACGCCGAGCCGGCTCGTTCGAACCGGCCGGCTCGCGCTCAGGTCAGGGCGGCGGCGAGCCGCTCCACGATCTGCACCAGCCGCTGCTCGGAGGTGGCGATGTTGAGGCGGGCGTGCCCGTCGAGGCCGGGGTGGTAGTCGTGGCCGGGGGCCAGGCGCACCCCGTGCTCGAGGGCGGCGCCGGCCGGGTCGGCGACGCCGTAGGCGCGCAGGTCGAGCCAGGCCAGGTACGTCGCCTCGAGCGGTCGCAGCCGCGCCTTCGGCAGGTGCTGGGCGACCAGGTCGCGCAGGTCCTCGGCGTTGACCCGCAGCCGGGAGCGCAGCGCGTGCAGCCACAGGTCGCTGTCGCGCCAGGCGGCGGCGCCGGCGACCAGGCCGAGGCCGGAGTGGCCGTGGTTGGCCGCGATCGGCACCGCCCGCAGCCGAGCGGTCTCCTCGGGGTCGGTCAGCACGACCTGCGCGGCGTGCAGCCCGGGGGTGCCGAAGGTCTTGGAGGCGCTGGTGACGAGCACCGCCCCGGGGTCGACCGACAGGTAGGGCACGAACCGGTCCTGGCCGGGCAGCACCAGCGGCGCGTGCACCTCGTCGACCAGCACCCGGGCTCCGTGGGCGGCCACCAGGTCGCGCAGCGCCTCGAGCTCGGCCCGGCGCGCGATCCGGCCCAGGGGGTTGTGCGGGTGGCAGAGCAGCACGGTGCGGGCGCCGGCCTCGAGGTGCCGCTCCACGGCGGCCAGGTCGAGGGCCCCCGCGTCGGGGTCGTCGTGGTCGAGGTCGGGGTCGTGCTCGACGTACGCCGCCTCGCGCCCGGCCAGCGCGACCACGTCGCGGAACGGCGGGTAGCAGGGCAGCGGCACGACGACCGGGCCCGGCGGGCACAGCTCGTCGAGGGCCAGGCGCAGCCCGGCGACCACGTCGCCGACGGGGGTGGAGGAGTCGGGGGCCACGTCCCAGCCCCAGTGCCGCTCGGCGAAGCCGCGGAAGGCGGCGTCGAGGTCGGCGGGCTGGGCGGTGCCGGGGAAGGCGGAGTAGCCGAGCATCCCGCGACCGACGGCGGCGGTCAGCGCCGCGGTGATCGCCGGCGCCGGCGCGAAGTCCATCTCGGCCACCCAGGCCGGGATGGTGCCCTCGGGCACCGCGCCCCACTTCAGCGGCAGCGCGGCGCGGGCCTCGGAGTCGGTGAGGTCGCGGATCACCCTTCGGCCCCGCCCTGCAGCCGCCGGCCGGTGGCGGCGATCCGGTCGGGGTCGCCGGGGGAGGGCACCCAGGGCAGCGACAGCCCGTCGCGCTCGGGGTCGCCGGCGTAGCGGGGCACGACGTGCAGGTGGAAGTGGAAGACGCTCTGCCAGGCGGCCTCGCCGGTGCAGTTGAGCAGGTTGACCCCGTCGGCGCCGAGCACGTCGAGCTGGCGCCGGGCCAGCCGCTGCGCGGTCAGCGCGCAGGCCGCGAGGTCCTCGGGCGCGATGTCGGTCAGGTCCACCGCGTGCGCGCGCGGCACGACGAGCAGGTGCCCGTCGGTGGCGGGGTTGATGTCCATGAAGGACACCGTCCGCTCGTCCTCGTCGACCCTCGTCGAGGGGATGGTGCCCGCCACGATCGCGCAGAACAGGCAGCTGTCGTCTCGGTTGACCTCACCAGGCATGCCCCGACCCTAGCCAGGCCTCAGACGAAGGTGCCGCCGAGCACCGTGCCGCCGCCCAGGACGAGCAGCAGCACGAACGCCCAGCCGCCGCCCAGGCGGCGCGCCCCGGGCGCGGGGGCGGCCAGGCCGCTCGGTCCGCCGAGGAGCAGGAAGGCCAGCAGGCCCACCGGGGGCAGCGTCCAGAGCAGCCAGAACCACGCCCACCGGGTCGCCCGCCAGGGGCCGGGTGTCGCGGCGAGCACCGCCAGCGTGCCGGCCGTGGCGACCAGGAACGTCCAGGAGAGCCAGACCGGCACCGGGATCCCCCACACGCTGAGCCCCGAGGGGGCGAAGTCCCGGTGCTCGACCTCGACCCCCGGCTGCAGCTCGCGCAGCCGGTCGGCGACGGGAGCCGCGACCACGGCGGTGCCCCTGGCCCGGCGTACGTCGGCCCCATCGCGAGCCGGCGCCCGCTCCTCGACGCTGGCGCGGCGCAGGAGCCACCCCTCGCGCCACTCGAGCCGGACCGTGGCCCGGCCGCGGACGCCCGCCGTCAGCCCGCCCACGACGGCGACCTCGGTGACCGTCCCGTCGCGCAGGGCACGCTCCAGGTCGTCGTAGGTGCTGCTGCGCGCGCCGGTGAGGACGGCGGCGGCGCTGACCGCCAGCCACGTCACCACCAGCGCCCACGCCACCACGCGCACGGCCGGCCGGGCCGTGGCCGGGGTCGCAGGACCGACGGTGGTGCCCGAGCTCACGGGCCCACCGCAGGCCTTCGGCCGCTCAGAGGGCGGCGGCCACGCGGGTGCCCTGCTCGATGGCGCGCTTGGCGTCGAGCTCGGCGGCCACGTCGGCCCCGCCGACCAGGTGCAGGCCGGGGTGGGTCTCGGCGGCGGTCAGGTCGTCGAAGAGCGAGCGCACCGACTCCTGCCCGGCGCACAGCACGACGTGGTCCACGACCAGCTCGCGCGGCTCGCCCTCGACGGTGACGTGCAGGAGGACGGCGTCGTCGCGACCCTCGATCCGCTCGTACGTCGCCCCCGCGACCTGCATGACGCCCGACTGCTTGAGCACCGCGCGGTGCGCCCAGCCCGAGGTCTTGCCGAGGTCCTTGCCGATCATCGAGGTCTTGCGCTGCAGCAGCGTCACCTCGCGGAACGGCTCGCGCGGCTTGCGCTCGGTCAGGCCGCCGCGGTGCAGGCTCGGGTCGCCGACGCCCCAGTGCGCCATCCACTCCTCGACGCCGGCCTGCTCGTCGGGGCCGGGGGAGGAGGGGTCGTGGACCAGCCAGTGGCTGACGTCGACGCCGATGCCGCCGGCGCCGATCACCGCGACCCGCTTGCCGGGCACCACCCGGCCCGAGAGCACGTCGGCGTACGAGACGACCCGCGGGTCGTCGCCGCCGGGGATCACCGGCAGCCGGGGCTCGACGCCGGTGCTGACCACGACCTCGTCGTAGCCGGTCAGGTCGGCGGCGGTGGCGCGGGTCGAGAGCCGGACGTCGACCCCGAGCACCTCCAGGCGCCGGGTGTAGTAGCGCAGCGTCTCGGCGAAGTCCTCCTTGCCGGGCACCGCCATCGCCAGGCGGAACTGGCCGCCGAGGTCGGGCTGGGCCTCGAAGAGGGTCACCGCCAGGCCGCGCTCGGCCGCGGAGACCGCGGTGGCCAGGCCCGCCGGGCCGGCGCCGACCACGGCGACCGAGCGGCGTACGCGGGTGGGGGCCAGCACCAGCGTGGTCTCGCGGCAGGCGCGCGGGTTGACCAGGCAGGAGGCGGTCTTGTTGGAGAAGGTGTGGTCGAGGCAGGCCTGGTTGCAGGCGATGCAGGTGTTGATCTCGTCGCCGCGACCGGCGGCGGCCTTGTTGACGAAGTCGGGGTCGGCCAGCAGCGGGCGCGCCATCGAGACCAGGTCGGCGCCGCCCTCGGCGAGGATCGACTCGGCCAGCTCGGGGGTGTTGATCCGGTTGGAGGCGCAGACCGGCACCGACACCTCGGCCTTGAGCCGCGCGGTCACCGAGCGCCACGCCGCCGGCGGGACCTGGGTGATGATCGTGGGGATCCGCGCCTCGTGCCAGCCGATGCCGGTGTTGAGGACGCTGACCCCGGCCTCGGTGAGGCGGTGCGCCAGGGTCACGACCTCGTCCCAGCTCTGGCCGCCCTCGACGAGGTCGAGCAGCGAGATCCGGTACATGATCGGCAGGTCGTCGCCCACCAGGTCGCGGGTGCGACGCACCACCTCGAGCGGGAAGCGCATCCGCTTCTCGGCGCTGCCGCCCCAGGCGTCGTCGCGCTGGTTGGTGCGCTCGGCGAGGAACTGGTTGATCAGGTAGCCCTCGGAGCCCATGATCTCGACCGCGTCGTAGCCGCCCTTGACGGCCAGCGCGACCGTCCTCGCGAACGCGGTCGCGGTGCGGTCGACCTGGCGCGCCGACATCGCCGAGGGCTTGAACGGCGTGATCGGGCTCTTGGTGTCGGAGGCCGAGTGGATGAACGGGTGGTAGCCGTAGCGGCCCGCGTGCAGCACCTGCAGCGCGATCGCGCCGCCCTCGGCGTGCACCGCGTCGGTGACCTGGCGGTGCCGCATCGCCTGCAGGCGGGTGGTCAGCTCGGAGGCGAACGGCTTGAGCCAGCCGCGCTTGGTCGGCGCGTAGCCGCCGGTGACGATGAGGCCGACGCCGCCCCGCGCGCGCTCCGCGGCGTACGCCGCCAGCTTGGGCACGTCCCAGGGGGTGTCCTCGAGCCCGGTGTGCATCGAGCCCATCACCACGCGGTTGCGCAGCGTCAGCGACCCGAGCCGCAGCGGCTCCATCAGGTGGGGGTAGGGGCCGGTCGGGTGGGTGCTCATGCGTGTGCCTCCAGGTACTCGGTGAGCCAGGTGACCCAGGTCTGCTCGGTCAGGACCCCGCCGCGCAGGACGAGGTACTGGTCGAGCTCGAGGTCGCTCAGGGTGGTGGGGTCGGGGTAGTCGCGGGCGGTCAGCTGCTCGTAGTGCGCCAGGCGGGCGCGGTGCTCGGCGAGGTCGGCGCGCACGACGTCGAGCACGGCGGCGCGGTTGCCGAAGGAGGCCCCACGCATCTTCACCGCCAGCTCCGAGCGCAGCGGGTGGGGCGTGGTGGGGGTGGCCAGCCACTCGGCGAGGGCCTGCTCGCCGGTGGCGGAGACCTCGTAGACCTTCTTGTCGGGCCGGCCGGTCTGCTCGACGGTCGTGGCGTGCACCCAGCCGTCGCCCTCCATCCGGCCCAGCACCCGGTAGATCTGCTGGTGGGTGGCCGGCCAGAAGTAGCCGATCGAGCGGCCGAAGCGCCGGGTGAGCTCGAGACCGGAGGCCGGCTGCTCGCGCAGGGCGACCAGCAGGGCGTGCTCGAGGGCCATGGACGTATCGTGCCCGACCTATGCAACGAGTTGCAAGCCCCGGTTCGTCCTACGATTCCCCCATGCTGCGCCGGTCTGCGGTCGTCCCCGCCCTCGCCTCCCTGCCCCTGCTGCTCGGTGCGGTCGCCTGCGCGCCCGCCGACGAGGAGCCCACCGCGACCGACCCGGGCGCCTCGGCCTCGCCCGACGAGGACGCCGCCGACGTCGACCCGGCCGGCTGCGTCACCGACGACATGCTGCTCGAGGACGGCACCCTCACCGTCGGCACCGACAGCCCGGCGTACGAGCCGTGGTTCGCCGACAACGACCCGACCAACGGCGAGGGCTACGAGTCGGCGGTGGCGTACGCCGTCGCGGAGCGCCTGGGCTTCTCCGAGGACGAGGTCACCTGGGTGCGGGTGCCCTTCAACACCTCCTACGCGCCGGGCGCCAAGGACTTCGACTTCGACATCAACCAGATCTCGATCACCCCGAAGCGCGCCGAGGTCGTCGACTTCTCGCAGGGCTACTACCAGGCCGCGCAGGCCGTGGTGGCGCTCGAGGGCACCGCCGGCGCCGAGGCCACCAGCCTCGAGGACCTCGCCGACCTGCGCCTGGGCGCCCAGACCGGCACCACCTCGCTCACCGCGATCCGCGACGTCATCCAGCCCGAGGTCGACCCGGCGGTCTTCGAGGACACCAACTCCGCCAAGCAGGCGCTGGCCAACGACCAGGTCGACGCGGTGCTGGCCGACCTGCCGACCGCCTTCTACATCTCCGCCGTCGAGATCCCCGGCAGCACCATCGTGGGCCAGTTCCAGCCCGAGAGCGGGGAGCAGGAGGAGTTCGGGATGCTCTTCGAGAAGGGCAACCCGCTGGTGACCTGTGTCGACGCCGCGCTCGCGGCCATGGAGGCCGACGGCGAGCTCGCCGACATCGAGCAGGAGTGGCTCTCCGACGTCGTCGGCGTGCCCGAGCTGCAGTAGTGCCGACCGGCTCCGGGGCCTGGCACCCCAGCGAGCGCGAGCTCGCCCGGCGCGCCGAGCGCCGTCGCCTGCGGGTGCGTCGCACGGGCACCGCCGGCCTGTCCACCGTCCTGGTCTTCGCGCTCCTCGGCCTCGCCCTGGTGCTCTCGCCGGGCTGGGAGCGGGTGCAGGAGACGTTCTTCTCCTGGTCCGACGCCCGGGACTCGTTCCCGCTGGTGGTCGAGGCCTTCTGGCTCAACGTGCGGATCTTCCTGGTCGCCGAGCCGGCCATCCTCGTGCTGGCGCTGCTGGTGGCGATCATGCGCGGCACCCGCTCGGCGTGGCTCGCGCCGGCACGCATCGTGGCGGTCGCGTTCACCGACGTGATGCGGGGCATCCCCACCCTGCTGCTGGTGGTGCTGCTCGGCTACGGCGTGCCGGCCCTGGAGCTGCAGGGCGTCACCAACGACCGGCTGGTGTGGGCGACGGTCGCGCTGATCCTGTCGTACTCCGCCTACGTCGCCGAGGTCTTCCGCGCCGGCATCGAGTCCATCCACCCCTCCCAGATCGCCAGCGCCCGGGCGCTGGGGCTGGGCCCGGTGCGCACCCTGCGCCACGTGGTGGTGCCGCAGGCGGTGCGTCGCGTCGTGCCGCCGCTGCTCAACGACTTCATCTCGCTGCAGAAGGACACTGCCCTGGTCTCGCTGGTCGGCGCCTTCGACGGCGTCTTCGCCGCACGCGACTACAGCGCCTACAACTTCAACTACACCTCGCTGGTCGTCGTCTCGGTGCTCTTCATCGCCCTGACCGTGCCGCTGGCCCGCTTCACCGACTGGCTGCAGCGCCGGGTCGCCGAGCGCGAGCGGGCGGGGGTCCTGTGAGCGCGCCGCTGATCGAGGTCACCGGCCTGCGCAAGGCGTACGGCGACCGGGTCGTCCTCGACGACGTCGACCTGCGCGTCGAGCCCGGCGACGTGGTGTGCCTGATTGGCTCGTCCGGCTCGGGCAAGTCGACGCTGCTGCGCTGCCTCAACCTGCTCGAGGAGATCGACGACGGGGTCATCACCTTCGAGGGCCGCGAGATCTCCGACCCGCGGGTCGACCCGCTGCAGGTGCGGCGCCGGATGGGAATGGTCTTCCAGGCCTACAACCTCTTCCCGCACCTGACGGTCCTCGAGAACTGCACGCTCGCCCCGCGCCACGCCCACGGCCTGGGCCGTCGAGCCGCCCGCGAGCGGGCCCGCGAGCTGCTCGACCGCTTCGGCCTGGCCGAGCACGCCGACAAGCACCCCGACCGGCTCTCCGGCGGTCAGCAGCAGCGCGCCGCCGTCGTACGCGCCCTGTGCACGCAGCCGACGCTGCTGCTGCTCGACGAGGTCACCGCCGCGCTCGACCCCGAGCTGGTCGGCGACGTGCTGGGCATCGTGCGCGACCTCGCGGCCGCCGGCACCACCATGGTGCTGGCCACCCACGAGATGGCCTTCGCGCGCGACGTCGCCACCAAGGTCGCCTTCCTCGACGGCGGGCGCATCCTCGAGCTGGGCCCCCCGCAGCAGGTCTTCGCGGCGCCCCGCGAGGAACGCACGCGCGCTTTCCTGCGCCGAGTCCTCGATCCTGGGACAAAGGGTCCGGGTACGGCGATCGGCTGACGCCGCGCCCTCGGGGCTGGTGGGATCGGACGGCGCCCTCTCGGGCGCCGTGACGAAGGGCGTGCGGGGGACATGGGGCGACGGATGGTGCGCGCCCTCGTGGCGCTGGGCGCGGGAGCGGTCCTGGCGGGTGTCCCGGGCGTCCCGGGCGGGGCGGTCGCGGCCGAGCCGGGCGACTACGCGGCGGTCGCGCACCGGGGCGCGCCGACCAGCTCGGTCACCGAGAACACCGTCCCGGCGCTGCGTCGGGCGGTGCGCACCGGCGCCGACGCGGTGGAGCTCGACGTCTCGCTGACCGCCGACGAGCGCTTCCTCCTCATGCACGACGCCACCCTCGACCGCACCACCACCTGCCGCGGGCCGGTCGTCGCCCGACCGCTGGCGTGGCTGCGCTCGCACTGCCGGGGCGGGCGGGGCGGGGAGCGGCTGCCGTCGCTGGCCGCGGCCCTGCGCTACCTCGCGGGCACCGACATCAAGCTGGTCCTGGAGATCAAGCGGTACCCCGACGCGGAGTGGAGCGCCGAGTCCCTGACCCGGGTCCGCGACGCCGTCGCCCGGGCCGGGATGCTCGAGCGCACCCTGCTGCTGTGCTTCCACGCCCCGACCCTCGAGCTGGCCGAGCAGACGGTGCCGGAGGTCGAGACCCAGTGGGTGGTCACGTCCTGGAAGACGCAGGTGCTGCAGGCGCGCCGCGACCCGACCGAGTGGGTCGACGGCGTCAACGTGTGGACCCGTCAGCTGACCCGCCACCGGGTGCAGGCGCTGCGCGAGGCCGGGCTGCTGGTGCTCGGTCGCCACACCGAGTCGCGCCGCGACTGGGCGCGGCTGCGCCGCTACGGCGTCGACGGCGTGATGACCGACGACGTCCCCGGCTACCTGGCCTGGGCCCGCCGGCGCTGAGCCGGCCCGCGGGAGTTTCATCGGGCACCCGATGGAGCTCTCGCCGGGACCATGAAGGTTCATCGTCCCGGCACCAGGTTCATCGGGTACCCGATGAAACTCCCCCTGGCACCGTGACAGCGATGCTGTCAGGATGCCTGCCATGAGCATCGAGCTGGGCAAGGGAACAGGTCCGCTGGCGGGCATCAAGGTCGTCGAGATCGCGGGGATCGGGCCGGGTCCGCACGCCTGCATGATCCTGGCCGACCTCGGCGCCGACGTGATCCGGGTCGAGCGCCCCGGCGGGCAGATGCTCACCGGCGGCAGCCACGACCTGCTCAACCGCGGTCGGCCCAGCGTCGCGCTCGACCTCAAGCAGCCCGAGGCCGTGGCCACGGTGCTCGACCTCGTCGAGGGCGCCGACGTGCTCGTCGAGGGGATGCGACCCGGCGTGCTCGAGCGGCTCGGCCTCGGCCCGGAGCAGTGCCACGAGCGCAACCCCGCGCTGGTGTACGGCCGGATGACCGGCTGGGGCCAGAGCGGACCGCTGGCCACCGCGGCCGGCCACGACATGAACTACATCGCCATCACCGGCGCGCTCCACGGGCTGGGCCAGGACAAGGCCCGCCCGCACTTCCCCGGCAACCTCGTCGGCGACTTCGGCGGCGGGTCGACGTACCTGGTCATCGGCATCCTCGCCGCGCTGCTCGAGGCCAGGGTCTCGGGCCGCGGCCAGGTCGTGGACGCCGCCATCGTCGACGGCACCGCCCACCTCAACGCGATGGGCGCGGCCTTCCTGGCCTCCGGCACGTTCACGGAGGAGCGCGCCGCCAACCTGCTCGACGGCGGCGCCCCGTTCTACGACGTCTACGAGACCTCCGACGGCGAGCACATGAGCGTCGGGGCGCTGGAGCCGCAGTTCTTCGCCGAGCTGGTGCGCCTGCTGGGCGTGGAGGACCGGTGCCCGGGCCAGCTCGAGATGGAGCGCTACCCCGAGATGCGGGCCCTGCTCGCCGAGACCTTCGCCCAGCGCACCCATGCCGAGTGGGTCGAGCTCTTCGAGGGCACCGACGCCTGCGTGGCCGGCATCGTGCCGCTCAGCCGCGCCGTCGACCACCCCCACCTCAGCGCCCGCGAGACGTTCGTGACCAAGGACGGCATCGTCCAGCCGCAGCCGGCGCCCCGCTTCTCGCGCACCCCCGCGACCCTCGACCTGCCCCCGGCGCCGCGGGCCGGCGCGCACACCCGCGAGGCACTGGCCGCCTGGGGCGTCGCCGACGTCGAGGGGCTGCTCGAGCGCGGGGTGGCGGTGCAGGCCGACTAGTCTGCGGGGCGTGCGGCCCTTCCTCTTCCTCGGCACGCGCGCGGAGGACGACGCCGCCGACGGCGAGTACGACGCCCTGCTGCGCTGCGCCGGTCTCGACGAGCGCGACCTGCGCCGGGTGCGGCTCGAGCGGGCCCCGCTCGACGAGGCGCTGGGCGGCCCCGTCGACCCGGCCGACTGGTCGGGCATCGTCCTGGGCGGCAGCCCGTTCAACCTCTCCGACCCGGCCGAGGCCAAGAGCGCGACCCAGCACCGGGTCGAGGCCGAGCTGCGCTCGCTCGCGCTGCGCGTGATCGGCGCCGACTCGCCGTTCCTGGGGGCCTGCTACGGCATCGGCACCCTCGGCTCGCTGCGCGGCGGGCTGGTCGACCGCACGTACGGCGAGGCGGTGGGCGCGGTCGACGTGCACCTGAGCGAGGCGGGGGTGGCCGACCCGCTGCTCGGGGTGCTGCCGCAGCGCTTCGACGCGTTCGTGGGGCACAAGGAGGCCGTCACCCGGCTGCCCGAGGGGGCGGTGCGGCTGGCCGGGTCGGCGACCTGCCCGGTGCAGGCCTTCCGGATCGGGCGGCACGTCTACGCCACCCAGTTCCACCCCGAGCTCGACGTCGAGGGCCTGGTGCACCGCCTGACGATCTACCGCGACCACGGCTACACCGCGCCCGGCGGGCTCGACGACGCGCTGGCCGCGGCCCGGGCGGCGAAGGTCAGCGAGCCGCCGCGCCTGCTGGCCCGCTTCGTCGAGCTGTACGCCCGCTGACCGCGCGCACGTCCTCTTGCTGAACATCTGTCAATAAGGCTCGATCTCGACTACCGTGCTCCTCCATGAGCACTCCCGAGCCCACCCCTGCCCCCGAGACCCAGGTCGAGCACGTCGACGTCCTCGTCGTCGGGGCCGGCCTGTCCGGCATCGGTGCGGCCGCGCAGGTCCTCTCCCGCGTCCCCGGCACCAGCGTCGCGGTGCTCGAGGGCCGCAGCGCCAGCGGCGGCACCTGGGACCTGTTCCGCTACCCCGGCATCCGCTCCGACTCCGACATGTTCACCTTCGGCTACCACTGGCGCCCCTGGCCCAGCGACACCGCGCTGGCCGACGGCGGGCTGATCCTCGACTACCTGCGCACCGTGGCGCAGGAGTACGACGTCGAGCCGCGCATCCGCTACGACCACTGGGTCAGCGCGGCCTCGTGGAGCAGCGACGAGCGCCGCTGGACGGTCACCTACGAGCACGACGGGCGCGAGCAGCAGATCACCTGCTCGCTGCTGTGGGGCGCCTCGGGCTACTACGACTACGACGAGGGCCACGCGCCCGAGTTCCCCGGCGTCGAGGCCTTCGGCGGCGAGGTCGTGCACCCGCAGTTCTGGCCCGAGGACATGGACTACTCGGGCAAGAAGGTCGTGGTCATCGGCTCCGGCGCCACCGCCATCACCCTGGTGCCCGCGATGGCCGGCACCGCCGAGCACGTCACGATGCTGCAGCGCTCGCCGTCGTACGTGCTGACCCGCCCGGGCACCGACCCGGTGGCCCAGAAGCTGTCGCGGCTGCCGGCCTCGGTCAAGCAGCCCGTCGTGCGGTGGAAGAACATCCTCGAGGCCGTCGTGTCCTACCAGCTCTTCCAGCGCAAGCCCGAGTGGGGCAAGAAGCTGATCCGCGACCAGACGGTCAAGCAGCTGCCCGACGGCTTCGACGTCGACACGCACTTCCGCCCGGCGTACAACCCGTGGGACCAGCGGTTGTGCTTCGTGCCCGACGGCGACCTGTTCCGGTCGATCCGCAAGGGCCAGGCCTCGGTGGTCACCGACACCATCGAGACCTTCACCGAGACCGGCATCCGCCTCTCCTCGGGCGCCGAGCTCGAGGCCGACGTGGTGGTCACCGCGACGGGGCTCAAGCTCAAGGCCTTCGGCGGCATCCGCTTCACCGTCGACGGCGCCGAGGTCAAGATGCACGAGACCATGGCCTACAAGTCGCTGATGCTCTCGGGCATCCCGAACTTCGTCTACACGATCGGCTACACCAACGCCTCCTGGACCCTCAAGGCCGACCTGGTCGCCGACTTCGCGGTGCGGGTGCTCGAGGAGATGCGCGAGCACGGGCACTCCATGTTCGTCGTCGACCGCGACCCCACCGTCGCCGAGCGGCCCTTCATGGACTTCCAGTCGGGGTACGTCGTGCGCGCCCTCGACCAGCTGCCCCGCCAGGGCGACCGCGCGCCGTGGATGCTCAAGCAGAACTACCTCACCGACCTGCGCACCATCCGCCACGACAGGATCGACGACGGGGTGCTGCAGTTCCGGTGAGGCACCGCCGCAACCGCGGGGGTGAGCAGGCGGCCCCCGGCGCCTGGTTCATTGGTGGCACGTCCACTGCTACCAGGAGGTAACACCATGGGTATCGCTGACAAGGCGTCGAACAAGGCCGAGGACCTCAAGGGTCAGGGCAAGGAGGGCGTCGGCAAGGCGACCAACGACCACGAGCTCGAGGGCGAGGGCAAGGGCGACCAGGCCTCGGCCTCGGTCAAGGACGGCGTCGAGAAGCTCAAGGACGCCGGCAAGGACATCAAGGACGGCTTCACCAAGTAGCCGGCGGCCCGGTCGCCGCGTCCGCGCCGCCGCGCAGCGGTAGTGGCGCGGAACACGGCGCGACGAGTAGGTCGTCCCGGGCTGCTCCCCTATGCTGGGGAGCAGCCCGTCCAGTCTTGCCTCGGGCCCCCCGCGCGCCTCGGCGCTGCGTCCCTCTCCTGCGAGAGGCTGCTGTGAGTCTCATCGAGCGCAGCACGTTCTGGCGAGACACGCCAACAGTGAGTAGTGCCAACGTGTCTTCACCCTCCTTCGCCGATCTCGGCGTCCCCACCGACCTGACCCGCGTGCTCGACGCCGCGGGGATCACCAGCCCCACCCCGATCCAGGCAGCCACGCTGCCCGACTCCCTGGCCGGACGCGACGTCCTGGGCCGGGGCCGTACCGGCTCGGGCAAGACCTACGCCTTCCTGCTGCCGCTCGTGGCCCGCCTGGCCGCCTCCGGCCGCACCGCCCGTGCCGGCCGCCCGCGCTCGCTCGTGCTGGCCCCGACCCGCGAGTTGGTCGCCCAGATCCAGGAGTCCCTGGCCCCGCTGGCCAAGGTGCACGGCTTCACCATGCAGACCGTCTTCGGCGGTGTGGGCCAGGGCCCGCAGGTCGCCGGCCTCAAGCGCGGCGCCGACATCGTGCTGGCCTGCCCCGGTCGCCTCGAGGACCTCATCAAGCAGGGCCACTGCCGCCTCGACGACATCGAGGTCACGATCCTGGACGAGGCCGACCACATGGCCGACCTCGGCTTCCTGCCCGCCGTGCGCCGCCTGCTCGACGCCACGCCGCGCGAGGGCCAGCGCCTGCTCTTCTCGGCCACCCTCGACAACGCGATCGACGTGCTGGTCAAGCGCTACCTGAGCCAGCCGGTGACCCACCAGGCCGACTCGGCGCAGTCGCCGGTCGTCAAGATGGACCACCACGTGCTGCGCCTGCCGCGCGAGCACCGGGTGCCGGTGCTGGTCGACCTGACCAGCGCCCCCGGCCGCACGGTCGTCTTCACCCGCACCAAGCACGGCGCCAAGGCGCTGGCGCGCCAGCTCAACAAGAGCGGTGTGCCGTCGGTCGAGCTGCACGGCAACCTGAGCCAGAACGCGCGTACCCGCAACATGGACGCCTTCCACTCGGGCAAGGCCACCACCCTGGTCGCCACCGACATCGCCGCGCGCGGCATCCACGTCGACGACGTCTCGCTCGTCGTGCACGCCGACCCGCCGGCCGAGCACAAGGCCTACCTGCACCGCTCGGGCCGCACCGCCCGCGCCGGTGCCGCCGGCACCGTCATCACCCTGATGACCCCCGAGCAGGAGCGCGACGTGCGCGACCTGACCCGGGCCGCCGGCATCAAGCCGACCATCACCCGCGTCGACGCCCTCGGCCACCCGGTCCTCTCCCAGCTCGCCCCCGGCGAGCGGGTGCTGGTGCCGGGCGGCATCGTCGTCGAGGCCCCGCGCCCGGCCACCGGCTCCACCGGTGGCGGCGGCTCGACCGGCGGGGGTGGCGGCCGCAACCGCAACCGTCGTCGCTCGGGCGGCGGCCAGGGCGGCGGCCAGGGTGGCGGCCGTGGCCCGCAGGGCGGCGGCCAGCGCCAGGGCGGCAAGCCCGGCTCCAAGCCCGCCGCCAAGCAGGGTGCCAAGCCCGGCGCCCGTCGCGGCGGTCAGGGCCGACCCTCCGGGGCCGGCTCGCACAACGCAGCCAGCTTCAGCGCAGGGGTGCGCTGAACCACCTGACGAGAGGATGAGCCCGGTGCGCGAGTTCGTACGCCGCAGCCTGTGGGAGATGGTGCCGCGCGACCAGCGCCAGACCCCTGCAGCGCTGCGCCGCCGCCAGCTCGTGACCATCGGGTTCGTCCTCGTCGGGGCGGTCGTCCTCGGCTTCACGCTGCGCACCGACCCGGGCAGCCAGGCCTTCTACCTGCTGACCCTGGTGCTCGCGGCGGTGTGGACCGTCGGCGCCTTCGCCTCCGGCCCGCTGCACCTGGGCCGGATCGCGCGCGGCGAGGGGCTGCGGCGACCGGTGCTCTCGCCGATCCTGCTCGGCGCCATCCTCGTCGGCGTCTTCGTCGTGGGGGCCCTGGTGATCCGCGAGATCCCGTTCGCCGACCCGCTGGTGAGCCAGATCCGCTCGGTGCTGCGCTACACCCAGGAGACGCCGATCGCGCTCCTGGTGGTCGTCACCGCGCTCAACGGCATCGCCGAGGAGCTGTTCTTCCGCGGCGCGGCGTACGCCGCCGTCACGCGCCACCCGGTCAGCGTGACCTCGGTGGCCTACACGGTGGCGACCCTGGCCACCGGCAACGTGATGCTCGGCTTCGCCGCGGTGCTGCTGGGGGTCGTGGTCGGCCTGCAGCGCCGCGCCTCGGGCGGCATCCTGGCGCCGATCCTGACGCACCTGACCTGGTCGCTGTCGATGCTCTTCCTGCTGCCGCTGATCTTCCTGTCCTGACCCCGGCCGACCCTGCCGAGCGGTCACTTGTGAACCACCGAGCAGTCACCTCTGCACCGGTGGGCGTCAGGACTTCGTGAATCGCTTCACAAAGTCTGGGTGCGGCGGTCGCTTCGTCGTACGGTCGGTGACGTGGACCTCCTCACCGGACTGACCACCCTCGCGGCCGACGTCCCCGACCCGGCTGGTCTCCTGCCCGCGCGCCAGCAGATGGCCCTCTCGTTGGGCTGGCACATCGTGCTGGCCTGCTTCGGCGTCGCGTTCCCCACCATGATCCTGGTGATGCACTGGCGCGGGGTCTACCGCGACGACCCGCTCGCGCTCGTGCTCGCCCGGCGCTGGGCCAAGGTCTCCGCGGTGCTCTTCGCGATCGGTGCGGTCTCCGGCACCGTCCTGAGCTTCGAGATGGGCCTGCTGTGGCCCGGACTGATGGGCCGCTTCGGAGACGTGCTGGGGCTGCCGTTCGCCTTCGAGGGGGTCGCCTTCTTCCTCGAGGCGATCTTCCTGGGCATCTACCTCTACGGCTGGGGACGGATCCCCCCGCGCCGGCACCTGCTGATGCTGGTGCCGATGGCCCTGACCGGCATCGCCGGCACCTTCAGCGTGCTGGCGGTGAACGGGTGGATGAACAACCCGACAGGCTTCCGCATCGTCGACGGCGAGGTCACCGACGTCGACCCGTGGGCCGCGATGTTCAACAGCGGCGTGCTGTGGCAGTTCCTGCACATGTGGGTGGCTGCGTTCATGGTCGCCGGCTTCTCGGTCGCCGCGGTGTACGCCGCTGGCATGCTGCGGGGCCGGCGCGACCGGCACCACCGGCTCGGTTTCACGGTGCCCTTCGCCTTCGCCTCGGTGGCGGCGCTCCTGCAGCCGGCCATCGGGCACCTGCTCGGCTCGCGCCTGGCCGACACGCAGCCCGCCAAGCTGGCCGCCTTCGAGCTCGCCACGGAGACCGAGAGCCCCTCGCCGTTGCGGCTCGGCGGGTTGCTGGTCGACGGGGAGGCACGCTGGTCGATCGACATCCCCTACCTGGGCTCCCTGATCGCGCGGAACTCGCTGACGGCCCCGGTCCAGGGTCTCGACACCATCCCGCTCGACGAGCAGCCCCCGGTCAACATCACGCACCTGGCCTTCCAGTCGATGGTCGGCATCGGCACCGCGCTGGCGCTGCTCGCGCTGGTCTACTGGGTCGCGCGTTGGCGCGGGCACGACCTCCTGTGCTCGGAGACGCGTGGCGGCACCTGGCTCCTGCGGGCCGCGGTGGCGGCCGGGCCGTTGGCCGTGGTGGCGCTCGAGGCCGGGTGGATCGCCACCGAGGTGGGCCGCCAGCCGTGGGTGGTCTACGGGGTGATGCGCACGACCGAGGCCGCGGGCAACGCCTCCACCGCGCTGTGGTGGGTGCTGGGCGCCTCCGCGGTCCTGTACGCCGCGATGACGATCGGCGCGGTGCTGGTGCTGCGCTCGATGGCCCGCCGCTGGCGCGAGGGCGACGAGAGCCTGCCGAGCCCCTACGGTCCCGAGCTGGAGCCTGCGGAGGAGCTGCGCCGATGAGCCTCGAGATCGCGGTCGCCGCGGCCCTGTTCACCGGGGTGGTCGCCTACTCCGTGCTGGGCGGGGCCGACTTCGGCTCCGGCTTCTACGACCTCACGGCGGGCGGGACCCGGCGAGGCGCCGAGCTGCGCCGCCAGGTCGACCACAGCATCGGCCCGGTCTGGGAGGCCAACCACGTCTGGCTGATCTTCGTGCTCGTCGTGTGGTGGACCGGCTTCCCCTCGACCTTCGCCGCGGTGGCGACCACGCTGGCGGTCCCGTTGGTCCTGGCCCTGGTCGGCATCGTGCTGCGCGGCTCGGCGTTCGCCTTCCGCAAGTACGCCGCCACGGTGGCCCAGGCCCGGTTCTTCGGCGTGGTCTTCGCCGTCTCGTCCGTGGTCACGCCGTTCTTCCTCGGCACCGTCGCCGGGGCGATCGCCTCGGGTCGGGTGCCGACGGCCGGCGAGGGCGACCCGTGGGCGTCCTGGACGGGCACGACGTCACTGGTCGGCGGGGTCGTGGCGGTCGGCACCTGCGCCTTCCTCGCCGGGGTCTTCCTGGTCACCGACGCGGCCCGGGCCGGGAAGGCCGGGCTCACGGCTGCGCTGCGCCGGCGGGTGCTTGTCGTGGGCCTGCTCACCGGAGCGGTGGTGCTGGCGGCCCTGGTGCCGCTCCACGACGACGCCCCCACGCTGTGGGCCGGGCTCACGGGGCGTGCGCTGCCCCTGGTGCTGCTCTCGTTCGTCGCCGGCCTCACCACCGTGGTCCTCGTCGCCGTACGCCGCTTCGGCCCCGCCCGGTGGAGCGCTGTGCTGGCCGTGGCGTCGGTGGTCAGCGGCTGGGGCGTGGCGCAGTACCCCTGGTTGCTGGTCGACGAGGTCACCCTCGCGCAGGCCGCAGGCGCACCCGCGACCCTGCAGGGGCTGCTGGTCGTGGTCGGTCTCGCGGCGGTGCTGGTGCTGCCCGCGCTGGGCTACCTGCTCTGGCTGACCCAGACCGAGGCCTGGAGCGGAGCGCCGGGAGCGCGCGAGGTGCACAAGTGACCTCTCGAGGGTTCACAAGTGACCGCTCGGCCGGTCGTCAGCGCTCGCCCTCCTCCAGGGCGCGGCGCACGGCCTCGGCGTAGGTGAGCGGCTCGCCGGGCACCAGGTCGCGGATCGCGTAGTCGGTCTGCAGCACCTCGGTGCCCATCGAGTCGATGAGGTTGCCGGCGGTGGTGGCGTTGACGCCGGTGATCAGCTTGATCCACCACGAGGAGAGCAGCGGGGTGCCGACGGGCAGCTGGAGCACCGGCACCCGGCGCCCGAGCATCACCTCGCCCGCCTCCTGCATCATCCCGACGTAGGAGAGCTGGTCGGCCCCGCCGATCTCGAGCACCCGGCCGTAGGCCTCCTCGAGGCCGGTGACGCCGACGATGTAGCGGATCACGTCGTGCAGCGCGATCGGCTGGGTGAGGGTGGCCGCCCACTTGGGCACCACCATGGCCGGCAGGTTCTTGACGAGCTTGCGGGTCATCTCCCACGAGATGCCGCCGGCGCCCACCACGATCGCGGCGCGCAGCACCGTGACCGGTACGTCGGAGCCGGCCAGCAGGGACTCGACCTCGCGGCGCGAGCGCAGGTGCGGGGAGAGCTGCGTGCCCTCCTTGCCCAGCCCGCCGAGGTAGACGATCTGGCGCACCCCGTTCGCGGCGGCGGCCAGGGCGAAGGCCTTCGCGGCCTCGGCGTCCTTGCGCTCGAAGTCGTTGTCGTCGAGGGAGTGCACCAGGTAGATCGCCACGTCGACGCCGGCGAGGGGCTCGGCCAGCGAGCCCGGGTCGTCGACGTCGCCGAAGACGGCCTCGCCCTCGCCCCGGTAGGTGTCGGGGTGCCGTGTCATCGCCTTGACCTCGTGACCGGCCTCGAGGAGGGCGGGGACGAGGCGACGACCGACGAAGCCGGTGGCGCCGGTGACCAGGACGGTGGGGCTCATGGCCCCCACCCTAGGGACTGCGCCCCGCCACGGGGGTCACCCAGCGGTGGGTCCCGGCCCCGCCCGCTCGGCCCGGGCCTGGATCTGCTCGCGGCGGGTCTGGTCCATCGCGGCCTCGTACGCCGCCACCAGGCTCGAGATCGACAGCGGCTTGATCCGCTCGACCACCTCGCGCACCGTCTCGGCCGAGGCGCCCGCCTCCTTGTAGGCCGGCCACACCACGGTGCGGAACAGCTCGTTGAGCTCCTCGGCGACCTGGCGCCCGTGCCGGGCGTACACCTCGGCCGCGGCGGTCGCGGCGGCGGTGGGGAAGCCGAGGTCGAGGAGCCCGAGGCCCACGGTCAGCTGGGTGGGCGTCACCTCGAGCCGCTCGTCGTCGCGGCGGCGCACGATGCCCAGCGCGGCCAGCAGCGCCACGTCGTCGTCGGCCAGGCTGCGCCCGGCGCGGGTCTCGAGGTCGTCGTGGCTCATCACCTCGGCGGCCTCGGCCTGCCAGGGCGCGAGCATGGTGCGGTGCAGGGCGATCTGTTCGGGCGTCGCGTCGGCGGGCACCGCGGCGAGGTAGCGCTCGATCGCCGAGAGCGTGAACCCGTGGCCCTGCAGCTCGCGCACGAGCTCGAGCCGCGCCACGTGGTCGTCGCTGTAGTAGCCCGACCGGCCGTGGCGGATCGGGGGCGGCAGCAGCCCCTTGGTGGTGTAGAAGCGCACGTTGCGCACGCTCATCCCGACCCGGGCGGTGAGGTCCTCGAGCGTGAGCAGGTCACCGGTCCCGGACTCCGACGTGGTGCCCATCACACTCCCTCCGACCGAATGGTCGACAACGTTCCTTGACGACACTGACAGTAATAGTGTCACAATCGAGTCAGCACACGCGCCCACGCCTCCCGGCGGGTGCGGCGCACCTTCGAGAACCGAGGACGGTCATGGCAGAAGCATTCGTGTACGACCACATCCGCACGCCGCGCGGCAAGGGCAAGGCGGCGGGCTCGCTGCACGAGGTGAAGGCGATCGACCTCGCCGTCGGGCTGCTCGACGAGCTGCGGACCCGCAACCCCGGGCTCGACCCGCACCGCGTCGACGACGTCGTGCTGGGTGTCGTGACCCCGATGGGCGAGCAGGGCGGCGACATCGCCAAGACCGCGGCGCTGGCCGCCGGCTACCCCGAGACCGTCGCCGGCGTGCAGCTCAACCGCTTCTGCGCCTCCGGCCTCGAGGCCGTCAACCAGGCCGCCGCCCGCATCCGCGGCGGCATGGAGGACCTCATCGTCGCCGGCGGCGTCGAGTCGATGTCCAACGTGCCGATGGGCTCCGACGGCGGCGCCTGGGCGATGGACCCGGCCACCGCGCTCACCACCGGCTTCGTGCCCCAGGGCATCGGCGCCGACCTGATCGCCACCATCGAGGGCTGGAACCGCGACGACGTCGACGCCTACGCCGCCGAGTCCCACCACCGCGCCGCGAAGGCCTGGGCCAACGGCTACTTCGCCGACGCCGTGGTCCCCGTGCGCGACATCAACGGGCTCACGATCCTCGACCACGACGAGACGATCCGCCCCGACACCAGCCCCGAGGGCCTGGCCGGCCTCAAGCCCTCCTTCGCCCAGACCGGGCGCGACGCCGGCTTCGACGACGTGGCGCTGGAGAAGTACCACTGGATCGAGAAGATCGACCACGTCCACCACGCCGGCAACTCCTCGGGCATCGTCGACGGCGCCGCCCTGGTGGCGATCGGCAGCGAGCAGGTCGGTACCGACCTCGGCCTGACCCCGCGGGCGCGCATCGTGTCGATGGCCGTCTCGGGCGCCGACCCCACGATCATGCTGACCGGCCCCGCCCCGGCCGCCCGCAAGGCCCTGGCCAAGGCCGGCCTCGAGGTCGACGACATCGACCTGTTCGAGATCAACGAGGCCTTCGCCGCGGTGGCGATGCGCTTCATGCGCGACATGGGCATCAGCCACGAGATCACCAACGTCAACGGCGGCGCGATCGCGATGGGCCACCCCCTCGGCGCCACCGGCGCGATGATCCTCGGCACCCTCATCGACGAGCTGGCCCGCCGCGACCAGAAGCGCGGCCTCGCCACGCTCTGCGTCGGCGGCGGGATGGGCATCGCCACCATCGTCGAGCTCGTGTGACGCACGGCCGCCGCGGCGCCGTACAGACAAGACTTCCCTGAGACCGAACAGGACACGAACACAGACATGAGCAGCACCGAGACCCAGACGGCAGTCCGCTACGACAAGGACGCCGACGGCATCGTCACCCTGACCCTCGACGACCCGAACCAGTCCGCGAACACCATGAACGACCTCTACCGCTCGTCCATGGACGCAGCGATCGACCGCCTGTACGACGAGCTGGCCGCCGACGGGTCGTCGGTCACCGGCGTCGTGGTGGCCAGCGCCAAGAAGACCTTCTTCGCCGGCGGCGACCTCAAGGGCATGGTCAAGACCGGCCCCGAGGACGCCGCAGCCGTCTTCGAGATGGCCGAGGGCATGAAGGCCGCTCTGCGCCGCCTCGAGAAGCTGCCTCGCCCGGTCGTGGCCGCCATCAACGGCGCCGCGCTCGGCGGCGGCCTCGAGATCACCCTGGCCTGCAACCACCGCATCGTCGTCGACGACCCCAAGGTCGCGCTGGGCCTGCCCGAGGTCACCCTCGGCCTGCTGCCCGGCGGCGGCGGCGTGACCCGTACCGTGCGGATGCTGGGCCTGCAGGACGCGCTGATGGGCGTGCTGCTCGAGGGCAAGCAGTTCAAGCCGGCCCAGGCCAAGGAGGCCGGCCTGGTCGACGAGCTGGTCGCCACCCGCGACGAGCTGGTGCCGGCCGCCAAGGCCTGGATCAAGGCCAACCCCGACGCGCACGCCAATCCCTGGGACGCCCCGGGCTACAAGATGCCCGGCGGCACGCCCCGCTCGCCCGGCCTCGCGGCGTTCCTGCCCGCCTTCCCGGCGCTGCTGCGCAAGCAGACCAAGGGTGCCGTCTACCCGGCCACCCGCGCGATCCTCTCGGCCGCGGTCGAGGGGGCCAGCCGCGACTTCGACACCGCCTCGCGCATCGAGTCGCGCTACCTGACCAACCTGATCGTCAACCAGGGCTCGAAGAACATGATCCAGGCGTTCTTCTTCGACCTGCAGGCGATCGGCGCCGGCAAGCTGCGTCCGCAGGGCGTCGAGCGCTTCCAGGCCACCAAGGTCGGCGTCCTGGGCGCCGGCATGATGGGCGCCGGCATCGCCTACTCCTGCGCCCGCGCCGGCATGCAGGTCGTGCTCAAGGACGTCTCGGCCGAGAACGCCGCCAAGGGCAAGGCCTACTCCGAGAAGCTCAACGCCAAGGCCGTCGAGCGCGGCAAGCTCACCCAGGAGAAGTCCGACGAGCTCCTCGGGCGCATCCACGCCACCGCCGACCCGGCCGACCTGGCCGGCTGCGACCTGGTGATCGAGGCCGTCTTCGAGGACCCGGCGCTCAAGGCCAAGGTCTTCGCCGAGGTGGCCCCGCACGTCAACCCCGACGCGCTGCTGTGCTCCAACACCTCGACGCTGCCGATCTCCGAGCTCGCCGAGGGCGTCGACCGCCCCGCCGACTTCATCGGCCTGCACTTCTTCAGCCCCGTCGACAAGATGCCGCTGGTCGAGATCATCAAGGGCGAGCAGACCTCCGACGAGGCGCTGGCCAAGGCGTACGACGTCGTGCAGCAGATCCGCAAGACCCCGATCGTGGTCAACGACTCGCGCGGCTTCTACACCTCGCGCGTCATCGGCTTCATGGTCAACGAGGGCATGGCGATGCTGGCCGAGGGCGTGGCGCCCTGGACCATCGAGCGGGCCACCACCCAGGCCGGCTACCCGGCCCCGGTGCTGCAGCTCTCCGACGAGCTCAACCTCGAGCTGATGGGCAAGATCGCCAAGGCCACCCGCGAGGCGAACGAGCGCGACGGCGTCGAGGTCGCGGAGCACCCCGGCACCGCCGTGGTCGACCAGATGCTCGAGGCCGGCCGCGCGGGCCGCCTGCGCGGCGCGGGCTTCTACGACTACGACGAGCAGGGCAAGCGCCAGTCCATCTGGGCCGGTCTCTCCGACCTGTTCCCGGTGGCCGAGCAGCAGCCCCCGATCGCCGACTGCCGCGACCGGATGCTCTTCGCCGAGGCGCTCGAGACCGCCAAGTGCTTCGAGGAGGGCGTCATCACCTCCGCGGCGGCCGCGAACATCGGCTCGATCATGGGCATCGGCTTCCCGCCGATGACCGGTGGCGCCGCCCAGTTCATGCAGGGCTACACCCACGTCGACGGCGAGGTGGGCCTCGCGGCCTTCGTGCGCCGCGCCGACGAGCTCGCCGAGGTGTACGGCGACCGGTTCCGGCCCACGGACCGCCTGCGCGAGATGGCCGAGAAGGGCGAGTCCTTCCCCGCCTGACCCACGCCGACCCGGCGCAGATGTCGCGCCGACCCGGCGCAGATGTCGCACCGACCCGGCCCGTCCTGACCGCGCACGCGGCAGGATGGGCCGGGTCGGTGTCGTCGGGAGGAGTCACGCGTGGAGCAGCCCCTGGTCGAGGTGCGCGACCTGCACGTGCGCTTCGGCGAGGTCGAGGCGGTCGCGGGCGTCGACCTGGTCGCCGCGGCCGGCCGGGCGACCGGGCTGCTGGGCCGCAACGGCGCCGGCAAGTCGACCACGATGCGGGTGCTGGCCGGGGTGGTGCCGCCCAGCGCCGGCCGCGTGCTGGTCGCCGGCCACGACGTACGACGCCAGCCCCTGGCCGCCAAGCGGGCGGTGGGCTACTGCCCCGACGTGGGCGGGCTGGTGCCGCGGGCGACCCCCTGGGAGCACCTGCAGCTGGCGGCGCGCCTGCGCGACCTGCCGCGCGGCTGGGAGCCCCGGGCCCGCGACCTGCTCGAGCGCTTCGAGCTCGGCGACGTCGCCCACCGGGTCACCGCCGGCTTCTCCCACGGCATGGGCCGACGGCTCTCGGTGGTGCTGGCGGCGCTGCACGAGCCGCCGGTGCTGCTGCTCGACGAGCCCTTCGACGGGGTCGACCCGGTCGGCGTCGAGGCCACCCTCGAGGTGGTCGCCGACGCCCGCGCCCGCGGCGCGGCGGTGCTGGTCTCCACCCACCTGCGCGAGCTGGCGATCGAGGCCTGCTCGACGGTGCTGGTGCTGCGCGGCGGCGCCCGGGTCGCCGAGCTCAGCGCGGCGCAGATGAGCGGCGAGGAGGGGGCGCGTGCCTACCGCGCGCTGCTGGACTGAGGCACGCCGCGCGGTCGCCGACACCCGCGCGCTGCTGGCCTTCCGGGCCGCCTCCTCGACGCGGCGGCTGCGCTGGGCGCTGGGCGGCTTCGTGCTGGTGAGCCTCGCGGCGGCGGTGCTGCCGGCGACGGTGCCCGGCGCCGGCGACTCCGAGCGTGCCTTCGACGTGCTCCTGCTGCTGCCCACGACCCTGGTCGCGCTGCTGCTGGTCGCCGTCGTCTCGGCGGTCGCCTCGGGGGGCGGGCGCGAGCTGGTCGCCCGCGAGGCCGCGGCGGTCCACCCGATCAGCCCCACCACCGACCACCTCGGCGCGCTGGTGCTGGCACCGCTCAACATCGCGTGGCTCCTGCAGGCCTGGGGCCTGCTCGCCGTGACGGCGTACGCCGTCGGGCCGGAGCGGCTGCTCCCCGCCCAGGTGGGCATGGTGCTGTGGGTGGCCCTGGCCACCGCGGCGGCCCAGGTGGTGGCGTGGTGCGTCGAGGGGGTGCGCCGGCTGTCCCGCGGGGTGGCCGCGGTCCGCGCGGCGACGGCGCTCGTGGTGGCCGTCGCGCTGGGCCTCCAGGTGACCGGGCGGCTCGTCGACGTGCTCGACCGGGTGCCCACGGTGCGCCTGGTCGTGGTGCTGGTCGGCGGTGCCGACCCGGGCTGGGCGCTGACCGTGGCCGTGCTCGCGCTGCTGGTGGTGGCCACGGTCGCCCTGGGCGCGGTCCCGGCCCACCTCGCCGCGCGCCGCCCGCCCCGCGACGAGCTGCGCCTGGAGTCGCAGGTGCACCCCGCCCGGCGCTGGCCGCGCAGCGTCCTGGGGGTGCTGGTGCGCACCGACCGGGCCTCGGTGTGGCGCGCGGTGCCGATGCGCCGCGGGCTGGGGGTGCTGGCGGTCGGGCCGGGGCTGGTCGCGCTGCTCGGCGCGCTCGACTGGGCCCAGCTGCTGGTGCTGCCCGGCCTGGTGGCCTCGGGCGGCGCGCTGCTCTTCGGGGTCAACGCGTGGTGCCTCGACGGCCGCGGCTCGCTGTGGCGCGAGAGCCTGCCGGTCGACCCGGCCCGGGTGTTCTGGGCCCGGGTGCTGGTGCTGGCCGAGTTCCTGCTCGCCGCCTCGGTCGCGACCGTGGTGCTGGGCGGGCTGCGCTCCGGGGTGCCCTCGCCCGCCGAGGCGGCCGCGCTCCTGGGCGCGCTGGTGGTGGTCACCCTGCAGGTGGTGGGGGCGGCGATGCGCTGGTCGCTGCAGCACCCGTACGCCGTCGACCTGCGCTCGGCGCGCGCGACGCCGGCCCCGCCGGTGCGGATGGTGGGCTACTCGGCCCGGCTGGCCCTCACCACCACCCTGACCGGCCTGGTCTTCTCGGCGCTGGCGCGCCTCAACGACCCCGCGCTGGTCCTGCTGCTGGCCGTGCCGCCGGCCTGCTGGTCGGGCCTGCGGCTGGTGCGGGCCTCGCGCCGCTGGGTCGACCCGGTCGGGCGGGCGCGGGTCACGGTGGCCGTCAGCGCGTGACGTTCTGCGCCGGGTGGGCGGGAGATCTGCGCCGGGTGGGCGTGAGATATGGGCCGGGTCGGCGGGGGCGGGGGAGGGGATCAGTAAGGTCTGGGCCTGTGAGCACTCCAGACACCAAGAACGCGCACCCGACCTACGCCGAGCTCGTCGCCCTGCCCGCCTGGGCCGAGCAGCCGGTCCCGGTCGCCTTCGAGGACGCCAACGGCCACCTCAACGTGCGCCACTACACCGGCATCGCCAGCGAGGGCCTCGACTACTCGCTGGTCGAGCTCGGCATCCCGCAGATGTGGCCCGCCGAGGGGCACGCCATCTTCTCCGCCGAGCACCACCTGACCTACCTGGCCGAGCTGCGCACCGGCGACCAGATGTCGGCGCGCGTGCGCCTGCTCGGTCGCTCCGAGCGCGCCGCCCACGCGCTGGTCTACCTGCTCGACGACACCCACGAGCGGGTCAGCTACGTGATGGAGGAGATCTTCCTCCACATCGACATGGAGACCCGCAAGACCGCGCCGTGGCCCGAGGACGTCGCTGCCAACCTCGACCGCCGCATCGCCGAGCACGCCGAGCTGCCCTTCGCCGCCGACGTCTCCGGCTCCATGGCCCTGCGCTGAGCCAGCGATGAGCCAGCGATGAGCCAGGACCAGCAGGAGAACCCCGCCGGCCGGGTCCGCGACGAGGACGCCTTCGACGTCGACGCGCTCGCGGCGTGGCTCGCGCCGCGCACCGGGATCGCCGAGGTCTCCGAGGTCCGCCAGTTCCGCGGCGGCGCCTCCAACCTGACCTACCTGGTGCGACAGCCGCGCCCCGACGGGTCGACGTACGACCTGGTGCTGCGGCGCCCGCCGAGCGGTCGCAAGGCCGCCGGTGCCCACGACATGGGTCGTGAGCACGACATCCAGGCGGCGCTGGCGCCGGTCTTCGACCACGTCGCGCGGATGGTGGGCCACGAGGGCGACGAGTCGGTCCTGGGCTCGGAGTTCTACGTGATGGAGCAGGTGCCGGGCACGATCCTGCGCCAGGACCTGCCCGCGTCGTGGGGCGAGGTCGACCCCGCCTCGGTCGGGCTGCTCTGCGAGCGCGCCCTCGACGTGCTGGTCGAGCTGCACTCCGTCGACGTGGCGCAGGTGCCCGCGCTGGCCGCCCTCGGGCGTGGTGAGGGGTACGTCGAGCGGCAGGTGCGCGGCTGGACCTCGCGCCTGGAGGGCTCGCGCACCGACGACACCGGCGACTGGTCCGACGTGCTGGGCTGGGTCGCCGAGCACCAGCCGGCCGACGTGGCGCAGGTGCTGATCCACAACGACTACCGCTTCGACAACCTGGTCCTCGACGGCGGGCCCGACGACCCGCGGGTCGTCGCGGTCCTCGACTGGGAGCTGGCCACCGTCGGCGACCCGCTGATGGACCTCGGCTCGACGCTGGCCTACTGGGTGCAGGCCGACGACGACGAGATGTTCCAGCTCTTCCGCCGCCAGCCCACCAACGCGCAGGGGATGTGGACCCGCGAGGAGCTCGTGCAGCGCTACTGCGAGCGCACCGGGCGCACCCCCTCGGCCGACGACCTCGCCTTCTACGAGGTCTTCGGGCTGTTCCGGCTCGCGGTCATCGCCCAGCAGATCTGGTACCGCTACGTGCACGGCCAGACCACCAACGAGGCCTACGCCCCGCTGGGCCAGGTCGTGGCCTACCTCGAGCAGCGCTGCCGGCGCCTGCTGGCCGGGCGCTGAGGAGCAGGCGATGGGTGTGGTGCTGCTGGTCCGGCACGGCCAGGCCTCCTTCGGCGCGGACGACTACGACGTGCTCTCGCCCACCGGGTGGGAGCAGGGCCGCACGCTGGGCCGCTGGCTGCGCGAGCGCGGCGTCGCCCCGACCGGGGTGGTGCGCGGCTCGATGCGCCGCCACCGCGAGACCCTGGAGGCGCTCGTCGAGGGCGCCGGCTGGAGCGAGCCCGCAGCGCACGACGAGGACGGCCGCTGGGACGAGTTCGACCACCTCGCGGTGGTCGGCGCCTACCCCGACCTGCCCGAGGGCGAGCTCGACCGGCCGGCCTTCCAGCGGGTCTTCGAGCTGGCCACGCACCGCTGGAGCACCGGCGAGCACGACGGCGACTACGCCGAGACCTACACCGGGTTCCGCGGGCGCACCCGCGCCGCCCTGGGTGCCGTGGTCGAGCAGGCCGGCAGCGGCCGCAGCGTCGTGGTGGTCACCTCCGGCGGGGTCGTCGCCGCGCTGGGCGCGGCGCTGCTGCTCGGCGACGACGCCGACCCGGCGACGTACGCCGCCACCTGGCAGCGCCTCAACACCGTGTGCGCCAACACCTCGGTCACCCGGGTGGTGGTCGGGCGCGGCGGGCCGCGGCTGCTGACCTTCAACGAGCACGAGCACCTCGCGCCCGACCAGCTGACCTACCGCTAGCCGGGGCCGGCGATGTCGACCCAGGCGACGAACGCGCTCATCGCCGTCGGGCTCGGCTCCCTGGTCGCGGTGCTGCTGCTGGTGCCCACCGCGGCGGTCCGCTACCGCCGCGCGGGCCGGCTGCCGCCCGGAGAGCTGCTGGTGCTGCTCGCCGCGGCCGTCTACGGGATCGCGCTGTGGACCTACACGCTGCTGCCGCTGCCCGACCCGGGCGCCTTCACCTGCCGGCCCACCCAGCTCGACCCGCTGACGTCGGTCGGGCGGGTCTCGCTGCCCGGCGACGGGGGAGTGCGCGCGCTGCTGCGCCAGCCGGCGTTCCTGCAGGTCGCCCTCAACGTGCTGCTCTTCGTGCCGTTCGGGTTCTTCGTACGCCGCGTGCTGCGGCGCGGCGTCGTGGTCGCCGGCCTGCTCGGGCTGGCGGCCTCCGCGCTGATCGAGACCACCCAGGGCACCGGCATCTGGGGGCTCTACGACTGCGCCTACCGGCTCCTCGACGTCGACGACCTGCTGCTCAACGCCACCGGCGCGGTGCTGGGCTCGCTGGCCTCGTGGGCGGTGGTGCGGCGCAGCGGCCCGCAGGCGCGGGCGCTGCCCGAGCACGTCACCTGGGGCCGGCGCGTCGTCGGGATGGTCTGCGACGCGGTCTTCGTGGTGGCGGTGGGCGCCGCGGTCGCCATCGGCGTGCGGTTCGTCAACGTCTACGTGCTCGACGTGGGTCCGTGGCGCGACCTGCAGGTGCTGCTGCAGTGGAGCGTGCCGTTCGCGCTGGAGGCGGTGCTGGTGCTCGGCGCCGGGCGCACGGTGGGCGAGTGGGCGGTCTCGCTGCGCACCTCCTCGCGGCACCGCTGGCTGGTGGGGCCGCAGCGGGTGGTCAAGCTCGCGACCGGGCTGGGCCCGGTCTTCGTGCTGGGGCTGGCCGACCTGCCCTGGGGCGGGGCGGCGCTGGCGGCGTACCTGGCGCTGACGCTGGCCGCGACCTGGCCGACCCGCGAGCACCGCGGACTGAGCCACGTGCTCGCGGGCCTGGAGCTCGGGGTGGGGCTCAGGGTCGGCGTCAGAGCAGACGCTTGAGCACGCCCAGCGGGGCGTGCTTCATCACCACCGACAGCGGCGCCCACGGCAGCGCTGGCACGCACGCGGAGTCGGCCCGCTTCTCGATGGCCGCGACCATCGCCCGCACGCCCTTCTCGGTCGAGACCATCAGCGGGGTCTGCTGCGCGACCTGCTCGTTCATCTCCGAGGCGATGTAGCCGGGGTAGAGCACCGTCACGTCGACGCTGCGGCCCAGCTCGGTGCCGTGCAGCTCGGTGCGCAGCCCCTCGGCGAGGAACGCCGCGCCGATCTTGGTGGCGGCGTACGTCGTCATCGACTTCGGCATGCCGCGCATCGCCGACATCGACGAGACCATCACCAGGTGGCCCGAGCGCTGCGCCCGGAAGACCTCCATCGCGGCCTCGGTCTGGGCCAGCGCGCCGAGGAAGTTGGTGGTGGCGGTCTCGCGGTTGGCCGCGGCCTGGCCGGTGCCGAGCGGGGCGCCCTTGCCCAGGCCGGCGTTGACGACGACGCGGTCGAGGCCGCCGAGCTCGGCGCGCAGCTCCTCGAAGACCACCGGCACCTGCTCGGGGTCGGTCACGTCGAGGGTGCGCAGCGCGACCCGGCGCCCGGGGTGGGCCGCGAGGATCTCGGAGCGCAGCTCCTCGAGCCGGTCGGTGCGCCGCGCGCACAGGGCGAGGTCCTCGCCGCGGGCGGCGAGCTGGCGGGCCATCTCGGCGCCGAGCCCGGAGGACGCGCCGGTGATCAGGGTGGTGGTCATGGGGACAGTCTCCCGACCGGCCCGCGCGGGTCACCCCCGAGGTCACGGAACGGCCACCGTTACGAAACCGTTGCCATGCCCCGGGGGGCAAACCCTTGACCTAGAGGGGGGTGATGAATTGTGGTCTGTACCACCCTCGTGTTCACGACCGACCGTCTCGGTGTCGGCGCACGTGGGGTTCTCGGGCAGCTACAGGGAGACATCACACTCGTGCACACCACTGCAGCGAGCCGTTCCGCGCGCCAGCGCAGCATCGGCCTCATCTCCGCGGGGCTCCTCGCGGCCGGAGTCGCGGCCTCGGTGCCGGCGGCCTCCGCCGCCGACGAGACCGCCACCCCCCAGGCGCCCAGCGGCGCCGACGCCCTGACGTCGCACGACGCCGGGCGCTACGTCGTCGTGCTGCGCGAGCCCGCGGCCGCGGCGTACGCCGGCGGCGACCGCCGCTTCGCCGCGACCCGCGCCGCGGAGGGCGGCCAGTTCCGCGCCGACTCCGCCAAGGTCCGCGCATACACCGCGCACCTCGAGAGGGAGCAGGAGGCGCTCGCCGAGGAGGCCGGCGTCGAGCCGGTCCTGAGCAACACGATCGCGAGCAACTCCTTCGTGGCCGACCTCAGCGCCGAGCAGGCGCTCGAGCTGGCCGGTGACCGCCGCGTGCTGCTGGTGGAGAAGAACGTCGCGCGCGAGCTCGACACCTGGAACACCGGCGACGCCCTGGGCATGACGGGCAAGAAGGGCGCCTGGAAGCAGGAGGGCCCCCGCGGCAAGGCCGGCGACGGCGTCGTGGCCGGCGTCATCGACTCGGGCTACTGGCCCGAGTCGGCGTCGTTCTCGGGCAACGCCATCGGCGAGGAGCCCCGCACCAAGTGGGACATCTCGATGGACGCCGAGGGCAACACCCGCATGGAGAAGCTCGACGGCGGCGTCTTCACCGGCGCCTGCGAGGCCGGCGAGGAGTTCGAGGTCACCCTGTGCAACGACAAGGTGATCGGCGCGCGCTACTACTCCGACTCCTTCGAGGCCCAGATCGCCTCGGGCGCCATCGAGATGGCCGAGGACGAGTTCCTCTCCGCGCGTGACGGTGGCGGCCACGGCTCGCACACCGCCTCCACGACCGCCGGCAACATCGTGCGCGGCGTCGAGGTGGAGGGCCGCGAGTTCGGCAAGCTCTCCGGCATGGCCCCGGCCGCCAAGATCGCGGTCTACAAGGTCTGCTGGGAGGACACCGACCCCAACACGGGCGGCTGCTACACCGACGCCATCCTGGGCGCGATCGACGACGCCGTCGCTGACGGCGTCGACGTGCTGAACTTCTCGATCTCGGGCGCCACCGACACCGTGGTCGACTCCGTCGAGGTGGCCTTCGAGGGCGCGGCCGAGGCCGGCGTCTTCGTCGCGGCCTCCGCCGGCAACAGCGGCCCCGACGCCTCGACCGTGGCCCACAACAGCCCGTGGCTGACGACCGTGGCCTCGACCACCCACGTCAACTTCGAGAACACCGTCAAGCTCGGTGACGGCACCAAGCTCGTGGGTGCCTCGATCTCGGGCACCCGCCTGCCGCAGACCCCGATGATCGACTCGGTCTCCGCCGCCGGCACCGACGACCTGGCCGACGCCGCCCTGTGCGGCCCCGAGACCCTCGACCCGGCGCTGGCCGAGGGCAAGATCGTGGTCTGCGACCGCGGCGCCTACGCCCGCGTCGACAAGTCCGCCGAGGTCGCCCGTGCCGGCGGCGTCGGCATGATCATGGTCAACCCGTCCGAGAACAGCCTCGACGCCGACTTCCACTCGGTGCCGACCATCCACCTCGACGAGGTCGACGGCCCCAAGGTCTACGACTACCTCGACGAGGCCGGCGAGGACGCCACCGCGGCGTTCCTGCTCGGCAACAAGACCGACAAGGTCACCCCGCTGCCGCAGGTCTCGGGCTTCTCCTCGCGCGGCCCCGCCGTCGCCAACGAGTCCGACATCCTCAAGCCCGACATCGCCGCGCCGGGCTCGAGCGTGCTCGCCGCGGTCTCGCCGCCGACCAACGCCGGTCGTGACTACGACCTGTACTCCGGCACCTCCATGGCCGCCCCGCACGTCGCGGGCCTGGGCGCCTTCCTGATGGGCACCTACCCGACCTGGTCGCCCCAGGACGTGCAGTCGGCGATGATGACCACCGCCAACCGCACCCGCACCGCCGAGGGCAAGGGCTCCGACGACGCCCACGCCCAGGGCGCCGGCATCGTGAACCCGAAGAAGTTCTTCGACCCCGGGTGGCACATCGGCTCGAACGCCCGCGAGTGGCGCGGCTTCCTGACCGGCCAGGGCCTGCCCACCGGTGTCCCGGCGATCCCGGCCACCGAGGTCAACCTGCCCTCCATGGCGCAGGGCCAGGTCGCCGGCACCACCTCCTTCACCCGCACCATGGTCTCGACCATGGCCGGCACCTGGAAGGTGAAGGTCCGCGTCCCCGGCTTCGAGGCCTCCGTCCCCGCGACGGTCACCGCCAAGCGCAAGGGCGACATCGAGGACCTGACCATCGAGTTCACCCGCACCGACGCGCCCCTGGGCGAGTTCGCGCAGGGTGTCGTCACCCTCAAGGGCCCCACGAAGATGCGCCTGCCCGTCGCGCTGCGACCGGTCTCGGTCAAGGCACCGCTCGCGGTCGAGGGCACCGGCACCGACGGCTCGACCACGGTCGAGATCACCCCGTCGACCACCGGTGAGCTGGCCATCGGCACCGCCGGCCTCGCGAAGGGCATCTCGGCCGACGGCTCCGTCGACGAGGGTGGCGCCGTGCTGTCCGAGTGCATCGAGATCCCCGAGGGCGTCGACTTCGCCCGCTTCGACCTCGACGCGACCGACGACAGCAGCGACCTCGACCTGTACGTGTACGCCGCCGCCTCGTGCGACCCGTCGACGATCTACGCCTACGCCGGCCAGTCCGCGACCGGCTCGGCCGACGAGCGGGTCGACATCACCGCTCCCGAGGCCGGGGCGTACTACTTCGAGGTCGACGGCTACGCCGCCGGCTCCGAGGGCAGCCCGATCGCCTACGACTTCGACACCTTCCTCGTCGGCGCCGGTGCGGACCTCGGTGACCTCACCGCGGACCCCAACCCGGTCCCGACCCAGTCGCAGCAGCCCACGACGTTCGACGTGAGCTGGAGCGGCCTGGAGGAGGGCGCGGAGTACCTCGGCCTGCTGACCTACGACGGGGCGCTCGCCCCGACGGTGCTCTCGGTCTCGACCGAGTGACACGCAGCTAGCCAGCAGCACCCAGCACCACCCAGCACCACCAGGCGGCCGCCCCGGGAGACCGGGGCGGCCGTCCTGTCTTCCACGGACCTCAAGCATGGATACCGGGTATGCATACGTGGTATACATACCCGGTACGCAACGGTCGTTCGGGAGAGACGGGGCACCAGATGTCGGTCAAGCAGGCGCTGCTGGCGCTGCTGGAGCAGGAGCCGATGTACGGCTACCAGCTCCGCACGGAGTTCGAGGCCCGCACCGGGTCGGCGTGGCCCCTCAACGTCGGGCAGGTCTACACGACCCTGACCCGCCTCGAGCGCGACGGCCTGGTCGAGCCGGCCGGCAGCGACGACGAGGGCCACGAGATCTGGCGACTCACCGCCGCCGGTCACGACGAGGTCGCCGCCTGGTTCACCACCCCGGTCGCGCGCACCCAGCCGCCGCGCGACGAGCTGGCCATCAAGCTCGCCCTCGCGGTCACGGTGCCCGGCGTCGACGTCGGCACCCTGATCCAGCGCCAGCGCGGCGCGACGATGGGCGCGCTGCAGGACTACACCCGCCTCAAGCGGCAGGCCGACGGTGCCGCCGGCCGCGCCGACCTGGCCTGGAGCCTGGTGCTCGACTCGCTGGTCTTCGCCGCCGAGGCCGAGATCCGCTGGCTCGACCACTGCGAGGCCCGCGTACGCCGCGCGGCCACCCATGCCACCCAGGCCACCCAGCCCGCCCAGTCAGCGCCGGCCCCCGCGCCCGCCCGGGCGGAGCAGGAGGCCCGTCGATGAGCGGCGAGCTGCAGGCCGCCCAGGCCGCCCGCCTGCGGGCCGAGGAGCAGCGCTGGCTGGCCCAGTCGGCCGACCGGCTGCGCGAGGCCGTGGCCCGCTCGCGCGCCCGTCGCGAGACGTCCACCGGGACGAACCGGTGAGCGCGCTGCTGCGCCTGCACGGCGTGACCCGCGTCCACGGCGAGGGCGCCACCCGGGTGGAGGCGCTGCGTGGGGTCTCCTTCGCCGCCCACGCGGGCGAGCTGGTCGCGGTGATGGGCCCCAGCGGCTCCGGCAAGTCGACCCTGCTGACCATCGCCGGCGGGCTCGACCAGCCCACCGAGGGCCGGGTCGAGGTCGAGGGCACCGACCTGGTGGCCCTGCCCCAGGCCGAGCGCTCGCGGATGCGGCGCACGTCGATCGGCTACGTCTTCCAGGGCTTCAACCTGATCCCGGCGCTCACCGCCGCCGAGAACGTCTCCCTGCCCCTCGAGCTCGACGGCACCCGCTCGCGGGTCGCGCGCCGGGCCGCGCTGCGGGCGCTCGAGGAGGTGGGCATCGCCGAGCTGGCCGACCGCTTCCCCGACGACATGTCCGGCGGCCAGCAGCAGCGGGTGGCGATCGCGCGCGCCGTCGTCGGCGAGCGCCGGCTGATCCTGGCCGACGAGCCCACCGGCGCCCTCGACAGCGAGACCGGCGAGGAGGTGCTGCGCCTGCTGCGCGCGCGCTGCGACGCCGGCGCCGCGGGGGTGCTGGTCACCCACGAGGCGCGGCACGCGGCCTGGGCCGACCGGGTCGTCTTCCTGCGTGACGGCGTGGTCGTCGACGAGTCGGGCTGCGAGCCGGTCGAGTCGCTGCTCGAGACGAGCGACGCCCGGTGAACCCGCTGACCTGGCTGCGCGGCTGGCGGCTGCCGCTGCGGGTCGCCTGGCGCGACGCGCGCCGGGCCCGTGCGCGCAGCCTGCTGGTGCTGGTGATGATCGCGCTGCCGGTCGCGGCCGTCGCGATCGCCGACACCGTCTACAGCACCGCCGAGGTGTCGGGCGGGGAGGTGCTCGAGCGTCGGCTCGGCACCGCAGCGGCGCTGGTCGAGGTCCAGGACGGCGCCGGCCGCGTCTTCCAGAAGCCCGACCCCGACCAGGGCCAGGCCTACGACGGCGGGGGTGACGGCGAGCCGCTGACCCGTGCCGGGGTGCTGGAGGTGCTGGGCGGCGAGCGGACCACCAGCACGCTCCGGCAGGGCTGGGTCCAGTTCGAGACCGAGCTCGGGCTCGGCGACGCCGACGTCGTCGAGACCCGGCTCGGCGACCCCCTCACCGAGGGCCTGGTAGACCTCCTCGACGGTCGCTGGCCCACCGCGGCGACGGAGGTGGTGGTCAGCCCCGAGCTGCTCGAGCGCGGCCCCGGCGCGGCGCTGACGCTGGCCGACGGCACCGCGCTGAGCATCGTCGGCACCGCCGAGAGCACCCGCTACACCGGCCACCCGCGCGCCTTCGGGCTGCCGGGCGCCTTCGGGCTCGACGAGCGCGGCTCGACCTCCTACCTGGTCGGCGGCGCCCCGGTGGGCTGGGAGCAGGTCCTCGAGCTCAACGAGCAGGGCGCGGTCGTGCTCTCGCGCGCCGTCATGACCGACCCGCCCGCCGACGACGAGCTGCCGATGGAGGTGCAGTGGGGCTCGGCGCTGATGGAGGCCTCGGTGATCACCACGATCGTCCTGGTCGTGGTGATGGTGCTGCTCGAGGTCGTGCTGCTGGCCGGCCCGGCGTTCGCGGTCGGGGCGCGGCGCTCGGCCCGCACCCTCGCGCTGATGGCGGCCGCCGGCGGCACGCCGGCGCAGTCGCGGCGCGTGGTCCTCGCCTCCGGGGTGGTGCTGGGCGGGGTCGCCGCCGTCCTCGGCCTGGTGCTGGGGGTCCTGGGAGCCCGGGCCCTGCTGCCGCTGGTGCAGCGCTTCTCCGACACCCGCTTCGGGCCCTTCGACGTGGTCTGGAGCCACCTGCTCGCCGTCGCCGCCTTCGGCCTGGTCAGCGCGCTGCTGGCCGCGATGGTGCCGGCCTGGCTGGCCTCGCGCCAGGACGTCGTGGCGGTGCTCGGTGGGCGCCGCGGCGATGCCCGGGCCTCGCGCCGCTCCCCGCTGGTCGGCCTGGTCCTCCTCGGCGCCGGCGTCGCCGCGGCGGCGTACGGCGCGACGGCCGGGTCGGGGGACGGCGAGGTCCTGATCGCCGCCTCCGCGCTGCTCAGCGTGCTGGGCATGGTGCTGCTGGTGCCGGTCGTCGTCGTCGCCGTCGCGCGGGTCTCCGCGCGGCTGCCCCTGCCGCTGCGCTTCGCCGCCCGCGACGCCGCCCGGCACCGCAGCCGCACCGTGCCGGCCGTGGCCGCCGTCGCGGCCACCGTCGCCGGCGTCGTCGCCCTGGGGATCGCGATCACCAGCGACGAGGCGCAGAACCGCGAGGGCTACCGCGCCTCGCTGCCGATGGACGCCATGAGCGTCGTCGACTACCGACGAGACGCCGACTACGACGCGCACGCCGCCGCGGTGCGCGGTGTCGCTCCCGGCCTGGAGGTGCAGCGGCTGCGTGGCGTCGACCAGGCCACCGGGCGCTACACCGAGGTGCGCTTCCGGCGGGAGGGCGGCGAGACGGTGCTGTCGAGCTACGGCGGCGCCTTCGCGGGCAGCGTGCTGGTCGCCGAGGAGGTGCCCGGCGCGCTGACCGGGCTGTCGGACGACGACCGCGCGGCCGGCCAGGAGGCGCTCGACGCGGGCGGGGCGCTGGTCTACTCCGACGCGCCGCTCACCGACGAGCGGGCCACGGTGGTGCTCAAGGTGCACGGCCGCGACGGCCGCCGCGAGCAGGCCGTCCTGCCCGCCACCTACGTCACGGTCGACCAGGGCTACGCGCCGGTGCAGGGGGTGCTGTCGCCGGCCGCCGCCGAGCGGCTGGGGGCGCCGGTGACCGACGTCGGGCTCTACCTGCCCGGACCGGTCGGGGCCGCCCAGGAGCGCGACATCTCCGAGACCGTGCAGGGCGCGGCCGTCGAGGCCACGGTCTACGCCGAGCGCGGCTACCAGGCGCCCGACGAGACGGTGATCGTCCAGCTGGTGCTGGCCGGCCTCGGGGCGGTGCTGATGCTCGGCGGCACCCTGACCGCGACGTTCCTGGCGCTCTCCGACGCCCGGCCCGACCTGGCCACCCTCTCGGCCGTCGGGGCCGCGCCCCGCACCCGCCGCGGCGTGGCGGCGGCGTACGCGCTGGTCGTGGGGCTGGTTGGCGCGGTCCTCGGCGCCCTCGTGGGGGCGGTGCCCGGTGTGGCCATCACCTACCCGCTCACCGCGCCGTACGGGTTCGGGGACGCCGTGGACGTGCCCAGCCACTACCTCGACGTGCCGTGGCTGATGGTCGTCGGCGTCGTGGTCGGGCTGCCGCTGCTGACCTCGGCCGTCGTCGGCCTCACCGCCCGCTCGCGGCTGCCCCTGGTCGCCCGCCTCGACTGACCCGGCGCAGATCTCGCGCTGACCCGGCGCAGATCTCGCGCTGACCCGGCGCGAACCGGCTAGTGGCTCAGCCAGGTCTGCTCGCCGGAGCACTCCGGGGGCAGCGGGAGGCCACCCACCTCGTCGCCGGCGACGGTGCCCCCAGCGAGGCTGACCGTGTCGCCGATGGCGTAGCGGCCCTCGTCGGGCACCTCGATCGTGAGGGGGGCGTCGTCCACGACCTCGGTCCCGTGCGGCCAGACGACGGCCATCGCGTCGCCCACCTCGTCCGGCTCGATCCCGAGGCAGCCGCCCACGTCGGCCAGCCGTCCCGTCAGGAGGGCGGCCATGCCCTCGCTGGTGCGCTCTCCCACCAGCACCCGCACCCCCGCGGCGGTGACGGTCTCGGCCTCGCCACCGCAGGCCGCGGTGAGCAGCGACGCCGCCGCCAGCAGGGCGGCCAGCGCAGGCCGACCTCGGAGGTCGGACCGGTCGCGGAGGACGGGCACGTCAGCAGTCTGCCGCACACGGGCTCCGGCCGTGGCCGGTGTGGGCGGCGTGCGGAGGAAAGGCGGCCGGGACCCTTGACAACGTACAACCAGTTGGTTGTATGTTGGGCCCATGGACGGAGAGGACAGGGTGGACGCCTGGTTCCACGCGCTGTCCGACCGCACGCGGCGCGACATCCTGCGCCGGGTGCTGGCCGGTGAGCACTCCGTCTCGACGCTCGCGGCGTCGTACGACATGAGCTTCGCCGCGGTGCAGAAGCACGTCGCCGTGCTGGAGAGGGCCGGCCTGCTGACCAAGCGTCGGCAGGGCCGCGAAGCCCTCGCCAGCGGTGACGTCGCAGCGGTGCGGTCGGTGGGCGCGATGCTCACCGAGCTGGAGTCCCTCTGGCGTGGCCGCATCTCCCGGATCGACGAGCTCATCGCCGAGCCCGACCCCGAGCCCGACCTCAGCGCCGACCAGGCGCCCCCACCACCCGAGCAGAAGGACTGAGCACCATGCCCGTCACCGACGTCACCCACGACCTCGACGCCCGCACCCTGACCATCGTCGCCGACTTCCCGGCGCCGCCGAAGCGGATCTGGGAGGTGTACGCCGACCCGCGCCAGCTGGAGCGGGTCTGGGGGCCGCCGACCCACCCGGCCACCTTCGTCGACCACGACCTCGCCCCCGGCGGGCGGATGAACTACTACATGACCAGCCCCGAGGGGGAGCGCTACTACGGCTTCTGGGAGGTCCGCAGCGTCGACGAGCCCAGCGGCTTCAGCTTCGACGACGGGTTCGCGCTCGACGAGCAGTTCACCAAGAACCCCGACCTGCCGGTCAGCACCAACGTCTTCTCCTTCGCCGAGCACGACGGCGGCACCCGGGCGACGTACGTCAGCACCTACGCCAGCGCCGAGGCGCTGCAGGCCGTCCTCGACATGGGTGTCGTCGAGGGAGCCTCCGCGGCCATCAACCAGATCGACGAGCTGGTCGCCGAGTGAGGCGCGGCCGCGCGGGGCAGCCGCGCCGAATCGCGGCCCCCACGGGTGTCGCGGATGAGGCGCTCGACGTGGTGCCAGGCCCTAGCGTGTGGTCCATGTCCCCGAGGCGGAGGTACGAGAGTTGAGATCTGACGAGCCCAGCCGTGTGTGCTTCGAGACCACGCTGACGGCGTTCGGGAACAACACGGGGATCGTGGTCCCTGAGGAAGTCATCGCGCAGCTGGGCGCGGGGAGGCGTCCGCCGGTCGAGGTGGACGTCAACGGGTACGAGTACCGGAGCACGGTGGCCGTGATGCGCGGTCAGTACCTCATCAGCCTCAGTGCCGCGGTGCGCGCAGCCACTGGACTGGCTGGCGGTGATCAGATCCGCGTGGCTCTGACGGTGGCGGACTCGCCGCGCACCGTCGACGTGCCTGTCGACTTCGCTGCCGCGCTGGACGCGGACGGCGCGGCACGAGGGTTCTTCGACGACCTGTCCAACAGCCTCCAGCGCTACCACGTGGACAACATCAATGCTGCCAAATCCCCGGACACGCGCCAGAGGCGGATCGACAAGGCTGTGTCCCTCTTCCTGGACGGGAAGCGTCGATAGGGAGTCGGCGGCGTCGCCGCACGGCGACGGATCGACCATCCGGTGGTCCTGACGAACCGCACGCGACACGCCGACGCCCGCGTGCGGGGCGCCAGGATGACGGCGTGGCAACAAAAGTCAGTCTTGACTGTTTGTTGATGAGCGGCCAGGCTGTGCCCGTGACCAGCGCCACCACCCGAGTGCCCCAGGGCGAGCGCACCCGGCTGATGCGGGCGCGGCTCCTCGACGCCACCGTCGAGCTGCTGGTCGAGCGCGGCTTCGCGGGCACCACCACGACGTTGGTCAGCGAGCGGGCCGGGGTCAGCCGCGGGGCCCAGCTGCACCACTTCCCGACCAAGAACGACCTGGTCGTCGCCGCCGTGGAGCACCTCACCGCGACGCGCGTCGCCGAGCTGGACGCCGCCGCCGCGGCGCTGCCGCCCGACGTGCCGCGTACCCGCGGGGTGCTGCAGGTGCTCGCCGACCACTTCACCTCGCCGGTCTTCGTCGCCGCCCTCGAGCTGTGGGTGGCTGCCCGCACCGACCCCGGGCTGCATGCCTCGGTCGGTCCGCTCGAGCAGAAGGTCGGCCGCGAGACCCACCGCCTGACCGTCGAGCTGCTCGACGCCGACGAGTCCGTCGAGGGCGTGCGCGAGCTGGTGCAGGCCACCCTCGACCTGGCCCGCGGCCTCGGCCTGGCCAACACCGTCACCGACGACGCCGCCCGCCGCGACCGGATTCTCGACCGCTGGGCCGACACGCTCGACACCACCCTCACGAGGAGAACGCGATGAGTGACCTGCTCGAGGCCCTGCTGGGCGACCTGCGCGCGGAGGGCGACCAGCTCTGGTCGACCGTCGCCGGGCTCGACGCCGACGGCTGGGCCACGCCCACGCCCGCCCCCGGCTGGAGCGTGGCCACCCAGGTCGCCCACCTCGCCTGGACCGACGAGGTCGCCGCGCTCGCCGCCCGCAGCCACACCCCCGAGGGCAAGGCCGCCTGGGACGAGGTCGTCCTCGCCGCGATGGCCGACCCCACCGGCTTCGTCGACACCGCCGCCCTCGAGGTGGCCCGGCTGGCCCCCGAGGCGCTGCTCGCGCGCTGGGGCAAGGCCCGCGACGAGCTGACCACCGCGCTGCGCGAGGTGCCGGCCGGGCAGAAGATGCCCTGGTTCGGCCCGCCGATGTCGCCGACCTCGATGGGCACCGCCCGCTTCATGGAGACCTGGGCGCACGCGCTCGACGTGTACGACGCCCTCGGCGTGCGGCACGAGCCCACCGACCGCGTCCGCCACGTCGCCCACCTGGGCGTGCGCACCCGCGACTTCGCCTACTCGGTGCACGAGCAGCAGCCGCCCGCCGAGCAGTTCCGCGTGCAGCTGGTCTCCCCCTCGGGCGAGACCTGGGCCTGGGGGCCGGAGGACGCCGCCCAGACGGTGACCGGGTCGGCGTACGACTTCTGCCTGCTGGTCACCCAGCGCGTGCACCGCGACGACACCGACCTGGTCGCCACCGGCGAGGCCGCCGCGCACTGGCTCACCATCGCCCAGGCCTTCGCCGGGCCCGCCGGCCCCGGGCGGGAGCAGCGATGACCGGCACCCACGCGCCGACGCTGCTGGTCGGCAACTGCTCGGGCTTCTACGGCGACCGCATGTCGGCGATGCGCGAGATGCTCGAGGGGGCCCTCGAGGACGGCCGCACCCTCGACGTGCTCACCGGCGACTACCTCGCCGAGCTCACCATGCTGATCCTCGGCAAGGACACGATGCGCGACGCCTCGCTGGGCTACGCGCGCACCCACCTGCGCCAGCTCGAGGACTGCCTGGGTCTCGCGCTCGAGCGCGGCACCCGGATCGTCTCCAACGCCGGTGGGCTCAACCCCGCCGGGCTCGCCGAGCGCGTCCGCGAGGTCGCGAAGGGCCTCGGCCTCGACGTCGCCGTGGCCCACGTCGAGGGCGACGACCTGCGCGCCCGCGCCGCCGACCTCGGCCTCGACGGCGCGCTGACCGCCAACGCCTACCTCGGCGGCTTCGGCATCGCCCGCGCGCTCACCGCCGGCGCCGACGTGGTGGTCACCGGCCGCGTGACCGACGCCTCCCTGGTCGTCGGCCCCGCCGTCGCCCACTTCGGCTGGAGCGCCGACCAGCACGACGAGCTCGCCGGCGCCGTGGTCGCCGGGCACGTCCTCGAGTGCGGCACCCAGGCCACCGGCGGCAACTTCAGCGGATTCCGCAGCCTGGCCGCCGCCGGCGTCGACCTCTCGGTGCCGCTGGGCTTCCCGGTCGCCGAGATCGAGGCCGACGGCTCCTCCACCATCACCAAGCAGGCCGGCACCGGCGGCGCGGTCACCGTCGACACCGTCACCGCCCAGCTGGTCTACGAGATCCAGTCCACCCGCTACCTGGGCCCCGACGTCACCACGCACCTCGACACCGTCCGCCTCGAACAGGTCGGCCCCGACCGCGTGCGCGTCAGCGACGTGGTCGGCGAGGCCCCGCCCGAGCGGCTCAAGGTCTGCGTCAACGAGCTCGGCGGCTGGCGCAACAGCATCGAGCTGGTGCTCACCGGCCTCGACATCGAGGCCAAGGCCGACTGGGTGCGCGAGCAGCTCGCGCCGCGCCTGACCGCCCAGGAGGTGACCTGGACCCGGCCGACCCCGCCCGCCGCCGACGCCGACACCGAGGAGGGCGCGTCGGTGCTGCTGCGCTGCACCGTCACCGACCCCGAGCAGGGCCCGGTCGCCAAGGCGTTCACGGGCCCGGCTGTCGAGCTCGCGCTCGGGTCCTACCCCGGCTTCACGATGACCGGCCCGCCCGGCGCCCCCACGCCGTACGGCGTCTACCGCGCGGCCTACGTCGACCGCTCGGCCGTCGAGCACGTCGTGGTGCTGCCCGACGGCACCCGCGAGGTGGTGCCCGACCCGACGGCGTACGCCGAGGCCGACCACACGCTGGGCCTGCGCCCCTCGCCGTACCCCGCCCCCGCCGACACCCTCAACCGCCGGCTCCCGCTGGGCACCTTCGTGCACGCCCGCTCCGGCGACAAGGGCGGCGACGCCAACCTCGGGCTGTGGGTCTCCCACGACGGCCCGCCCGACAAGTACGCCGCCCGCGTGACGTGGCTGGCCAAGATCATCAGCCCGCGCAAGGTCCGCGAGCTGCTGCCCGAGACCGCGGCGCTGCCTGACGACGCGATCGAGGTGCACGTGCTGCCCAACCTCGGCGCGGTCAACGTCGTCATCAAGGGCCTGCTCGGGCGCGGCGTGGCCGCCTCGACCCGCTTCGACCCGCAGGCCAAGGGCCTGGGGGAGTGGGCGCGCTCGCGGTCGGTGCACATCCAGGAAGGGCTGCTGACATGAGCGAGATCCGCGAGCTCGGCGCCGAGTTCGCCCGCCGCGAGGTCGTCGACCACCTGCAGGAGTGGGAGGACGCCGGCAGCATCCCGCGCGAGCTGCACGCCGCGGCCGCGAAGCAGGGCCTGCTCGGCCTCGCGTTCCCCACCGACGTCGGCGGCGAGGGCGGCTCGATGCTCGACTCCGTCGACCTGCAGGAGGGCATGCTGTCGGCCGGTGCCTCCAGCGGCCTGCTCGCGGGGCTGCTGACCAGCGGCATCGCGCTGCCGCACATGGTCGCGGCCGCCGGTCGCGGCGAGGCCGGCGCCGACGCGCTGGTCGACCGGTTCGTGCGGCCCACCCTGGCCGGCGAGACGATCGGCTCGTTGGCGATCACCGAGCCCGGCGGCGGCTCCGACGTCGCCGGCCTGCGCACCACCGCCGTCCGCGACGGCGACCACTACGTCGTCAACGGCGCCAAGACCTTCATCACCTCCGGTGTGCGCGCCGACTTCGTGACCACCGCGGTGCGCACCGGCGAGGCCGGCCACGCCGGCGTCAGCCTGCTCGTCGTCGAGCGCGGCACGCCCGGCTTCACCGTCGACCGCTCGCTGCGCAAGATGGGCTGGCACTGCTCCGACACCGCCGAGCTGTCGTACGTCGACGTGCGGGTGCCGGTGGGCAACCTCGTCGGCGCCGAGGGGTCGGGCTTCTACCAGATCGCCGAGCAGTTCGTCTCCGAGCGGATCGCCCTCGCGGTGCACGCCTACGGCATCGCCGCGCGCAGCCTCGAGCTGACCGCCGCGTACTGCCACGAGCGCGACACCTTCGGCAGGCCGCTGGTGGCCAACCAGGTGGTGCGCCACAAGCTGGTCGAGATGCACCGCCAGGTCGAGGTGGCGCGCACCTACACCCGCGCGGTCGTCGAGCGCGGCGCGACCGTCGCCGAGGCCTGCCTGGCCAAGCAGACCGCCTGCGACGCGGCGACGTACGTCTGCGACCAGGCGGTGCAGCTGCACGGCGGCACCGGCTACATGCACGGCACCGAGGTGGAGCGACACTACCGCGACGCCCGCATCCTGCCCATCGGCGGCGGCGCGACCGAGGTCCTCACCGACCTCGCGGCCAAGCTGCTGGGCTACGCACCCACGAGAGGCGAGAGCCGATGATCCTGGACCGACTCGTGCCCCCGATGACCGGTGAGGTCACGGTGGCCATGGACGCCCCGCCCGAGGAGGTGTGGGCGCTGGTCAGCGACGTGACGCGGATCGGGGAGTTCTCGCCCGAGACCTTCGAGGCGCGCTGGACGCGCGGCTCCACCGGCCCCGAGGTCGGCGCGAGCTTCAAGGGCCACGTCAAGCGCAACGGCGTCGGGCCGACGTACTGGTCGCCCTGCCAGGTGACGGCCTGCGAGGAGCCGCGGCTCTTCGAGTTCAGCGTCGGCACCGACGACGTGACGGTCAACAACTGGGGCTACCGGATCGAGCCCGACGGGGCCGGGGGCTCCCGGGTCACCGAGTACTTCCGGCTCGAGGCGGCGCTGCCTTTCCGCCTGTACTGGCTGCTGCTGGGCCGGCTGCGCGGGAGGACGAACGAGAAAGGGATGCGGACCACGTTGGAGCGGATGAAGCAGGTGGTGGAGTCGTGAGCAACCGCGAGGCGATGCTCGAGAAGCTGTCGGCGCTGCACGAGGACCAGGCCAAGGCCGTCGCCGGCGGCGGCGAGCGCTCGGTGGCCCGCCACCACGGCCGCGGCAAGCTGCTGCCGCGCGAGCGCATCGAGCTGCTCGTCGACGAGGGCTCGGCCTTCCTCGAGCTCTCGCCGCTGGCCGGCTGGGGCTCCGACTTCACCGTCGGCGCCTCCGTGGTCACCGGCATCGGCGTCGTCGAGGGCGTCGAGTGCGTGATCACCGCCAACGACCCCACCGTCAAGGGCGGCGCGAGCAACCCGTGGACGGTCAAGAAGATCTTCCGGGCAGCCCAGATCGCCGAGGAGAACGGCCTGCCGACGGTCTCGCTCGTGGAGTCGGGAGGAGCCGACCTGCCCACGCAGAAGGAGATCTTCATCCCCGGCGGCAAGCTCTTCCGCGACCTGACCCGCGCGAGCGCGCGCAAGCAGCCCACCATCGCGCTGGTCTTCGGCAACTCCACCGCCGGCGGCGCCTACGTGCCCGGCATGAGCGACTACACCGTGATGGTCAAGGAGCAGGCCAAGGTCTTCCTCGGCGGCCCGCCGCTGGTGAAGATGGCCACCGGCGAGGAGTCCGACGACGAGTCGCTGGGCGGCGCCGAGATGCACGCGCGCACCTCCGGGCTGGCCGACTACCTCGCCGAGGACGAGCGCGACGCCATCCGGATCGGGCGGCGGATCGTGGCCCGGCTGGGGCGCCGGCCCCGGCCCGCGCCGGCGGCGTACGCCGAGCCGGACGCCGACCCCGAGGAGCTGCTCGACCTGGTGCCGGCCGACCTGAAGGAGCCCTTCGACCCGCGCGAGGTGATCGCGCGGTTCTGCGACGGCGTGGGCCCGGGCAACGCGGTGGTCTTCGACGAGTTCAAGCCGCTCTACGGCACCTCGCTGGTCACCGGTTGGGCGCGCCTGCACGGGCGCCCGATCGGCGTCCTGGCCAACGCCCAGGGCGTGCTGTTCAGCCAGGAGGCCCAGAAGGCGGCGCAGTTCGTGCAGCTGGCCAACCAGTCCGACACGCCGCTGCTGTTCCTGCACAACACCACCGGCTACATGGTCGGCAAGGAGTACGAGCAGGGCGGCATCATCAAGCACGGCGCGATGATGATCAACGCGATCAGCAACTCCTCGGTGCCGCACCTGACCGTGGTGCTCGGCGCGTCGTACGGCGCCGGCAACTACGGCATGAACGGGCGCGCCTACGACCCGCGCTTCCTCTTCACCTGGCCCTCGTCGAAGTCGGCGGTGATGGGCCCGGCCCAGCTCGCCGGGGTGCTCGAGATCGTGGCCCAGCAGTCGGCGGAGTCGAAGGGCGAGGTGTTCGACGCCGAGGGCTTCGCGGCCGTGAAGCAGATGGTGGAGGCCTCGGTCGAGGAGCAGTCGCTGCCGCACTTCCTCTCCGGGATGCTCTACGACGACGGGGTCATCGACCCCCGCGACACCCGCACCGTCCTGGGCATCTGCCTGTCCGTGATCGAGAACCAGCCCTGGACCGGCGCCGCCGGCTACGGCGTCTTCAGGATGTGAGCGCCCCCATGATCACCCGACTGCTGGTCGCCAACCGCGCCGAGATCGCCTCGCGGGTCTTCCGGACCTGCCGGGCGCTGGGCGTCGAGACCGTCGCCGTGCACTCCGACGCCGACGCCGACCTCCCGTACGTCGCCGAGGCCGACGCCGCCGTGCGCCTGCCCGGCAACGCGCCGGGCGAGACCTACCTGCGCGCCGACCTGGTGCTCGAGGCCGCCCGGGCCGCGGGCGCCGACGCGATCCACCCCGGCTACGGCTTCCTGTCGGAGAACGCCGACTTCGCCCGCGCCGTCGAGGCCGCCGGGCTGACCTGGGTGGGCCCGGCCCCCGCCTCGATCGAGCAGATGGGCTCGAAGATCGAGTCGAAGAAGCTGATGGAGGCCGCCGGCGTCCCGGTGCTGACCGACCACACCGTCGAGACCGCCACCGAGGCCGACCTGCCGCTGATCGTCAAGGCGTCGGCCGGCGGCGGCGGGCGCGGCATGCGGATCGTGCGCACCCTGGCCGACCTGCCCGGCGAGGTCGCGGCCGCGCAGGCCGAGGCCGCCTCCGCCTTCGGCGACGGCACCGTCTTCGTCGAGACGTACGTCGAGCGCGGCCGCCACGTCGAGGTGCAGGTGCTCGGCGACGGCCGCGGCGGCGCGGTGGCCGTCGGGGAGCGCGACTGCTCGCTGCAGCGGCGCCACCAGAAGGTCGTCGAGGAGTCGCCGGCCCCGGGGCTGCGCCCCGAGGTCGCCTCGGCCATGCACGAGGCCGCGGTGGCCGCCGCGACCGCGATCGACTACCGGGGCGCGGGCACCGTGGAGTTCCTCTACGACCCCGCCACCGAGCGGTTCTTCTTCCTCGAGATGAACACCCGCCTGCAGGTCGAGCACCCGGTCACCGAGCTGGTGCACGGCCTCGACCTCGTCGAGCAGCAGCTCGCGGTCGCCGAGGGCCACGGCCTGCCCGAGGTGCCCCCGGCGCGGGGCCACGCCATCGAGGTGCGGCTCTACGCCGAGGACCCAGCGGCCGACTACCAGCCGCAGAGCGGGCCGCTCACCCGCTTCGAGATCCCGGGCGTGCACGGTGAGGAGCCGGGGGTCCGTGTCGACGCGGGCTTCGCCAGCGGGTCGGTCGTCTCCACGCACTACGACGCGATGCTGGCCAAGGTGGTCGTGCACGCCCCCACCCGCGAGGCCGCCGCCCGGCGCCTCGCCGGGGTGCTCTCTCGGGCCCGGATCCACGGGCTGGTCACCAACCGCGACCTGCTCGTCGCGGCGCTGCGCGAGCCCGACTTCGTCGCGGGTCGGGTCAGCACCGGTTTTCTCGCCGAGCACCCCGACCTGTTCGCGGGCGCCGACGACGACCCCGGGGCGCCGGTCGCCGCCGCCCTGGCGCTGGCCGAGCGCACCCGCACCGAGCGCACCGTCCAGCACGGTGCACCGGTGGCCTGGCGCAACGTCGTGTCCGCGCCGCAGCGCACCGAGCTCGAGGCGCCCGGCGCCGACGAGCCGCTCGCGGTCGAGTGGTGGGGCGGGCGCGACGGCTACACCGTCGAGGGCTTCCGCGTGGTCTCGGTGAGCGCCACGGCCGTGAGCCTCGAGCGCGACGGCGTGCGCACGACGTACGACGTGGCGGTGAGCGGGCCGACCCACCGCGCGGTCGTCGACGTCGACTCGCCCGGGCGCCACGTGCGCCTGGCGCGGGTGCCGCGCTTCACCGACCCCGCCGACGCGGTGGCCAGCGGCAGCCTGCTGGCGCCGATGCCCGGCAGCGTCGTGAAGGTCCTGGTCGCCCAGGGCGACGAGGTCGCCGCCGGTGACCCGGTGCTGGTGCTCGAGGCGATGAAGATGCAGCACACGGTCAGCGCCCCCACCGACGGTGTGGTGGCCACGCTCGACGTACGACCCGGCTCGCAGGTCGCGGCCGGAGAGGTCCTGGCAGTAGTGGAGGAGAAGCAATGAGCACGCACGCGTTCACCGAGTCCGAGGAGCGCCAGGAGCTGCGCAAGCAGGTCGCCAAGCTGGCCGCGACCTACGGGCGCGACTACTTCGTCGAGAAGGCCCGCTCCGGCGGCAAGACGACGGACCTGTGGATGGCGATCGCCAAGAACGGCTACCTCGGCATCAACATCCCCGAGGAGTACGGCGGCGGGGGCGGCGGCATCGGCGACATCGCCGCGGTCTGCGAGGAGCTCTCGGCGCAGGGCTGCCCGCTGCTGCTGATGGTCGTCAGCCCGGCGATCTGCGGCACCATCATCACCCGCTACGGCGCCGAGGAGCAGAAGCAGAAGTGGCTGCCCGGGCTGTGCGACGGCACCGGCACGATGGCCTTCGCCATCACCGAGCCCGACGCCGGCACCAACACCCACAACATCACCACCACCGCCCGCCGCGACGGCGACGGCTGGGTGCTCAACGGCCGCAAGATCTGGATCTCGGGCATCGACGAGGCCGACAACGTGCTGGTCGTGGCCCGCACCGAGGACGCGCGCACCGGCAAGCTCAAGCCGTGCCTGTTCGTGGTGCCCACCGACGCCGAGGGCTTCGAGGCCAACGCGATCCCGATGGAGATCGTCAGCCCCGAGAACCAGTTCCAGGTGTTCATGGACGACGTGCGGCTGCCGGCCGACGCGCTGGTGGGTGACGAGGACGGCGGGCTGGTGCAGCTCTTCGCCGGGCTCAACCCCGAGCGGATCATGGCGGCCGCTTTCTCGCTGGGCCTGGCGCGCTACGCGCTGCGCCAGGCGACGTCGTACGCGAAGGAGCGCGAGGTCTTCGGCCAGCCGATCGGCGCGCACCAGGCGATCGCGCACCCGCTGGCCCAGAGCCACATCGAGATCGAGATGGCGCGGCTGATGAACCAGAAGGCCGCCGCCCTGCTCGACGCCGGCGAGGAGATGGCCGCGGGCGAGGCCGCCAACATGGCCAAGTACGCCGCCGCGGAGGCCGCCTGCGACGTCGTGGACCGCGCCGTGCAGACCCACGGCGGCAACGGCGCGAGCCAGGAGTACGGCATGGCGGGGCTGCTGGTGGCCACCCGGGTGGGCCGGATCGCGCCGGTCAGCCGGGAGATGATCCTCAACTTCGTGTCGATGCATTCGCTGGGGCTGCCCAAGTCCTACTGACCGACCTACTAGCGTGGGGTGGGTGGGAAGAGTCCTGGACGGTGCCGACCGCGCGCAGCGGCGCTTCCCACCCCTCTCGGTGCCGATCGCCGTCTTCTACAAGTACGTCGACGACCAGGGCCCCTACCTGGCCGCGATCATCACCTACTACGGCTTCATCGCGATCTTCCCGCTGCTGCTGCTGGCCACCTCGATCCTCGGCTTCCTGCTGCAGGGCAACCCCGGGCTGCAGGAGGCCGTGCTCAGCTCGGCGCTGCGCCAGTTCCCGATCATCGGCGAGGAGCTCGGGCGCCCCGAGGGGATGACCGGGTCGACGACCGCGGTGGTGGTCGGCTCGCTGACCGCGCTGTACGGCGCGCTGGGGCTGGGGCAGGCGCTGCAGAACGCCCAGAACATCGCCTGGTCGGTGCCGCGCAACAGCCGGCCCAACCCGGTGGTGCTGCGGCTCAAGAGCCTGGTGCTGCTGGTGACCTCGGGCGTGGCGGTGCTGGGCGTCTCGGTCGTCTCGGCGCTCGGCTCGGAGACCGACATGTTCGCGCCCACCGCCGACGGCTCGTGGCGCTGGCTGATCCGCCTGGTCACGGTGCTGCTGGTGGGAATGGTCCTGACGGGCCTGTTCCGGTTCGCGGCCGCGCGGCGGCTGCGCTGGTCGCAGGCCGCCCCGGGGGCCTTCGTGGTGGCGGCGCTGTGGCAGCTCCTGCAGTGGCTCGGCACCCTCTACGTCACCGCGGTGATCAACGAGACCGACGGGATGAACGGCACCTTCGCGCTGGTCCTCGGCCTGATCGGCGTCATCTACATCGCAGCGGTGATGGGGGTGATCGGCATGGAGGTCAACGTCGTGCTGGCCCGCCACCTCTACCCGCGCTCGCTGCTGACGCTCTTCATCGACAAGGTCGACCTGACCCCGGCCGACAAGCGCGCCTACACCTACTACGTGCGCTCGCAGCGCCACAAGGTCAACGAGATCATCGACGTGCGCTTCGACGAGGACGACGACACCGTCGAGCCGCCGCCCGACCCCGACGAGCTGCGCCGGCTGCCGCCGACCACCACGTTGGAGGCGCTCGACGGCCGGGGCGCTAGCGCAGCCGTGCCACCAGCGCCGCCACCGTCTCGCGACTGACCCCCAGCCCCTCGACGGCGTACGTCGCGTGGTCGCCGTGCTCGGCGCGCACCCGCTCGTCGGCGGCCGCGAGGTAGCCGGCTTCGGCGACCATGATGCTCTCGTAGACCGCGACCTTCTCGGGGCCCAGGTGCTCGGCGACCATCGCGAGGTACTTCTCGCGGGTGCCGTTGACCTCGTTGGTGCGCAGGTAGTCGGCCAGCACCGTCTCCTCGTCGACCCCGGCCAGGCGCAGCAGCAGCGCCGAGACCCAGCCCGTGCGGTCCTTGCCCGCGGTGCAGTGGAAGATCTGGGGCCCGGTGCCGGCGGCCAGCCGGGTGAGCAGGTCGGCCAGGCTCGCGCGCGCCAGCTCGTCGTCGACGAAGCCGCGGTAGACCGCGCGCATCGCCTCGTCGGCCTCCTCGCGGGTGGCCAGCGCGACGACCTGGTCCATCGGGATGCCCGGCACCGGCAGGTGGTGCCAGGTCGCGCCCGCGACCTCGATGTCGGGGTGGGCGTCGACCTCGTGCTGCTCGCGCAGGTCGAAGATCTCGCCGAGGCCCAGCCCGGCCAACCGGTGCGCGTCGGCGTCGCTGAGCTGCAGCTCGTTGGAGCGGTAGAGCACCCCCGGCCGCAGCGGGTGGCCGTCGGCCGTCGTGTGGCCCGGGCCGGCCAGGTCGCGGAAGTTGTCGGCGGAGGCCAGCCGCACCAGCTCGTGGCCCAGGTCGCCGGTCTCGCCGGGGGACATCTCGCTCACGACCGGAATCCTGCCAGGTGCCTGCTCACCCCGAGGCCGATGGCGCAGGATGGCGCGAGTCGGCGTGAGCCGGCGCGAGCCGGCGTGAGTCGGCGTGAGTCGGCGTGAGTTCCTGTGCGAGTCGGCGCTTCTTCCTCGCGCGGGCGGCGTACGGCGGGGTGGGCGTCGAGCCGGCTGGTTCGAACGGGCCGGGTCGCGGGAACTGGCGCCGGCTCGGCGGGGAAGTAGCGCCGGGTCGGCGGGGAAGTGGCGCCGGGTCGCGGATGCCGCTGGAGGCATGCGGGTGGGGAGCGGCCGCCTAGGCTCGCGGCATGACTGAGCAGACGATGGCGGGCCGCACCGTCCTGGTGACCGGTGCGAGCGACGGGATCGGGGCGGAGACCGCGAAGGTGCTGGCCGCCGAGGGGGCGACGGTGCACGTCACCGGGCGCAGCGCCGACAAGCTGCGCCCGATCGCCGAGGCGGTCGGGACCGAGCCGCTGGTGGCCGACTTCTCCCGCTTCGACGACGTGCGGCACCTGGCCAAGCAGGTGGCCGAGCGGGTCGAGCACCTCGACCTGCTGGTCAACAACGCCGGCGGCACCTTCTCGCCCTCGCAGCGCACCCACGACGGGCACGAGCCGAACCTGCAGGTCAACCACCTGGCGCCCTACCTGCTGACCCGGCTGCTGCACCCGCAGCTGGCCGCGGCCGACGGGTCGCTGGTCATCAACACCTCCAGCATCGCCAACCTGCTGGGCCGCGTGGTGCTCGACGACCTCGACTACGAGCGCCGCCGCGCGCGGGAGTTCCCGGCGTACGGGACCGGCAAGCTGATGAACATCCTCTTCACGCGCGGCATCACCCAGCGCTGGGCGGCCGAGGGCATCCGGTCGGTCGCCGTGCACCCCGGCCCGGTCGGCAGCTCCTTCGGCCGCGACTCGTTCTTCATCGGGCTGCTCTACCGCACGCCGCTGAAGCGCTTCGGCACCATCAGCGTCCCCGACGGCGCCGCGCCGCTGGTCGCCCTGGCCCACCGCGGAGCCGACCCCGAGATCGACGGGCGCTACTTCAGCCGGTTCAAGATCGACGGTCGTGAGCACCGCCAGGCCCACGACCAGGCGCTCATCGACGGCCTGTGGGAGCGCTCGGCGGAGCTGGTCGGGCTCGCCTGAGGCCCTCCCCGGCGCCGCTCACCGCAGCGGCACGAACCGGTAGTGCCCGTGCCGGGTCACCGCGTCCACGCCGTCGCCGCGCTCGACCAGCAGCATCACCCCGTTGACCGGCGCCACCATCCGGCCGGGGTCGCCCAGCTGGTCGAGCAGCGCCTGCGGCAGCTCGCGCGCCTCCGCGGAGACCAGGACGGCGTCGTACGGCGCCTCCGCGGGCCAGCCGAGCCGCTCGGGGTCGGCCTGCTCGACACGCACCCGCGCCACCTGCTGCGCCGCGAGGTGCGCGCGCGCCATCCGCACCAGCGCCGGCTCGAGCTCGACGCCGAGGACCGTCCCGTCCGGGCCCACCAGCCACGACAGCAGGGCGGTGGTCCACCCGGAGCCGCAGCCCACGTCGAGCACCCGCTGCCCGGGGCGGGGGTCGAGCAGCCGCAGCATGTCGGCGACGGTGCGGGGCTGGCTGTTGGTCTGGCCGTGCCCGATCTGCACCGGGGCGTCGTCCCCGGCGCGGTCCCGGACCTCGGGCGGCAGGTAGTCGGCGCGGGCCACGGCCCGCATCGCCGACCGCACCCTCGCAGCCCCGTCGTGTGCCACCACTCGAGTGTCCACCCGACCCCGCGCCGCGTCGACCCGGCGAGATGAGAGGGGTCTCATCGTGACCTCACGGCTGGCTCATCCAGCGCGGCCATCGTGGTGCTCGCACCCGGAGACCACCGATGGAAGGAACGACACCATGTCGAAGATCCGCACCGCCACCGCCACCCTCGGCGCCGCCGCACTCCTGGCCACCCCGTTGGCCCTGCTGGGCGGGCCGGCCCACGCCGACGGGCCCGAGCAGGACCGTGACTTCCGCGTCGGGGGCGCCGAGGTCGACTTCTCCGTCGAGAAGGAGGACGGCCGCTTCGAGGTCGAGGTCGAGGTCGAGGACGCCGAGCCCGGCAGCAGGTGGCGCGTCGTGCTCAAGCACGACGGCCGCAAGGTCCACTCCCGCGTCCACCGGGCCGACGGCGACGGCGACGTCGCCGACATCGACAAGGACCGACCCGACACGAAGGGCGCCGACGCCTTCAAGCTGCGGGTCAAGAAGATCGGCGGCGGGGAGAGGTCGCGCACCATCACGATGCGCTGAGCGGAAAGGGCCGCAGCCTCAGGAGCGCGGCGGGCGGGGGAAGAACATGGGCACGCGAGCGGCGTACTCGGCCCACCCGTCGCGCTGGCTCATCCTCTTCTCCAGCAGCTTGGCGCCGGTGACGTTGCGCAGGAAGAGCGTCATCGCGACCGGGCACAGCACCGTGGCGAGGCCGGCGACCCAGCCGGTCGAGGCGGCTGCGGCGAGCCACAGGCCCCACCACACGCAGGCGTCGCCGAAGTAGTTGGGGTGACGGGTCCAGCCCCACAGGCCCTGGTCCATGACCGGGGGGCGCTCGTCGCGGGGGCGTGACATGTACGCGGCCAGCTGGCGGTCGCCGACGGCCTCGAAGACGAGCCCGGTCGCCCACACCACCACACCCAGCACCAGCACCCAGGTGTGCTCGAGGGCCAGCACCGCACCCACCGCGACCGGCACCGAGACGAACCACTGCGCGGTCCCCTGCACCGCGAAGACCCGACGCACCGCGGTGCCCAGGCCGACCTCCTGCAGGGACCCGCCGAGCATCTCCTCGTAGCGCGGGTCCTCCTTGCCGCCGTGCTGGCCCACCGCGCGGCTGCGCACGTGCCAGGCCAGGCGCCCGCCCCACGCGGCGACCATCGCCAGCACCAGCCAGCGGTGCCAGTCGGCCCCGTCGGCGGCCAGGCCCACCAGCGCCGTCACCGCGGCGACGATGACGAAGCCGAGGCCCCAGGCGACGTCGACGACCGCGACGACGCCGAGCTGGCGGGCCCGCAGCGCGGTCGCGGTCATCACGACCACGACGCAGGCCAGCGCCGCCAGCAGGGAGGTGGTCAGGGCAGGCGCGGCATCCATGTCACCAGTCTCGTACAGCCGGCAGGGTGTGGGGGCCGTTCGGCCGGATCATCAGGATCTGGTCGACGCCCATCCGGCCGTCGCGGAAGGCCATCGCGCCCCCGACGAGGTAGAGCCGCCACACGCGCACGACCTCCTCGCCGACGAGCTCGGTGAGCCGCTCGACGTTCGCCTCGAAGCGCTCCAGCCAGCCCGCGACGGTCAGCACGTAGTGCTCGCGCAGCGCGTGCACGTCACGCACCTCGAGGCCACCGGCCTCGAGCAGCCCGACGGTCTCGCCGACCGGGCGCATGTGCATGTCGGGGGCGATGAAGCTCTCGATGAAGGGCCCGCCGCCGGGCCACTTGCCCGCGCGCGACATCTGCTGCACCAGGACCCGCCCACCGGGGCGGACCGAGTCGTGCAGCACCCTGGCGTACGTCGGGTAGTTGCCCTGGCCGACGTGCTCGCCCATCTCGAGCGAGCCGACCGCGTCGTACTCCCGGCCGGGGGCCGGCACCGCGTCGCGGTAGTCCTGCAACCGGATCTCGACCCGGTCGCCCAGCCCGCGCTCGGCGATGCGGGCGTCGATGAACCTCTTCTGCTCCGCAGCGATCGTCACGCCGGTCACCTGGGCGCCGAAGTGCTCGGCGGCGTGCAGCGACAGCGAGCCCCAGCCGCAGCCGACGTCGAGCATCCGCATGCCCGGCTCGAGGCCGAGCTTGGTGCACACGAGGTCGAGCTTGGCGCGCTGGGCGTCCTCGAGGGACTGCTCCGGGGAGGAGTGGTAGCCGCACGAGTAGGCCATCTGCGGCTCGAGGACCATCGAGTAGAACTCGTTGGACAGGTCGTAGTGGAACGAGATCGCGGAGCGGTCGCGGCCCTTGGAGTGCAGGCGACCGCGCACCTTGGCCTGGGAGGCCGGGTTGGCCGGCGGCCGGCCCAGCAGGCCCAGCCCGGCGGCGGTGCGCACCGCCTCGACCAGCGCGCGCGGCGTCGGGCGCACGCCCGAGAGCCCCCGCTCGCGGGCCACCGCGAACGCGTGGGTCAGCGCCGAGTCGAGGTCCCAGCCGTCGACCTCGGGCACGTCGAGCTCACCGGTGACGTAGGCCTGCGCGGCGCCGAGCTCGCCCGGGTGCCACAGGAGGCGTCGTACGGCGTCGGGGGTGCGCAGCTCGACGGTCGGGACCGAGCCGTCGGCCGGCCCGGTGGCCGAGCCGTCCCAGGCGACCAGCCGCACCGGCAGGGGCCCGCGCAGGAACGGCTCCAGCGCGAGGGCCAGCCGCTGCGCGACCCCCTGCTGGTCGACCGCGGGGCCGATGGAGTGGACGGTGGCGCTGGTCATGAGTCCTCCGGGCGCGTGAGCACCAGCTGGTTGACGTCGATGTAGCCCGAGGCGAAGCCGGCGCGGGAGTACTCGAGGTAGAAGTGCCACATCCGCACGAACGTCTCGTCGAAGCCCAGGTCGGCGACCTGCTCGGGCGCGCCGAGGAAGGCGTCGTCCCACAGCCGCAGGGTCGCGGCGTAGTGCTGGCCGAAGGCCTGGCGCTCGACCAGCCGCAGCGAGGTCTGCTCGTGGGTGATCTGCTCGATCACCGACACCGAGGGCAGCAGCCCGCCGGGGAAGATGTACTTGTGGATCCACGTGTAGGTGTTGCGGGTGGCCAGCATCCGGTCGTGGGGCATCGTGATCGCCTGGATCGCCACCACGCCGCCGGGGGCCAGCACCGAGTCGATGGTGCGGAAGTACTCGCCCCAGTAGTCGTGGCCGACGGCCTCGATCATCTCGACCGACACCACGGCGTCGAACTCGCCGGTGACGTCGCGGTAGTCGCAGATCTCCACGTCGACGCGGTCGCTGAAGCCGGCCGCCTCGACCCGGGCCTGCGCCAGGTGCTGCTGCTCGACCGAGAGCGTGATGGTGCGCACCGTGGCGCCGCGGCGCGCGGCGCGGATCGCCAGCTCGCCCCAGCCGGAGCCGATCTCGAGCACCCGTGAGCCCTCGCCGACCTTGGCCCGGTCGAGCAGGCGCTCGATCTTGTTGGCCTGGGCCGCCTCGAGGTCCTCGGCCCGCGCGGCGGCGGGGCTGCCCGCGAAGAGCGCCGAGGAGTAGCTCATGGTCGGGTCCAGGAACAGCTCGAACAGGTCGTTGGACAGGTCGTAGTGGTGCGCGATGTTGCGCTGGCTGTTCGACTTGCTCGAGTGCATCCAGCTCGGGGGGCGCTTGACGATCAGGGCCCGGGCCTTCTGCAGGTTCTGCGGCACCAGGTCCTGGATCTCGGCCGCCAGCACGGTCAGGAAGCCGCCCAGGTCGGGGGCGTCCCAGGCGCCGGTCAGGTAGGCCTCGCCGAAGCCGATGAGCTGGTGGCGGCCCACCCGGGCCCACAGCTCGTCGGGGCGGTGCACGGTCATCTCGGGGCCGCCGCGACCGATGGTGCGCCGGCCCTCGGGCAGGTCGAGGTGCACCGTCACGTCGAGGCGGCTGACCGCGGCGACGAAGAGCCTGCGGGCCACGGCCGCGGAGACCTGCGTGCGGGGTCCGCCGGGGACGACGTCGAGGCCGGGCCAGCGGTCCGCCTGCGGCGGGCTGGTGGGTCGGGACGGGGTCATGGTCATCGCGAGACGCCTTCCTGGTGGTGCGCGGGTCGCTGTCGGATCGGGAGCCGGCGCAGCCACAGCCACACGCCGTGCAGACGGATCAGCACGGATCCTCGCAGGGCGGCCGGGGCGGCGCGCAGGGAACTGGTGCCGCTGCGCTCCCCCGAGAGCGAGGCGCTGAAGCGGGCGTCGCCGTCGGAGTGCAGGGTGACGGCGATGTCGAGCCGCTCCCCGGGCACCGGGACGGCCAGCTCGTAGTGGCCGTCGGTGCCGTGGAACGGGGAGACGTACATGGCCTTGTCGGTACGGGCTCGGCCCTGCTCGTCGGGCCGGACGAGGTAGGCGTGCCGGTCGCCGTAGGTGTTGTGCACCTCGACGACGCACGCCTCGACGCCGCCGTCGGGCGCGAGCGCCCAGAAGACGGTGATCGGGTTGAAGCAGTAGCCGAAGGCACGCGGCTGCGCGGCCATCAGCACCCGGGTGTCGGGGTCGAGCCGCACGCCCTGGAGGCCGAGGAAGTGCTCGACGTTCTCGCGGATCGTGCGCTCCGGGGAGCCCAGGTGGTCGCGGGCCTCGAAGGAGCCGCGCAGCCACGACGTCGACTTGTGGTCGGGCAGGTCGTCGAGGTCGACGAGCCAGGTGTGCGAGCGGTGCGTGAAGGCGCGCTTCCACGGCGTACGACGCTGGTGGCGGATGGTGGTGTCGTAGACGACGCCGGCCTCGACGTCGGCCGCGGTCGGGCGCTCGGGCCAGGTCAGCCCCAGCCGCTCGACCGCGCGCAGGCCGGAGCGCGCGCCGTCCTCGTGGAAGCCCCACCCGTGGTAGGCGCCGGCCAGCGCCACCCGGTCGGTGTCGAGCTCGCCGAGGCGGGCCTGGGCGGCCACGGACCCGGGGGTGTAGAGCGGGTGCTCGTACTCCATCCGGTCGATGACGCTCGCCGGGTCGACGAGGTGCTCGCCGCCGAGGGTGACCAGGTAGTGGGTGTCGGTGTCGAGGCGCTGCAGGCGGGTCAGGTCGTAGGTGACCACGACGCCCTCGGCGCCGTCGGGGCGCTCCTGGGCCGCGGAGGGGCGCAGGAAGTTCCACGACGCCCAGGTGTTGCGCAGCCGCGGCAGCAGCGAGGTGTCGGTGTGCAGCAGCGCGGTGTTCGGCGAGTAGGGCATCGCGCCGAGCAGCTCGTGGTGCAGCGGCGTCGGCTCGGCCAGCATCGCCAGCGTCTGCGAGGGGTGCGTGGCCAGCACGACGGCGTCGTACGACGCGGTCTCGCCGTTGCCGTCGGTGACCTCGACGCCACCGGGCGTCTCGAGGACCGAGGTGACCTTGGTGCCCAGGCGCACGTCGGGCAGGGCCGCGCCGACGCGCTGCACGTAGGTGTGCGAGCCGCCGCTCACGGTGCGCCAGGTCGGCGAGCCGAAGATGCTGAGCATGCCGTGGTGCTGCAGGAAGCTGAAGAGGTAGCGCGCGGGGTACTCGAGCGAGACCTCCGGGTCGCACGACCAGACCGCGGCCACCATCGGCTCCATGAAGTGGCGCACGAAGTAGTCGCTGAAGCCGCCGTCGGCGAGGAACTCGCGCAACGTGCGCTCGTCGGTGCCACGAGGGCTGTCGGTGGCCAGCAGGGCGCGGGCCTGGCGGTGGAAGCGCGGGATCTCGGTGAGCATCCGCAGGTACGCCGGCCGGGTCAGGTGGCCCCGCGAGGGGACCACGCCGCGGCGGCCCAGCGCGCCGGCCCACTCGAGGTCGGAGTCGTCGTCGCGGATCGACATCGACATCTCCGACTGCTGCGTGGGCACGCCGAGCTCGGCGAACAGGCGCAGCAGGGTCGGGTAGGTGCGGCGGTTGTGGACGATGAAGCCGGTGTCGATGCGCAGCTCGTGCTCGCTGCCGTCGGGCCGCTTCTCGCCCACCGTGTGGGTGTCGGCGTGCCCGCCGAGCCGGTCGTCGGCCTCGTAGAGGGTGACGTGGGCGGTGCGCGAGGCGACGTACGCGGCGGTCAGTCCGGCGACGCCGGAGCCGACCACCGCGACCCGACGAGGCGCAGCGGAGGTGCGTGCGACCACGTCAGGCCTGCTCGAAGCCGATGACGATGGCCGACTCGAAGTTCGGGGTGTTGGACCCGCCCTCGGGCTCCACGGTGATGCCGACCGCCTCGGCGGTGGCGGCGTCGCCGGAGAGCAGCACGACGTTGTCGGGGCCCTTGGGCATGAAGCCCGCGGCCTTCATCCGACCGTCGCGCTGCAGCCAGAGCTCGTAGACCAGGCCCTCGCCCGGGTCGGCCATCCCCTCGGTGATGATGACGGCCTGGCCCAGCGACTTCGAGCGGGTGACGGTCGCCTTGGCGCCGTCCTCGAAGGTGCGGGTGACGGTCTCGGCGTCCTCGGCCTGCAGCACCTCGGTGACCGCCTTGGGGGTCACCACCACGGGGCTGGCCTCCTGCACCGAGGAGTCGTCCTCCCAGGGCTGGATGACGGCGATGCCGCCACCGACACCGACCATGGCTACCACTGCAGCCGCGGCGGCGACCAGAACCGGAAATCGGCGGGCACGGGGGCGGGAGACCTCCTGCACCAACGGGGGCAGGGGACGCACCGTGGCGACCTCGGCGAGCAGCCGCTCGCGCAGGGCCGGCGGGGGAGCGATCGGGGCGACCTCGGTGAGCACACCGGAGGCCTCGCGCAGCGAGTCGACCTCGAAGCGGCACTCGGCGCACTCGGCGAGGTGCCGCTCGAACTGGACCCGCTCGAACTCGTCGAGGGCGTCGACGGCGTAGGCGCCTGACAGCGCGTGCACGTCGTTCACTGGCCTACTCCCATCGTGTCTCGCAAGCGGATGAGTCCGTCGCGTATTCGTGTCTTGGCTGTGCCGACCGGTAGGTCGAGCATGGTGGCCACCTCGGTGTGCGTGTAGCCGCCGAAGTAGGCCAGCTCGAGGGCCTCGCGCTGCACCTGCGTGAGCGTGGTGAGCGCGTCGCGGACCCTGCGGGCCTCCATCGAGGCGTGGGCCGCCTCGGCGGTCGAGTCGTGCTCGACCGGCTGGTTGTGCTGGTGGTACGTGGTGTCGCGCCGCGTGGACGCCTCGGCCGAGCGGACCCGGTCGACGGCCTTGCGGTGCACGATCGTGAGCATCCAGGACAGCGGGCTGCCCCGGTCGGCGTCGAACCGTGCCGACTGGCGCCAGACGTCGAGCATGGCCTCCTGGAGGACCTCCTCGCTCTGGGCCGGGTCGCGGACGACCCGGAGCACCAGGCCGTAGGCCCGGGAGGCGACCGCGTCGTAGAGCCGGGCGAACGCCTGCTGGTCCCCCTTGGCGGAGGAGCGGAGGAGTTCTGCCAGGTCCGGGGGCGCGGCCCCGCCGGCCGGGGACCCCTCGGGGTCCCCGGCGACGGTCAGCCTTGGCTCAGTCACGTGCTGATCTTCTCAGGTGGAGAGGATCAGGGCATCAGCACGGCGTCGACGACGTACACCGTGGCGTTGGCCGTGGGGATGTTGCCGCACAGCACGTTGGCCGGGGTGTCACCGTTCTCGACGGTCATGCCGTCGGTGTCACCGTTGACGGTGAGGGTGTCACCGTTCAGGGTGTCCTGCTCGCCCACGACGGCGTCGGGGTCGAGCTGCTCACCGATGACGTGGTGGGTCAGGATCGCGGTGAGGGTCTCCTTGTCGGCGAGGACCGCGTTGAGGTCCTCCTCCGGGATGGCGCCGAACGCGTCGTCGGTGGGCGCGAAGACCGTCAGGGCCTCGGCGTCGTTCAGGGTGTCGACGAGGCCGGCCTCGCCCACGGCGGTGACCAGGGTGCCGAGCAGCGGGTTGTTGCTGGCGGCGGTGGCGACCGGGTCCTGGACCATGCCGTCGAAGGAGCCCTTGCCGTCCTGCGGCACGGCCGAGCACGCCGGGCCGAAGACCTGGTCGCTGGCGGAGGCCTCGGCGGTCTCCTCCTCGGGGGCGTCCGTGGTCTCCGAGCTGGTGTCCTCGGAAGCGGTGCTGGTCTCGTCCGCGTCGTCGCCGCAGGCCGCGAGGCCGAGCGAGAGGGTGAGGGCCGTGGCGGCCAGGGCGCCGGTGCGCTTGAAGGTGGTGTTCTTCATGGGGAATCGTGCCTTTCGTTGGCTGAACTTGGTGGCTGAACACTGGTTGTTCGGTACTGCGGGGGGCCCGGATTGGGCCGGATGGAACGAACTGCGGGTTTTTCGTGTGGCCTGGGTCACTGCGGGCTCACGGCGGGGTCAGCCCGCAGTGACACGCAGCTCCTGGATGCCGCTGGCGCCCTCCGGGAAGGGCAGGGCGCGCGCGGGCGTCTGGGTGGTGCCGTCGCCGCTGATGGCTCGGGCGGCGACCGCGTGGCCGCCCTCGGTGGCGTCCCAGCGGTAGAACCACTGGCGCCAGTAGTCGTTGTTGACGCTCGGGCCCATCTCGGCGTCCTGCCACGGGCCGCCGTCGATGCGCACCTGCACCTTGTCGACGCCGCCCTTCTGCTGGGCCCAGGCGACGCCGCCGATGATGTTCTCGCCGACGGGCAGCTGCTCGAGGGCGTTGGGCGTGTCGATGCGCGTCGAGACCTTGATCGGGGCGTCGGTGGCCCAGTCGCGGTCGGTCCAGTACGCCGACTTCTCGGCGTACGTCGTCAGCGTGATGCGGGTGATCCACTTGGTCGCGCTGATGAAGCCGTAGAGGCCGGGCACGATCATCCGGGCCGGGAAGCCGTGGGCGCGGGGCAGCGCCTCGCCGTTCATGCCGATCGCGATCATGGAGTCGCGGCCGTCGGTGGCCAGGTCGAGCGGGGTGCTGATCGTCATCCCGTCGAAGTCGGTGGTGTAGATCTGGTCGGCCGTGTCACCGACGCCGGCCATGTCGAGCAGGTCGGTCAGGCGCACCCCGAGCCAGCGGGCGCCGCCGACGAACTCGCCGCCGACGCTGTTGGAGACGCAGGTCAGGGTGATGTCGCGCTCGATCAGGTCCATCTCGAGCAGGTCGTCGAAGGTCAGGGTGATCTCGCGCTCGACGTCACCGTCGATGGTCAGCGTCCAGGTGTCCTGGTCGATCACGGGGGTGTCGAGGCGGGTGTCGACGCGGTAGAAGTCCTCGTTGGCCACGCGCAGCGGGGTGATGCCCTTGACCTGGCCGTCGAGGCCCTCGGGGAAGGCGCCGGCCGGCGAGGCCGGCTCGGGCAGCGCGATGTCGACGTTGCCGCTGCGCAGGCTGGTGATGTAGCGACCGGCGCCACCCAGGACGGCGGCCGCGGCGGCGAGGGCGCCGGCGGCGATGAGCACGCCGCGACGGCTCGCGCCGGTGCCCGCCTCGCGGGGCTGCCCGGGGTCGGCGGCCTTGGTGGCCGAGGCCTTGCGGTGCAGCCACCACAGCGACGCGACGCCGACGACGGCGGCGACCAGGCTGGGCAGCAGCTCCGAGACGCTGCCCTGGTTCAGCGCAGCGGCCGCGGCGAGCGCGACGAGCAGGACCAGCAGGCCGGCGCCGTACGCCAGGCGGCGACGCGCGAGCACGCCCGCGACGCCGGCCAGGATCAGCACGACGACGATGACCGAGCCGACCAGGATCACCTTGTCGGCGGTGCCGAACTGGCGGATCGCCCACTCCTTCATCGGGGTGGGGGTCAGGTCGATGACCTGCGAGCCGACCGCCAGCACGGGCGACGACGACGGGGTCAGCAGGGAGGCGACCAGGTGGGCCGCGGCCATGCCGAGGAGCGTGGAGACCACGCCCAGGCCTGCCCACAGCGCGGTGACACCGAGTCGGTGGGACCGGGAGCCGCGGTCGGCGGTGCTGTCGGACGAGGGGTCGGGCGTGAGTGTGGACATGGCGGTTGTTCGTAGCGGAGCCCCTCGACGGATGCCTGGGGCGGCGCGGCAGTATGTGGCGCATGTCGCACGAGAACGAGTCCGCCGAGCCCCTGGTCCGCTACGAGGTGGCCGACGGCGTCGCCACGATCACCCTCGACTCCCCCCACAACCGCAACGCGCTGTCGCGGCGCCTGGTCACCGGGCTGCAGGAGGCCCTCGACCGCGCGGGCGCCGACGACGCGGCCCGGGTCGTGGTGCTGGCCGCCACCGGGAAGGTCTTCTGCTCCGGCGCCGACCTCTCCGAGGCGGCCGCCGGGTCGATGGAGGAGGGGGCGCGCACCATCGTGGCGCTCCAGCGCGCCGTCGTGGCCCACCCCAAGCCCGTCGTGACCCGGCTCCAGGGGCCGGTCCGCGCCGGCGGCACCGGCCTGGTGGCCGCCTCCGACGTCGTCGTGTGCGCCGAGGGCGCCACCTTCGCGCTGACCGAGGTCAAGCTCGGCCTCGCCCCCGCCGCCATCTCGCTGACCGTGCTGCCCCGGATGACCAGCCGCGCCGCCTCGCTCGCCGCGCTCGGCGGCGAGGTCTTCGGCGCCGCCGAGGCGCTCGAGTGGGGCCTGGTCACCCGCGTGGTCCCCGCCGACGGCCTCGACGACGCCGTCGCCGAGGTGTGCGCCAGCCTCGCCACCGGCTCCCCCCAGGGCCTGCGCGAGACCAAGGCCCTCCTCAACCGCGACCTCCTGGCCAGCATCGACGAGCGCGGCCCCGACCTGGCCCGCCTCTCCGCCCGCCTCTTCGGCTCCGAGGAGGCCAAGTCCGCGATGACCGCCTTCCTCTCCCGCCCCAAGGCCTGACCCGCCGGCGCCAGCTCACGCCGTACGCCGCCCCGTTGGTCGAGCAGCAAGGAGCGCCAGCGACCCGCGTCGCCGAGACCCCGCAAGGACCGCGCGGACCTCGCCGTACGACGATCCGTTGGTCGAGCAGCAAGGAGCGCCAGCGACGCGCGTCGCCGAGACCCGGTGAGGACCGCGCAGACCTCGCCGTACGCCGTGGGGCCTCCGGCCCTCGCTGCTCGACCCACGGTGCCGTACGACGATCCGTTGGTCGAGCAGCAAGGAGCGCCAGCGACGCGCGTCGCCGAGACCCCGTGAGGACCGCGCGGACCTCGCCGTACGCCATGGGGCTCCGGCCCTCGCTGCTCAACACGGGGGCCGTACGCCGCTCCGTTGGTCGAGCAGCAAGGAGCGCCAGCGACGCGCGTCGCCGAGACCCCGTGAGGACCGCGCGGACCTCGCCGTACG
>NZ_BNET01000006.1:0-24421 GCF_024341885.1 Nocardioides sp. OK12 | reverse complement strand
ACGCCATGGGGCTCCGGCCCTCGCTGCTCACCCGACAGCGCGCCGAGCCGGCTCGTTCGAACCGGCCGGCTCGCGGCGTGGCGTACGCCGCCGTGCCCGCCCCCGGTGGAGGGGCCGGGAGTGACCGGTCGAGGGTTCGAACCTGACTGGTCGATGGTTCGAAAGTGACCGCTCGGCCGGCTCAACCCACGGCCGGCTCAGCCCACGCCCGGCTCGGGGAGCGGGCCGAAGTCCTGGTTGCACTCCTCGGGGCCGGCGCAGTCGGAGAGGAGCTCGGCGCGGCGCTCGAGCTCGGTCTCGACGGCGGCGTAGCGGGGGCGGCCGCTGACCGAGGTGAGCTGCTCGGGGTCGCGCTGGCGGTCGTACATCTCGACGAAGCCGTCGTGGTAGCGCACCCAGGTGTAGCGATCGGTGCGCACGCCCCGGTAGAGCCAGCCCGTCTCGCCGGTCTCGGGCTTGTAGGGACCGCCCTGCAGCAGGACGCCGCCGGGGTGCAGGTCGTCGTCCTCCTCGCCGCGCCACAGGTCGAGCATCGAGCGGCCGTCCTGCTCGAGGGTCGGCGTGGCGTCGGCGATGTCGAGGAAGGTGGGCACCAGGTCGACGATCGTGGCCGTCGCGTCGGTGGTGGTGCCGGCCTCGATGCCCGGGCCGCGCACCAGCATCGGGGTCCGGACGTTCTCCTCGTAGGGCAGGATCTTGCCGAACCAGCGGTGCTCGCCCAGCTGGAAGCCGTTGTCGGTCACCAGCACGATGTAGGTGTTGTCGAGCTCGCCCGACTCGCGCAGCTGGTCGATGAGGGGCGCGATGGTCTGGTCGAGCGCGTCGAGGGCCGCGGCGCGGCCGCGGGCGCTGCGCACCACCTTGCCCTCGGCCAGCCGGTCCTGGCGACGCACCAGGCGCTGCTTGTCGGAGACGTCGGCCTCGTTGAAGGCGGGCGACTCGATGATCGAGCGGGCCAGCGCGTCGGCGCGGTCCTGGTGCGGCAGCTTGCCGGTGCGCTCCTGCTGCTTGCGCTGCTGCGGCGAGGGCAGCGGCGGCTCGGTGCCGCAGGTCTCGGACTTGCAGGTCGAGCGCTGGCGTGCGGGGTGCGGGGCGAAGTGGCTGACCCACATGAAGAACGGGTCGTCACCGTCGGCGAGGTCGGCGGCGTACTCGACGGCCTTCTCTCCGATGTAGTCGGTGTAGTAGCCGTCGACCTGCACCGCCTCGTCCTCGTCGTACTGCACGAAGTCGTAGTAGTCGGCGAAGCCGTGGCTGGTGGCGTTGAAGATCGACCAGCCGGGCAGGCGCCCGTCGTTCTTGCCGTAGCCGTTGAGCATCTTGCCGACGAACGCCGTGCGGTAGCCGGCGTCGCTGAGCCAGGTGCCGACGTGCTGGCTGGAGTCGAAGGCCGCGAAGCCGCCCTGGGGCGGGAAGTTGCCGCGCACCCCGTTGTTCTGCGCCAGCTGGCCGGTCATCAGCTCCGCACGTGCCGGGCAGCACAGCGGGTGCGGGGTCAACGCGTTGTCGAAGGTCAGCCCGGCCCCGCCGAGCAGCCGCTGGGTCTCGGGCAGGAACTGCATCTCGTCGAGGCGCTGGTCGTCGGTGGTGATCAGCACGATGTTGGGCCGCTCGGCGCGCTGCTGGGAGCGCAGCTCGACGACGGCGGCGAGGCCGATCAGCACCACCAGGGCGACGAGGGCCGCCACCAGCGGCCGTGGGAGCCGCGGCGCGGAGAGGGTGGGCGTGCGGTTCATCGGGACCTCGGCTCAGCTCGGCTGCGGCAGCGGTCCGAAGTCACGGTTGCACGAGCGCGGCCCCGAGCAGCGGCCCAGCACGGCCGTGCGGCGGGCCAGCTCGCGCTCCACGGCGGCGTACGACGCCCGCCCGGCCACCGAGGCGACCTCGTGCGGGTCGCGCTCGCGGTCGTAGAGCTCGACGGTCCCGTCGACGTGGCGGGCGTAGGTGTAGCGCTCGGTGCGCACGCCCCGGTAGAGCCAGCCCCGGGGGCCGGTCTCGGGCTTGAACGGACCGCCCTGGATGAGCATCCCGCCCGGGTGCAGCGCCCGGGTGGAGCGCCCGGTCCAGGTCGGCAGCAGCGAGACCCCGTCGAGGCGGCGGTCGCTGTCGGCGCCGGCGATGTCGAGGAAGGTCGCGGCCAGGTCGACGATGCTGACGGCCACGTCGCTGGTGGCGCCGGCCTCGACGTCCGGGCCGGCGACCAGCATCGGCATCCGCAGGTTCTGCTCGTAGGGCAGGGTCTTGCCGAACCAGCCGTGCTCACCGAGCGTGTAGCCGTTGTCGGTGACGAAGACGACGTAGGTGTTGTCGAGCTCGCCGTCGGCGCGCAGCTGGGCGGCCAGCCGGGCGAAGGCGTCGTCGAGCGAGGCCAGCGCCCCGGCGCGGGCCCGCACGAGGCGGCGCACCTTGGCGTCGGAGGTGCCCGCCTGGCGGCGCACCAGGTGCGGCTTGTCGGAGCGGTCGCGCTCGCGGTAGGCGGGGGAGTCGAGGATCGTGTCGGCGAGCCGGTCGGCCTCCTCCTGCATGGGAGTCCGGCCCAGCAGCCGCGAGCTGGCCTCGTACGACGGCGACAGCGCCGGCGGGGCGTTCTTGCAGCTGGCGTCGTGGCAGCCCGAGCGGCCCTTGCTGGGGTGCGGGGCGAAGTGGCTGACCCACAGGAAGAAGGGGTCGTCCATGTCGCTGAGCTCGCCGGCGTACTCGACGGCCTTCTCGGCGAGGTAGTCGGTGTAGTAGCCCTCGACCTTGACCTTGCGGTCCCCGTCGAACTGGGTGAAGTCGTAGTAGTCGGAGTAGCCGTGGCTGGTGGCGTTGAAGATCGTCCAGCCCGGGTCGCGCCCGTCGCCCTCGTCGTAGCCGTTGAGGGGCTTGCCCAGGAAGGCGGTGTTGTAGCCGGCCCGGGTCAGGTCGGTGCCGATCGTCGACGACGGGTCGAAGGCCGCGTAGCCGCCCTGGGGCGGGAAGTTGGTGCGCACGCCGTTGTTCTGGGCCATCTGGCCGGTGAGGATCTCGGCCCGGGCCGGGCAGCACAGCGGGTGCGGGGTGATCGCCTCGCTCATCGTCAGCCCGTGCTCGCCGAGGAGCGCGCGGACCTGCGGCAGGAAGACCATCTCGTCGAGGCGCTGGTCGTCGCTGGAGAACAGCACGATGTTGGGCCGGTCGTCGGTGGACGAGGAGACCGGGGTGAGCGCCTCCGGCGGCCCCGAGCGGTCCCCGCCGGTCGCGGCGCTGACCATGCCGACCAGCAGCAGCGCCAGCACCACCGCGGGCCAGGGGCTGCGGCGGCGGGTCGCAGCGCTCGGCACGAGAGGATCGGTCACGGCGCGAGACTGTAGCCGCCGGGAGGCAACCTTCCATGATCCTCGGGTGGTCCTCCCGGACATGACCACCACCCCCACCGGGACGCGCTCGGGCCCGTCCCGACCAGGAGGAGCCGTGCCGCACTCCCCGGCGAGCAGCCGGAGCGTCGCCTTCGACGACTTCGTGCTCGCGCGCTCCGCCGGCCTGCTGCGCACGGCGTACCTGCTGACCCACGACCACGCGCTGGCCGAGGACCTCCTGCAGACCGCGCTGGCCAAGGCGTGGTTCGCGTGGGAGCGCATCGACCAGCACGAGGCCTACGTGCGCCGGATCCTGGTCACCACGTACGCCACCTGGTGGCGGCGGCGCTGGAACGGCGAGCACGCCACCGACGAGCTGCCCGAGCAGGGCGGCACCCCCGACCAGGCCGAGGCGGTGGGGCAGCGCCACGACCTGTGGACGGCGATGGAGCGGCTGCCGCGCCGGCAGCGGGCCGTCGTGGTGCTGCGCTACTTCGAGGACCTCACCGAGGCCCAGACCGCCCAGGTGCTCGGCTGCTCGGTCGGCACCGTCAAGAGCCAGACCTCCAAGGCGTTCGCCAAGCTGCGGATCGACCCGTCCCTGGCCCCCTCGCCCCGCACCAGCCTTCCCGAGACCGAGACCGAGGACCGCTCATGAGCTCCGTCGACGACCTGCGCAGCACCCTCGAGGCCCACGCCCACAGGGTCGACGACCCGGGCGCCTCGCCGCGGGTGGTGGCGGTGCACGAGCGGGTGCGCGGCCTGCGCCGCCGGCGGCGTACGGCGGCCGGGGCGCTGGCCGCGGTGGTGCTCGCCGCCGGTGTCGGCCTGGCCGCCCTCGGCCCGGTCGGTGGTGGGGACGGCCCCGAGCCCGCCGGGGGGCCGCGCACCGTCGGTGGGCAGGAGGTGCCCGGCGCCGTGATGGTCCTGGGGCGCGAGTACGAGCTCGCCGAGACGGTCGCGGTGTCCTCCGCCGACGGGCGGGTCCGGGTGCCGCTGCCGCCGAGCGAGGGGTGGCGGGTGGTGTCGCTGGCCGCCTCCGACCTCGACGGCGGGGTGGCGACGCTCGTCTACCCTCAGGACGGGGTGGCGAGGGTCCTGGGCGACGGGTCGGTGCAGCCCCCGACGCCGCTGGGCCCGGTGACGACCGAGCTGACCGTGAGGCTCGAGGACCTGGGCCCTGAGGCGCAGGTCGGGCTGGCGATCTACGAGCCGACCGGCACCGTGCCCGGTGGTGTCGTGGGCCCGGACATGATGACGGCGTTCCGCGGGGAGGTGGCCGGGGAGGACCTCCTCGGCGCCGCCTTCAGCCGCGACGGGGCCGCTGAGGTGTCGCTGCCCCTGGACCTGCCACGGCGCCAGGTCGTGCGGATCTCCACGTACTGCACCTCGTCGGTCTCGGGCGGGTGGGTCAACGTCGACCTCGACGGCAGGTCTGCCTTCCTGCGGGGCCCCTGTGACGACGACGGGGTGCTCGACCTGCCGAGCGGATGGGTGTCGATGAGCGACGGCATCGCCCGGGGTGAGCACACCCTGCGCGTCTACCTGACCCGCGGCTCGGACGGCCCCGAGGTCGACGACCCCCTGGCCGTGCTGGGCGTCGGGGCCTACCCCGAACCGGCGACCACCACCGTGGACGGCGCCTCGGTCGACGAGGTCGTGGAGCACGACGGCCGCCGGTGGCGGCTCGAGAGCGCGATGACGGCCACCGAGGACGGCGAGCCGGTCGCCCGTCGTGTCGAGACCGACGAGGGGCCCGTGCTGGTCGGCTACACCTGGGACGGCGGCACCGTCGGCCTCGAGGCGCAGTCGGGGAGGCGGCGCAGCGACGACGTCGCCTCGAGCCTGAGCTCCTCGGCGCGCGGCGGCAGCAGCATCGCCGGTCAGCTGCTGGCAGGCGACACCTACGACGTGCGCCTCTACGAGGACCGGGGGCGCCCCTTCGAGGGGTCGATCCTGCTCTACCGCCCGGTGGCCTGAGCCCGTCAGGGGGCGTCGGCGTGCCGTCGTCCGACAGGGACCGGTAAAGTCCTCTCCTTGCACGAGGAGCAGCACGGTGAAGGGGATGCGGGCGTTGACCGAGGATCTCGCAGCGCAGGAGACCGCGCGCGAACAGGCGTACGTCGACAAGGTCTACGCGCAGCTCGCGCTGTCGTCGGCCGCGGCCCAGGCGCTGGCCAAGGAGGGCCACGACCGGGGCCGGCTGGGCCACGAGGGCGGGCTGGTCGAGCGCGACGCGATGGTCTACCAGGCCGCGCGGCGCATCGCCCAGCTCGACGCCGCCCACGAGGGGCTGGTCTTCGGGCGCCTCGACCTGCACCCCGGGCTCGACCCCGAGCCGCGCTACATCGGGCGCATCGGGCTGCGTGACGCCGAGCGCGACTCGCTGCTCATCGACTGGCGCGCCCCGGCCGCCGCGGTCTTCTACCAGGCCACCGCGGCCACGCCCCAGCAGGTGATCCGCCGCCGGGTGCTGCGCTCGGAGGGGCCGAAGGTGGTCGGCGTCGAGGACGAGCTGCTCGACGCCGAGGCGCTCGAGGAGACCGGCGCCGACCTGCCGATCGTGGGCGAGGGCGCGCTGATGGCGCAGCTCTCGCGGGCCCGCGACCGCACCATGCACTCGATCGTGGCCACCATCCAGGCCGAGCAGGACCAGGCGATCCGCGCGCCCGGCAAGGGCGTCGTCGCGATCTCCGGCGGCCCGGGCGTCGGCAAGACCGTCGTCGCGCTGCACCGCGCGGCGTACCTGCTCTACACCGACCGGCGCCGCTACGAGACCGGCGGCGTGCTCATCGTCGGGCCCAGCGGCGTCTTCATGCGCTACATCGAGCGGGTGCTGCCCAGCCTCGGCGAGACCGCGGTCGCGCTGCGCTCGCTCGGCGAGGTCGTCGACGGCGTGCGCGCGACCCGCCACGACGACCCGTCGGTGGCCGACGTCAAGGGCGCGGCCCGGATGGCCGAGGTCGTGCGCCGCGTCGCGCGCCAGCAGGCGCCCGGCAGCCCCACGGAGTTCCGCACCTTCTACCGCGACGACGTGCTGGTGCTCGACCGCGGCCTGCTCGGCCGCATCCGGCGCCAGCTGATGTCGCAGGGGCGCCGCAACCGCCAGCTGCCCCGGGTGCCCGGCGCGCTGCTCGACGCGCTGTGGCGCCAGGTGCGCGGCGAGCGCGGGCGCGAGCGCGGCCGCGACTCCTTCAACGAGGACCTGCTGGGCGACCAGCGGTTCCTCGACTTCGTCACCGCCTGGTGGCCGCCGCTCGACGCGCCCACGGTGCTGGCCTGGCTGCGCGAGCCCGAGGTGCTGGCCCGGGTCGCCGAGGGCGTCCTCTCGGCCGAGGAGCAGCGGGTGCTCACCAAGTCGTGGGCCGACCTGCCCGACCACCCGGTCGGCAAGGACCTCACGGTCCAGGACGTGCCGCTGCTCGACGAGCTGCGCTACGCGCTCGGCGACGTGCCCGAGCGCACCGACGACGAGGCGTCGCTCTCCGACACCGCGCTGCTCGACGGCGGGCACGACATGGCCGAGCTGATGACCGCCGCGGACCGCGAGTACGCGCCCTCCGGCCGGGCCTGGGCCCCGCCGACCCACAAGATCGACGACGACCCCTTCGCCCACGTGCTCGTCGACGAGGCCCAGGACCTCACCCCGATGCAGTGGCGGATGGTCGGGCGCCGCGGGCGCACCGCGTCGTGGACCATCGTCGGCGACCCCGCCCAGTCGTCCTGGCCGGTGCCCGAGGAGTCGGCCGCGGCCCGCGCCGAGGCGATCGAGGGCAAGGCGCTGCACGAGTTCCACCTCTCGACCAACTACCGCAACTCCTCCGAGATCTACGCCCACGCGGCGGCGTACGCCGAGCGGGTCGGCCTCGACGCCGACCTGCCCACCGCGGTGCGCTCGACCGGCGTCGAGCCGCGGGTCGTCGAGGACGCCCCCGACCTCGAGGCCGCCGTCCGCGAGGCCGTCGTCGACCTCGCCGGCCGCGTGGCCGGCACCGTCGGCGTCGTGGTCGCGGCCGCGCGCCGCTCGCAGGTCAACGGGTGGCTGGCCTCGTGGCCCGAGCTCGCCGACGACGCGAAGGGTGCCCGCGCCGCGGTCGACTCCTCGGTCACGCCGTCGGGGGAGGACCGGGTCGTGGTGCTCACCGGTCTCGACACCAAGGGCCTGGAGTTCGACGGGATCGTGGTCGTGCGCCCCCAGGAGATCGAGGACGAGTCGCAGACCGGTCGGGCGACGCTCTACGTGGTGCTGACCCGCGCCACGCAGCTGCTCACGACGGTGTCCTGAGCGCGACGTCGGCGCTCTGCTTTACCTTGGGTGAGGAGGCCTCACGGCCTTCCTGACCCGGGACGAGGACTGACATGGACATCCTGCTCATCGCCGGCATGTGGCTCGACGCGACGGCCTGGCGCGAGGTCGTGCCCGAGCTGGAGCGGCTCGGGCACCGCCCGGTCGCCCTGACCCTGCCCGGCCAGGGCGACGGCGACGCCGGCGCGACGTACGACGACCAGGTGGCGGCCGTCGTCGCGGCCGTGGACGCCGCCGACGGGCCGGTGCTGGTGGTCGGCCACTCCGCGGCCTGCGCCCTGGCCTGGGTCGCGGCCGACGCCCGCCCGGGGGCGGTGGCGCGGGTGGTGCTGGTCGGGGGCATGCCCTCCGAGGACGGCGAGACCTACTTCGGGTTCTTCGAGCCCGTCGACGGCGTGGTGGCGTTCCCCGGCTGGGAGCCCTTCGAGGGTCCCGACTCCGACGACATGTCGGCGGAGCTCAAGGCGGAGGTGGCGGCCGGGGCCCTCGCGGTGCCGGCCGCGGTCACCCAGGGGGTCGTGCGGCTGCGCGACGAACGCCGCTACGACGTGCCGGTGACCATGGTGTGCCCCGAGTACACGCCCGAGCAGGCCAGGGAGTGGGTCGAGGCCGGCGACGTGCCCGAGCTGGCCAGGGCGCGGCAGGTCGACTACGTCGACATCGACGCGGGTCACTGGCCGATGTACACCCGCCCCGACGAGCTCGCCCGTCTGCTGGCTGACTGCGCTGCCGACCGGGGCGAGCCGCGCAACTAGGCTGCGGGGCATGACTGAGCCCACCACCCGGGATGCCCGCGCCGCGATCGAGGCGATCCAGGGGCACGAGGCGTGGGCCATCATCCGGCGCTCCACGCGGATCGGCGACAAGGACACCGTCGGGCTCGTCGGGGGCCGGCGCAGCGTCGTCGAGTCGCTGCTCGACGTCCCGCTCGAGGAGGGCGCCCCGGCCGACGGCCACATCGCCGACCGACTGCTGGCCATCCCGTTCCGCCAGGTCGCCGAGCGCGGCTTCGAGGCCCACGACGACGGCACCCCGCTGGTGGTCGTCGACGTCGAGACCGAGCTGGAGTTCTCCGTCGCCGAGGTGGTCGAGGCGATCGACGACACCGGGGTCGAGTTCACCGACCGCGGCGGCTTCGAGACCGACGACGCGGCGTACGCGAAGGTCGTCGACACGATCATCCGCGACGAGATCGGCCAGGGCGAGGGCGCCAACCTCGTCGTCGGTCGCCACTACCGCGCGAAGGTCGCCGACTGGGGCGTGGCGACGGCGCTGACCGTCTTCAAGCGCCTGCTCGAGCGCGAGCGCGGCGCCTACTGGACCTACGTCTTCTTCACCGGCGACCGGTTCCTCATCGGCGCCAGCCCCGAGCGGCACGTCTCGATCCACGACGGCGACGTGCGGATGAACCCGATCTCGGGCACCTTCCGCATCCCTCGCGAGGGCGACGTCAAGGGCCCGCTGATGGACTTCCTGCGCGACGAGAAGGAGATCTACGAGCTCTTCATGGTCGTCGACGAGGAGCTGAAGATGATGTGCGACATCTGCCACGAGGGCGGCCAGGTGCTCGGGCCGTTCCTCAAGCCGATGACCCACCTCGTGCACACCGAGTACCTGCTGGCCGGGCGCACCGACCGCGACCCGCGCGAGGTGCTGCGCGACACGATGTACGCCGCCACCGTCACCGGCAGCCCCGTCGAGAACGCCTGCCGGCTGATCAAGGCCTACGAGTCGGAGGGGCGCGGATACTACGGCGCGGCCCTGGCGATCCTGGGCCGCGACGAGCGCGGCGGGCCGGTCGTCGACAGCCCGATCGTGATCCGCAGCGCCGACGTCGACCTCGAGGGCAACCTCAAGGTGACCGCCGGGGCCACCCTGGTGCGCGACTCCGACGCGGCGTACGAGGTCGCCGAGACGCACGCCAAGGCCGGCGGCATCCTCAGTGCCTTCGGGCTGGTGCCCGCGGCGCCGGCGCCCGACGTGCCGGTGGCCGAGCTGGCCGCCGACGAGGACGTGCTGATCGCCCTCAACGCCCGCAACCGCCGGCTCTCGTCGTTCTGGCTGACCGACCAGGCCGACGAGGACCCCGACCCCCGCCTGGCCGGGCGCAGCGTGGTCATCCTCGACGGCGAGGACGACTTCGTGAACATGCTGCGCCACGTGATGGGCGTGATCGGCCTGAGCAGCACCGTGGTGCGCCACGAGGACTACGAGCCGGGCTGCCTCGACGGGCACGACCTGGTCGTCGTGGGCCCCGGGCCCGGCGACCCCCGCGACGACACCGACCCCAAGATGCAGAACCTGCGCGCGGCGGTCGCCTCGCTGCTGGCCGCCGAGCAGCCGTTCCTCGCGGTCTGCCTGGGCCACCAGGCACTGTGCCACCAGCTCGGGCTGCCGCTGGCCTACAAGGACATCGTCTTCCAGGGCACCCAGTCGCCGGTGCGGCTGGCCGGTCGCACCGAGCGGGTCGGCTTCTACAACACCTTCGTCGGCCGGGTCGGCGAGGACACGGTGCTGCCCGAGGGCGTCGAGGTCGACACCGACCCCGCGACCGGCGACGTGCACGCGTTGCGCGGGCCGCACTACCGCGGCATCCAGTTCCACGCCGAGTCGATCCTGACCCAGAACGGCTTCGACCTGCTCCACACGCTCGTGCGTGACCTGCTCGTCGGTCAAGAATGACCGATCGGAGGATGCTTCCCGGTCTGGCCCGGGTAGTGTTTCGCCTCGACACGCGACGCGGGTCGGAGCCCGGTGGAGACTGCCCCCCAGATCCACCGGGCTTGTCGCATTTCCCGGTCGGTGCGGGCTGGTGAGCGCCCCCGACGTGGTCGTGGTCGACCACCACGACTCCTACACCCAGAACCTGGTGCACCTGGTCGCCGAGGTCACCGGCCGGCTGCCGCGGGTGGTCCAGCACGACGAGAGCGACCCCGACGACGTGCTGCGCCACAGCCACGTCGTCCTCTCGCCGGGTCCCGGGCGCCCCGACGACCCGCGCGACTTCGCCGTCGGCGTCGAGGTGCTGCGCCGCGCCACCCGGCCGGTGCTCGGCGTGTGCCTGGGGATGCAGGGGCTGGTCACGACGTACGGCGGCCGCGTGGGCCGGGTGCCCCCCGCCCACGGCACCGTCTCGGCGCTGACCCACGACGGGCGCGGCGTCCTGACCGGCCTGCCCCAGGGCTTCGAGGTGGTGCGCTACCACTCCCTGGCCGCGCTCGAGGTGCCCGCGTGCCTCGAGGTGAGCGCCACCTGCGCCGGCGCCACCCCCGAGGACCCGCCGGTGGTGATGGGGGTGCGCCACCGCGACCTGCCGCTCGAGGGCGTGCAGTTCCACCCCGAGTCGGTCCTGTCGCGCCACGGCGCCGCCCTGGTCGCCTCCTTCCTGCGGGGCACCCGGTGAGCGGCCCCCCGAGCGACCCGGTGGCGGTCTTCGAGCAGGTGGCGGCGACCCACGAGCGCTGCTTCTGGCTCGACGGCGGCGGGGCGCGGGAGTGGTCGGGGCGCCGCTCGATCCTGGGCTGGTGCGAGCCCGACGACGTGTCGCTGACCTACGACGCCGGGCGCCGCGAGGTGACCCGCCACAGCGGCGGGCGCGCCGAGGTGGTCGGTGACGACGTCTTCGCGGTGCTCGAGGCCGAGCTGGCCGCCGGCGGCCCGGCCGACCAGTGGTTCGGCCACCTGGGCTACGCCTGCCGCCCCGACCTGCCGGCCCGCCCGTCGCTCGACGTGCCCGACGCGGTGTGGATGCGACCGAGCCACGTGCGGTTCTTCGAGCACCCGGACGTGGCGGCGGGCCTGGGGGGTCTCGAGACGGTGGCTGGGCCACCTCCTCGACCTGCGTCCGCGGCCTACCGGGCGGCGTTCGCGGAGGTCCAGGAGCGGTTGCACGCCGGCGACACCTACGAGGTCAACCTGACGCTGCGCGAGGAGGTCGTCTCGGGCCTCGACCCGGTCGCGGCCTACCTGCGGCTGCGGGCGCTGAACCCGGCGCCGTACGCCGGCTTCCTGCAGCACGACGTGGCGGGCGCGCGCGGGTGGCTGCTGAGCAGCAGCCCCGAGCGCTACGCGCTGGTGGGGGCCGACCGGGTGCTGGAGACCAAGCCGATTAAGGGCACCGCCCCGCGCGGGGCCGACGCCGCGAGCGACACCGCGCTGCGCGAGCGGCTGGCCGGCGACCCCAAGCAGCGCGCCGAGAACCTGATGGTCGTCGACCTGCTGCGCAACGACGTGGCGGGGGTCTGCGAGCCCGGCTCGGTGCAGGTGCCGACGCTGATGGAGGTCGAGACCTACGCCAGCCTCCACCAGCTCGTCAGCGTGGTGCGCGGGCGGCTGCGCGAGGAGGTGACCACGGTCGGGGCGCTGCGCGCCCTCTTCCCGGCGGGGTCGATGACCGGGGCGCCCAAGCTGCGCACGATGGAGGTCATCGACGCGGTCGAGGAGAGCCCCCGCGGCGCGTACGCCGGCGCCTTCGGGTGGCTCAGCGCCGACGGGCGCGCCGACCTCGGGGTGGTCATCCGGGCGCTGAGCACCCGCGGCGACGGCACCTGGCGCCTCGGCACCGGCGGGGGCGTCACGGTGCTCTCCGAGGTCGAGGACGAGTGGGCCGAGGCCCGGTTGAAGGCCGACCGGCTGCTGGCCGTCTTCGACGCGTAACAAGGGACCGTTAGCCTCGGGGCCATGGAGAAGCCGCACGTCGTCGTCCTGTTCGGCGCCACCGGGGACCTGGCCAGGCGCAAGCTCCTGCCGGGGCTGCTGCACCTCTTCCAGGCCGACCTGCTCAGGGACGCCAAGATCGTGGGCACCTCGCTGGAGGACATGACCGACGACGACTTCGTCGACCTGGCGCGCAAGGCCTGCCAGGAGTTCGCCAAGGACGACTTCGACGCCGACACCTGGCACGACTTCGCGGCGATGCTGAGCTACGTCTCGCAGGGCGCCGGCACGGAGGCGCTGCGCGACGAGGTCTACCGGGCCGAGACGCTGCTGCCGGGCGACATCCACGACAAGCGCCGCCTGCACTACCTCTCGGTGCCGCCGAGCGCCGCCCTCGACGTGCTCAAGCAGCTCGACGAGTGCGGCCTGGTCGAGCGCTCGCGGGTGGTGATGGAGAAGCCCTTCGGCACCGACCTGGAGTCGGCCAAGGCGCTCAACGCCCGCGTGCACGAGGTCTTCGACGAGTCGCAGGTCTTCCGCATCGACCACTTCCTGGGCAAGGAGGCCGCCCAGAACATCCTGGCCTTCCGCTTCGCCAACGGCCTCTTCGAGCCGATCTGGAACCGCAACTTCATCGACCACGTGCAGATCGACGTGCCCGAGACGCTGGGCCTCGAGGGCCGTACGTCGTTCTACGAGGCCACGGGCGCCTACCGCGACATGGTCGTCACCCACCTGATGCAGGTGCTGACGTTCATGGCGATGGAGCCGCCGACGTCGCTGACCCAGGACCCGATCGGCGACGAGAAGCTCAAGGTCTTCCGCTCGATGAAGCCGATCGAGCCGCACCACGTGGTGCGCGGGCAGTACGCCGGCTACCGCGGCAAGGACGAGGTGGCCGATGACTCCGACACCGAGACCTTCACGGCGCTGCGCGTCGAGATCGACAACTGGCGCTGGGCCGGCGTCCCGTTCTACCTGCGCACCGGCAAGAAGCTCGCTGAGAGCGCGCGGATCATCTCCATCGCCTTCAAGGAGCCGCCGCTGACGATGTTCCCGGCCGGCTCGGGCGTGGGCAGGCACGGACCCGACCACCTGACCTTCGACCTGGCCGACCAGTCGCGGATGTCGCTGTCGTTCTACGGCAAGCGCCCGGGCCCGGGCATGAAGCTCGACAAGCTCTCGATGCAGTTCGCCACCCACGACACCCCGTCCTCGGGCCTGGTGCTCGAGGCCTACGAGCGGCTGATCCACGACGCGATGCGCGGCGACCACACGCTCTTCACCACCGCCGACGGCATCGAGGAGCTGTGGGCCAAGTCGGCGCCGCTGCTCGAGGACCCGCCGCCGGTGCGCAGCTACCCGCCCGGCTCGTGGGGCCCCAACGCCATCCACCAGCTCATCGCCCCGCGGGCCTGGCGCCTGCCCTTCGAGCGGGAGTGGCGCGACCCGAACACCAACGAGGCCTGAGCGGGCCCCCTCGGACCCACCTCAGGCACCGCCTCAGACGTCGTCGCCGCGGGCCCGGTCGTCGGAGCCGAGGTCGACCGAGCGCTTGGTGTTGCTCATCGCGGTGACCACGGTCGTGCCCAGGCGGCCCTCGCGGTCGAAGAGGGTCGCGGTGCCCACCGCGATGCCGTCGTGCTCGACGCGGTCGGTGGCGTGCAGGCCCACGGTGACCCCGACCGGCCGCCGGGCCAGGGTCAGGGTGATGTCGGCGTTGATGTGCTCGACGCCCCGGCTGCCCCAGTTGCTGGTCAGGCTGGTGCCGTCGGCCATCGCCGCGGCGGCCTGGAAGCCGGTCAGCGGCTCGCCCGAGACGATCGCGGGCGGGGTGTTCCAGGTCGTCTTGCGGCCGGCGTTCTGGTGCTCGCGGAAGTTCTGCGACCAGTCGGCGTCGCTGCGCAGGTAGGGCACGTGCGGCTGGTCGGAGACCGGGGCCACCTCGACCGGGGGCGGCTGCGGCGCGTCCTGCGGCATCCACACCTCGCCGGTCGGCGCCTCGCCGGTGCGCAGGAACAGCACCGAGGCGCGCGCGGTCGCGACCGGCCCGTCCTCTGTGTCGTCGCCGTCCTGGAGCAGGTGCACGTCGACGAGGCACAGCCGCGGTCCCTCGCGCACGACGGTGGTCTCGAGGCGGCAGGGCCGCATCCGGGTGGCGCGGAACAGGTCGACGGTCAGCCGCACCGGCACCAGCTCGGCGCGCCCGATGGCCTCGACGGCCTGCTCGGCGGCCCGGCCCAGCGCGCCGCTGACGGCCACCCCGTGCAGCTGGTCGCCCGACCAGCTGCTCAGCGCCATCTCGGTCGGCACGAGCACGTCGCCGTCGCGGGTGAAGAAGGAGAGGTCCACGCGCCGACCCTAGAGGTCGCGCGGTGCCGGCGGCCGTCCGGGCAGCCGCAGCACCAGCCGCGCCCCGCCGTGCGCCGACGCCTCGGCGCGCACCGAGCCCGAGTGCCGCTCGGCGGCCTGGGCCACGATCGCGAGGCCGAGCCCGGAGCCGGGCATGGAGCGGGACTCCTCGGCGCGGTAGAACCGCTCGAAGACGTGGGGCCGGTCGTGCTCGGCGATGCCGGGGCCCTCGTCGTCGACGCTGAGCTCGCCGTCGGCCAGGTGCACCCGCACCGTGCCGCCGGCGGGGCTCCACTTGGCGGCGTTGTCGAGCAGGTTGGTGACCGCGCGCTCGAGGGTGCCGGACTCGCCGACGACCTCCCAGGAAGCGGTGTGCACCTCGAAGCGCACCCCCGGGGCGCGGCGGCGCACCCGCGCGACCGCGTGCTCGACCAGCTCGGCGAGGTCGATGGTCTCCACGACGTGGGCGAGCGGCTCGTCGCGGGCCAGCTCGACGAGGTCGCCGATGAGGGTGGTCAGCTCCTCGGTCTGCGCGCGCACGTCGTCCATCAGCTCCTGGCGGGCCTCGGGCGGCAGGTGCAGCGCGTGCGGGTCGTCGTCGGCGGCGGTGGCCTGGCTGAGCAGGTCGATGTTGGTGCGCAGGGAGGTGAGGGGGGTGCGCAGCTCGTGGCCGGCGTCGGCGACCAGCCGGCGCTGGCGGTCGCGGGAGGCCTCGAGCGCGGCGAGCATCTGGTTGAAGGAGGTCGAGAGCCGGGCGATCTCGTCGTCGCCCTCGACCGGGATCGGGGTGAGCTGCTCGGTGCGCGCGATGGTCTCGACGGCGCCGGTCAGGCGGCGCACGGGCTTGAGCCCGTTGCGCGCCACGCCCCACCCGGCGAACCCCGCGAGCACCACCCCGGCGAGGCCGAGCAGGAGCGTCACGACGCCCACCTTGGCCAGCACCTTCTCCTGCGCCTCGAGCGACTGGGCGATCACCAGCGCCTGGCCGGTGCTCTGCGCCGGCACCGCCACGACCCGGAACCGCTCGCCGCCCGCCTCGACGGTGCGCAGGCTCGAGCCGCGCCCCCGCAGCGCCACCAGCGTCTCGGGGTCGCCGAGCGCGATCCGCGCGGCGTCGGGGCTGCGGTCGGCCGAGACGACCTCGGGCTCCGGCTCCGCGGTCAGGAAGGCGATGCGGATGTCGCCGGCTCCCAGCGCCCACGACGGGATGTCGTTGGCGACCGTCAGCTGCTGCAGTGCGTCGGCGCTGGCGGCGGCGCGGGCCCGGTCGAGCAGCGACTCGTCGAGGCTGTCCTGCAGCTGCATCCGCATGGTCAGGTAGGTGCCGGCGGCCACCAGGGCGACGGTCAGCCCCACGGCCATGGTGGTCAGCAGGGTGACCCGGCCGGCCAGCGAGCGCCGGAAGCCGAGGCGCCGGGACCGCCCGGGCGCCGGCGTCATGACTCCTTCAGCACGTAGCCCACGCCGCGCACGGTGTGCAGCAGCCGGCTCTCGCCCGCCGCCTCGGTCTTGCGGCGCAGGTAGCCGACGTAGACCTCGAGGGAGTTGGCGGTGGTGGGGAAGTCGTAGCCCCACACCTCCTCGAGGATGAACGAGCGCTCCAGCACCCGGCGCGGGCGCCGCAGGAACATCTCGAGCAGCGCGAACTCGGTGCGGGTCAGCTCCATCTGCCGGTCGCCGCGGCGCACCTCGCGGGTCGCGGTGTTCATGCTGAGGTCGGCGAAGACGAGCGTCTCCTCGGCCTCCGCCGAGACCGGCACGGTGCGGCGCAGCAGGGCGCGCAGCCGCGCGAGCAGCTCCTGCAGCGCGAAGGGCTTGGTCAGGTAGTCGTCGGCGCCGGCGTCGAGCCCGTCGACGCGGTCGCCGACGGCGTCGCGGGCGGTGAGCACCAGGATCGGCACGTCGTTGCCGGCCGCCCGCAGCGCGCGCGTGGTCTCGAGCCCGTCGAGGCGCGGCATCATCACGTCCATCACCACGACGTCGGGGCGCGCCGCGGCGATCCCCGCCAACGCCTCCGCGCCGTCGGTGGCCAGCGCGACGGCGTACCCGTTGAACTCCAGCGAACGGCGCAGCGACTCGCGCACCGCCTTGTCGTCGTCGACGACGAGCACCGTGGAGCGGCTGGTCGAGGAGGCGTCGGGGGCGGTCACGGCCCCAACTCTGCCAGGAACCCCTGAAGGCGTCCTGAGAGTCGGGCCCTGGGAGTCGCGAGCGTGAACAGCGGACAACGGGGCCCGTGGGGACCTACCGTGGCCGGGACGACCATGGGGGGTTGGCATGAGGCTGCAGGGACTCGCGGCGGGTGCACTGGTGCTGCCGCTGCTGCTGGGCACCGGACCGAACGACCAGACGACCCCGGTGACGACCCCGGTGGCGGTGGCCGGCCAGGAGCGGGCGCAGCCCACCACCGGTGCGCCCCGGATGCCGGGACGTTTCGAGGAGCGCGTCGTCGTCGACGACCTCTACATCCCCACGGGCGCCGCGTTCGCGCCCGACGGCGAGATCTTCGTGGCCGAGAAGAGCGGGGTGGTCAAGGTCGTGGCCGGTCCCGGCGAGGCGCCGCAGCTCTTCGCCGACCTCAACGCCGAGGTCCACAACCTCTTCGACCGCGGCATGCTCGGCATCGCCGTCGACCCCGGCTTCCCGCGCCGGCCCTACGTCTACGTGCTCTACGCCTACGACCACGTGCTCGGCGACCCCGAGCCGGCGCCGCGCTGGGGGACGCCGGGCTCCTACTACGACGAGTGCCCCGACCCCGCCGACGGCGGACCGGGCGCGGAGCAGAGCGGCTGCGTGGCCAGCGGGCGGCTGAGCCGGCTCACCGCGCAGGACGTCGGCGGCTCCTGGCGGATGAGCGGCGAGGAGGAGGTGCTGGTCGAGGACTGGTGCATGCAGTACCCCAGCCACGCGACCGGGTCGCTGCGCTTCGGACCCGACGGCTACCTCTACGCCAGCGCCGGCGAGGGCGCGCACTACTCGCAGGTCGACCACGGCCAGGTCGAGGCGCCCTTCTGGGGCGAGGAGGGCAACCCGTGCGGCGACCCCGACCGCGAGGGCGGCTCGCTGCGCTCGCAGGACATCCGCACCCGCGGGGACGCGGTCGGGCTGTCGGGCAGCGTGATCCGGATCGATCCCGACACCGGCCTGGGCGCCCCGGGCAACCCGTTCGCCGGGGACGGCGACGCCAACGCGGAGCGGATCGTGGCATACGGGATGCGCAACCCCTTCCGCTTCGGCTTCCGTCCCGCTGCGGGCGCCGGGGAGCCCGAGGTCTGGGTCGGCGACGTCGGGCAGGGCGGCTTCGAGGAGATCGACCGGTTCCGCACCGGCGGGCGGGCCGAGAACTTCGGCTGGCCCTGCTACGAGGGCCCCGGGCGCAACCCCGGCTTCGACTCCGTCGACCTGCCGCTGTGCGAGTCGCTCTACCAGGAGCGCTCGGCCGACACCCCCTACTTCGCCTACCCGCGCACCGAGACCGTCGCCGGGGAGAGCTGCCCGACCGGCTCCTCGTCGATCTCGGGGGTCCAGATCCCCACCGGCGAGGGCTACCCCGACCGCTACGACGGCGCCCTGTTCTTCTCCGACTTCTCCCGCCAGTGCATCTGGGTGATGAAGGCCGGCGCGGACGGCCTGCCCGACCCCGGTCGGGTGCAGCCGTTCCTCGAGGGCGCCGCGAGCCCGGTCGACCTGCTCACCGGCCCCGAGGGCGACCTCTACTACCTCAGCCTCGGCGTCGACGAGGTCGGCAACTTCGAGGAGCGCGGCGGCTCGCTGCGCCGCCTCCACTTCGCCCGCGGCAACCGGATGCCGCGGGCCGAGGTCGAGGCCGACCGCACCTGGGGCGCCCTGCCGCTCACGGTCGCCCTCGACGCCCGCGGCTCGAGCGACCCCGACGGCGACGAGCTCACCTTCGCCTGGGACCTCGACGACGACGGGCAGTTCGACGACGCCGACGGCCCGCGCGCCGAGGCGGTCTTCGAGGAGGACCGCGACGCGCTGGTGCACGTGCGGGTCAGCGACGCGGCGACGTCCGACGTGGCCACGCTGCGGCTGCACCCCGGCGACCTGGGGCCGCCCGAGATCCAGGTCGACGACCCCGGCGCCGGCCGGGGCTGGGCGGTCGGCGACACCATCGCGCTCGGCGCCACCGCGACCGACCCGGACGGCTCCGAGGTCGACGTCTCCTGGTCGGTGGTCGTGCGGCACTGCCCCCACGACGTCTGCCACTCCCACGAGGTCGTGGGCTCCGGCACCGACCCCGACCTCGTCGCCTCCGACCACGAGCACCCCTCGCACCTGCTGGTGCAGTACCGCGCCACCGACGCGCGGGGGCTGACCAGCACGGAGTCGGTGCGCCTGGACCCGAGCACCGCCCGGCTGCGGGTGCGCAGCCGCCCGCGCGGGCTGCGGGTGACGGTGGCCGGCGAGACGCACCGCACGCGCGGCGCGGGGTGGACCGGCACCTTCATCGAGGGTTCCCGGGTCAGCGTGAGCGCGCCGCGCAAGCAGCGCCACCGGGGCCGGGTGTGGCGCTTCCAGCGCTGGTCCGACGGCGTCGAGCGCAGCCACGTGGTCGTCGCGGACGCGGGCACGACCACGGCGCGGGCGGTCTACCGCCGCCGGGCTCAGAGGTAGCGCGAGGCCACGTGGGCGGCGCGGGCGCCGTACCCGCCACCCATCAGGCAGGCGTGCACCAGCAGCGGGAAGACCTGGTGCAGCGCGACCCGGTCCTCCCAGCCCTCGGCGAGCGGGTGGGTCTCCTGGTAGGCCGCGAGCACCACCGGCAGGTGCGGGAGCCCGAAGAGCGCCAGCATCGCCAGGTCGACCTCGCGGTGCCCGCCGTACGCCGCCGGGTCGACGACCCAGGGCGAGGCGGGGGCCCCGGGCGCGGCGCCGCTGGTGGTGTCGGTGCCCCAGAGCACGTTGCCGTTCCACAGGTCGCCGTGCAGCCGGGCGGGCGGCTCCTCGGGCAGCAGCGCGGTCAGGCGGCCCACGAGGCGCTCGACGGTGGCGACGTGGCTGTCGGTGACGGCGCCCCGGTCGCGGGCCAGCTTGAGGTAGGGCAGGACCCGCCGCACCGCGTAGAACTCCGCCCACGTGTCGGTGGGGCGCTGGGGCAGCGGCAGGCGGGCGATGAAGCCGTCGCGCTGCGCGCCGTACGACGGTGCGCCGGCCGCGTGGGTGTGGGCCAGGGCGCGCCCGAGGTCGGCGGCGGCGTCGGCGGTGACCCGGCCGGGCTCGATCCAGCGCAGGATCACGCAGTCCGGTGCGCTGGCCAGCAGCGCCGGCACCTGCACGCCGCCCTCGGCCTCGGCCAGCCACCCCAGCCCGCGGGCCTCCGCCTCGAAGAAGCCGTCCGGCGCCTGCGACAGCGTCTTCATCAGCGCCGTGGTGCCGTCGGAGAGCCGCAGCTTGGTCGCGCGGGCCACGTCGCCTCCGGCGACCGGGGCGGTGGCCACCACCGCGGAGCCGAGCAGCTCCTCGGCGCGACGGGCGAGCGCGGGCTGGCGGGTCACGGCCGCCCCGTCGGCCGCTGCGTGTCCGGGTGGTGCTGCAGGGCCGGCTCCTGCTGCAGCGCGGAGACGATCGCGGCGCTCGTGCGCTCGACCATCGCCAGCACCTCCTCGAATCCCTGGTCCCCACCGTAGTAGGGGTCAGGCACCTCGCCACCGGTGCCGACGGGGTCGAGGTCGCGGTAGAGTCGACGGCGCTCGGCGGGACCACCGAGGTCGGCGAGGTTCTGCTCGTCCATCGCCAGCACCAGGTCGTGCTGCTCCAGCCAGCCCGGGTCGACCTGGCGCGCCCGGTGGGCGCTGGGGTCGTGGCCGGCGGCCAGCAGCGTGGCGGCGGCCCTGCTGTCCATCGGCTTGCCGGTGTGCCACCCGGCGGTGCCGGCGCTGGCGACCGAGACCACCGGGGTGAGCCCGGCCTCGTCGACGCGGCGGGTCAGCACCACGTCGGCCATCGGCGAGCGGCAGATGTTGCCCAGGCAGACCAGGGCGACGGCGTAGCGCCCGGGCTGGCGCGGCGGGGGCAGCGCGGCCGGCGCGGGGCTCACCGCTCGGAGCCGATCACGTTGTCGACGGCCCAGGTCACGACGGTGATCACGATCGCCCCGCCCACGGCGGGCCAGAAGCCGGTGACCTTGAAGCCGATGTCGAGCAGCGCGGCGATCTCGTCGGTGAGCAGCAGCATCGCGGCATTGATGACCAGCAGGAACAGCCCCAGGGTGAGGATGATCAGCGGCAGCGCGAGCAGCTTGAGGACCGGCTTGAGCACCGCGGTGACGGTGCCGAGGATCGCCGCGACCACCAGCAGCGCCAGGGCCTTGTCGGCCAGCTCGGCGTCGCGGGGGGTGAAGCGGATGCCGTCGAGCAGCCAGGCGGCCGCCGCGAGGGCGATGGCGTTGGTCAGGAGCCAGGTCACGAAGCGCACGTGTCCGAGTGTGTCAGGAACCCGGGTGCCGGGTCGGGCGGGAGCGGCCGTTTCCGTAGGCTTCGGGCGTGGTGCCGGTCGGTGGGGTGGAGGTCATGCTGGCGGGTACCGCTGCCTCGGGCCTGCTGCTCGCCGGCCTCGCGCTCCTGCTGCAGCGGCGCACCGGTGTCGTGTGGGCCTGGGCCTTCGCCGGTCTGCTCTGGTCGCTGGTGGTGATCGGGCTGCTCACGCTGCTCCCCGCCCAGGCCGATCCCGGTGTCGTGTACGCCGACGAGCGGCTCGGGGTGTGCTCCTTCGACCTCGGTGGTCCCGCCCCCGACGGGTTCTGGATCCTCTCCGGGGGCCAGCGGCTGCTCAACGTGCTCGTCTTCGTGCCGTCGGGCGCCCTGCTGGTCGTGGTGGCTGCGCGCTGGCGCTCGGGGTGGGTCACGGTGCCGTTGGGGCTGACCGCGCTCGCGGCGTACTCGGTGGGCATCGAGTGGACCCAGCTCGAGCTGGCCCGCATCGACCGGGCCTGCGACGTCACCGACGTCGTCGACAACGTGACCGGGGCGGCGCTGGGGGTGGCCGTCGGGCTGGTGCTGGTGGTCGTGCTGCGCCCGTGGCGGGCCCGCCACCCGCGGGGTGGGCGCTGACTAGGGTGGCGCCCATGAGCACCCCCTCGACGCCCCGGCCGCGCTCGCACATCGGCGACATCCCGGCCTACGTCCCCGGCAAGCCGCCCACCCCGCGGCCCGGCCTGACGACGTACAAGCTCTCCAGCAACGAGAACCCCTACCCGCCGCTGCCCGGCGTGGTGGAGGCCGCCACCCGGGCCGTCGAGTCGATGAACCGCTACCCCGACATGGGCAGCCGGGCGCTCTACGAGGCCCTGGCGCAGCGGCTCGGGGTGCCCGTCGAGGACCTGGCGGCGGCGACCGGCTCGGTCGCGCTGATCTACCAGCTGCTGCAGGCCTTCTGCGAGCCGGGCGACGAGGTCGTCTACGCCTGGCGCTCCTTCGAGGCCTACCCGATCGCGGTCACGGCCGCGGGCGCCCGGTCGGTGCAGGTGCCGCTGCGCGCCGACGGCCACCACGACCTCGACGCGATGGCCGAGTCGATCACCGAGCGCACCCGTGTGGTGATGGTCTGCACCCCCAACAACCCCACCGGGCCGGCGGTCACCCAGGCTGAGCTCGACGCGTTCCTGGCCCGGGTGCCCGCGCACGTGGTGGCCGTCGTCGACGAGGCCTACCTGGAGTTCGTGCGGATGGACGACGCCGTCGACGGCCTCGCCACCTACCGCGCGCACCCCAACGTGGTGCTCTTCCGCACCTTCTCCAAGGCCTACGGGCTCGCCGGCTTCCGCGTCGGGTACGCCGTCGCGCACGCCGAGGTCGCCGGCGCGCTGCGCGCGGTCTCGCTGCCCTTCGGCGTCTCCTCGGTCGCCCAGGCCGCCGCGCTGGCCTCGCTGGAGGCGAGCGAGGCGCTGATGGAGCGGGTGGACGCGCTGGTCACGGAGCGCGACCGGGTCGAGTCGGGCCTGCGGGCCGCGGGGTGGGACGTGCCCGACGCGCAGGGCAACTTCGTCTGGTTCGCCCTCGGGAAGCGCACCGCCGCGTTCGCGGCCGCCTGCGACGAGGCCGGCATCGTGGTGCGGCCCTTCGCCGGCGAGGGCTGCCGGGTCTCCGTCGGTGAGGTCGAGGCCAACGACCGCCTCCTCGAGGTCGCGCGGGCGTTCGACCGCGGGTGAGCCCGATGGTTGATCCTTCACCTAACCTGGTGGGATGACTGAGGACCTGAAGCCGACGTACGTCGAGGCCGGCGGCTTCGACCGGGACATGAACTACGTGCCCGACCGGATCACCCGAGGCGCCCGGCGTCCCGAGCACGGTCCCGTCGAGGGCGAGCTGTGGCCGGTCGAACCGGGGCGCTACCGCCTGGTGGCGGCGAAGGCGTGCCCGTGGGCCAACCGCTCGATCATCGTGCGGGGTCTCCTCGGGCTCGAGGACGTGATCTCGCTGGGCACGCCCGGCCCGACCCACGACAAGCGGTCGTGGACCTTCGACCTCGACCCCGGGGGCAAGGACCCGGTGCTGGGCATCGAGCGGCTCCAGGAGGCGTACTTCGCGCGCTTCCCCGACTACCCGCGCGGGATCACGGTCCCGGCGATGGTCGAGGTCGAGTCCGGCAAGCTGGTCACCAACGACTTCCCGTGGATCACCCACGACCTGTTCTTCGAGTGGCGCGAGCACCACCGCCCCGACGCCCCCGACCTCTGGCCGGCCGATCGCCGCGAGGAGATGGAGGAGGTCATGCAGCGGGTCTTCACCGAGGTCAACAACGGCGTCTACCGCTGCGGCTTCGCCGGTGACCAGGAGTCCTACGAGGCGGCCTACGACCGGCTGTTCGAGGCTCTCGACTGGCTCGAGGAGCGGCTCGCGACCCGCCGCTACCTGATGGGGGAGACGGTCACCGAGGCCGACGTGCGGCTCTTCACCACCCTGGTGCGCTTCGACGCGGTCTACCACGGGCACTTCAAGTGCAACCGCAACAAGCTGACCGAGATGCCGAACCTGTGGGGCTACGCCCGCGACCTCTACTCGATCCCGGAGTTCGGCGACACGATCGACTTCGACCAGATCAAGGCGCACTACTACGTCGTGCACACCGACATCAACCCCACCGGCGTGGTGCCCAAGGGCCCCGACGAGTCGCTCTGGGACACCCCGCACGACCGCGACCGCCTCTGACGACGGCGGCCCTCACCACCCCCACCTTCTCGATTCGTCGATCGGTTGAACAACGCGGCGCGACGTTGGTCGACCGATCGACGAACGGGGAGGGTGGGGTGCCTGTGGAGGAGCGGTCGCGGTCCGGCGGCCGGGGTGGTCGACTCCAGCGATGCGACCACTCAACGAGTTCAGCCGTACCTCCGACATCGTCGACGCGATCAACGCGCTCGTGGTCGAGGAGGGCCTGCGTGGCCCGAGCCAGCGTCGGATCGCAGCGGTGGTGCGGATCAGCCCCGGCACCTTCATGCACGAGTACGGCAACCGGGCCGAGATGCTGCGCCGGGCGTGCGTCCAGGCCGGTCGCGACCACGCCCGGGCCTGGCGCGAGCGCGTGGAGGCCCGCTGGTCGCCGTACGCGCCGGGCTCGACGACTCGCTGGCCAACGACGACCTGACTGACGCGGCGCTCGCGCTCGTGACCGGCGTGATCACCCGGATGATCGACACCCAGGACCCGTGGCCGCTCGAGCACGCCGCACGCGTGCTGGAGAGGGGGTGGCCTAGTTGTGATGACCAGGCACGTTGGTCGAGATCGTGTGACGACACGATCTGATGTGTAGATGGGTGAAGACCTCCCGGTGT
>NZ_BNET01000005.1:342390-468033 GCF_024341885.1 Nocardioides sp. OK12 | reverse complement strand
GAACCCGGAAGTTAAGCCTTTCAGCGCCGATGGTACTGCAACCGAGAGGTTGTGGGAGAGTAGGACGCCGCCGGACATACACTCCGTAGGGGCCACCGCAAGGTGGCCCCTACGTGCATTTACCCGACCGAGAGGTCAGCGAAGGAGCACCACCGTGGCCGAGCAGCGTCGCAACCAGCGTCCCTCCGGAGGCAAGCCCACCGGCGGTGGCCGTCCCTCGTCGAGCCGCGGCTCCGAGGGACGACCGGACCGTGGTGGCCGGCCCGAGCGCGGTGGTCGCCCCGACCGTGGCGGTCGTCAGGACTCGCGTGGTGACCGCGACGCGCGTGGTGGGCAGTCGCGTGACCGTCGCCAGTCCGGTCCTCGTGGTGCCGGCGGTGGCCGGTACGTCGAGAAGGAGGCCCCCCGCTCGGCCGACCAGGCCGTCTACGACGGTCCGGAGCTGCCGGAGGACATCACCGGCAAGGAGCTCGACCGCGCCGTCATCGCCCAGCTGAAGGGTCTGCCCGAGAAGCTGGCCGCCCGGGTGGCGCGCCACCTCGCTGCTGCGGGCGCGCTGATCGACGAGGACCCCGAGACCGCCTACCAGCACACCCTGGCCGCGCGCGCCCGTGCGCCCCGCCTGGCCGTGGTGCGTGAGGCGGCGGGTGAGGCGGCCTACGCCGCCGGGCACTACTCCGAGGCGCTGGCCGACCTGCGGGCCGCGAAGCGGATGAACGGGGCCACGGCCTACCTGCCGATCATCGCCGACTGCCACCGGGCCCTCGGGCAGCCGGAGCAGGCGCTCAAGCTGGCCAAGAGCCCGTCGGTGGCGAACTTCGAGTCCGAGGCGAAGGCGGAGATGACCATCGTCGAGGCCGGGGCCCGCCGTGACATGGGCCAGATGGACGCCGCCCTGCGGACCCTCGAGCTGGCGCCCCTGCAGTCGAAGAACAGGGCCCCCTGGGTCGTCCGGCTGCGCTACGCCTACGCCGACACCCTCGAGGCCGCCGGGCGCACCACCGACGCCCTGGCCTGGTTCCACCGCACGCACGCGATCGACGGCGACGAGCTGACCGACGCCGCCGAGCGGGCCGCCCTGCTGGAGAAGCCCCAGCGCGACTGAGCCGGCCGCCTCCTCAGGGGGTGACCACGGCGAGCACCGCCTCGGTGCCCGCCTCGCGGGTGCCCCACCGGGGGCCCTCGCGGAAGGCGAGCACGGGACGGTCCAGGTAGACCGCCCCGGCGTCGTCGGCCAGGACCCGCACCACCAGCGAGTCGCCCGGGCGCAGCTCGGCGCCGGCCGGGTCGAGCAGCTCGCGGCAGAACGGCGCCGGGTCGGTGGTGACGCCGACGGAGCCGCCTCTGCACAGCACCGGCTCGAGGGAGACCTCGACGGTGGCGTCGGCGCGCAGCCGCACGCCGGCGACGTCCAGGGTGCGTCCGAAGTCGGCGTCGGTGCTCCACAACCCCACGTAGACGGGGCGACCCACGGTGGTGACCGCGGTGACGTGACCGGTGCGCACGGGCAGGGTGGAGGGGTTCGTGACGAACCACCACGCGAACAGCAGCCCGGCGACCGCACCCGCGCCCAGCGCCAGTCGGCGCAGCCACCTGTCCGGCGTGACGCCGAGCGTCGGCTCGCTGCTGTGCTCGGGCATGGCTGGAGCGTAGGGCATGATGAGCGCGTGAGTGCTCCTCTGACCGTGGACAGGCCTGCCCTGGAGGGCAGCGTGGCGGTGCGCGAGGGCCGGCGGCTCAGCTTCGCGGAGTTCGGGTCGCCGCGCGGTCGTGCGGTGGTGTGGATGCACGGCACCCCGGGTGCCCGGCGCCAGATCCCGCTCGAGGCGCGTCGGTGGGCGCTCGAGCACGGTGTGCGGATCATCGGCGTGGACCGCCCGGGCATCGGTTCCTCGACGCCCCACCTCTATCCCGACCTCCTCGACTGGACGCACGACCTGCGCCTGCTCCTCGACGCCCTGGCCGTGGACACCTTCCACCTGGTGGGGCTCTCGGGTGGTGGCCCCTACGTCCTGGCGGCGGGCGCCGCCATGCCCGATCGCGTCCACGGGGTGGCGGTGCTCGGGGGAGTGGCGCCGACGGTGGGGCCCGATGCCGCCGAGGGCGGCCCGATCCGGCTGGCCGTCCGCCTCGCGCCGCTGCTGAGGGCCGGCCGGGTGCCGCTGGGCATCGCGGTGCACCAGCTCATCCGGGTGGCCCGGCCGGTGGCGGGCTCGTGCATCGACCTGTACGCCGCCCTCCAGCCCGACGGTGACCGGACCCTGCTCTCCCGGCCGGAGTTCCGGGCGATGTTCGTCGACGACATCCTCAACGGCAACCGCTTCCAGTCCACGGCCCCGCTCAACGACCTGCTGCTCTTCTGCCGCGACTGGGGCTTCTCACCTGCCGACGTGCGGGTGCCGGTGCGGTGGTGGCACGGCGACGACGACCACATCGTGCCGCTGCGCCACGGCCGGCACGTCGTCGACCTGCTGCCGGACGCGACGCTGCAGGTGATCGAGGGGGAGAGCCACCTCGGCGGCCTGGGCATCGCCCAGGACGTGCTCGGCACCCTGGTCGCGCTCGGCCGGCGCCGCGCCCCGCGGGGCGCCTGAGACGCCGGCGCGACACGAGGTGCGGGGACTGGTGCTCGCGCGCCTCATGGGCCACAATGGTCCCAAACCACATACGTGTCACTCGATCCTTCGAGACTCCTGACGAGACCGCTGGGGAAGGCGTACCTCGCGCCGGAGATGAAGGAGGTCACGGTGACCGCAACGACTGCCACCCGCACCGCGACGAGGGGCGTGCTCTACGTCCACTCAGCACCCTCCGCGCTGTGCCCCCACATCGAGTGGGCCGTGGGCGGCGTGCTCGGCATGCCCGTGAGCCTGGACTGGACCCCCCAGCCGGCGCAGAGCGGCACCTACCGGGCCGAGCTCTCCTGGACCGGAGCGGTCGGCTCGGCGGCCGCGACCGCCTCGGCGCTGCGCGGCTGGAACCACCTGCGCTTCGAGATCACCGAGGAGCCCAGCCCCGGTGTCGAGGGCACGCGCTACTCCTACACCCCCGACCTCGGCGTCTACCACGCCGTCACGGGCCTGCACGGGGACATCATGATCCCCGAGGACCGGCTCAAGGCGGCCGTGGTCAAGGCAGCCGTCGGCGAGACGACCCTGCTGGTCGAGATCGACAAGCTGCTCGGCAAGCCCTGGGACGACGAGCTGGAGACCTTCCGGCACGCCGGCGACGGCGCGCCGGTGCGCTGGCTGCACCAGGTGGTCTGAGCCCAGCCGGAGCGGGTCAGCGGCGGCGCAGCCGGAACCGGGTCGTGTCGGCCCAGCCGTCGTGGGCGGTGAAGCCGTCGTAGTAGGTGAGCTTCGCGCGGATCCGGAACTTCCCCGGCCGGGTCGAGGTCCGGCAGACCGTGAAGGTGTCGCGGCCCTTCTTCTGGTCGGCGTTGTCGGAGAGGGCGCCCGAGGCGAGCTTCCTGCCGCCCGGTGCGACGAGGAACGTCTCCAGGCCCCAGGCCTGGTCGGTCGGGGGGTTCACCCGGTAGCGGTAGCTGTAGTCGCGGCAGCCCTTGCGGAGCACCTGGTCCTTGGCCCAGGTCCGCGCGTGCTCGGAGGCGTCGTGCCGGTCGTCGCCGGTGTGACCCGTGGCGGGCGCACCGCCGGCGGCCCCGAGCAGGCCCGCTGCGAGCAGGCCCGCCAGCGGTGCGGCGAGCAGGCGGTTGAGGGCGGTGGTCATGGAGGCCTCCCGAAGTGACGTCGGTGGATCAACGCGGCTGCCCGCTCCACGTTACGTCCGTCACACCTCCGCCGGAGGCGCGGGGGTCAGAGAGGGATGTTGCCGTGCGCCCCGCGACGCACACCGACGCTCTGCACCGCCTCGTCGATGGCGCGCGCGATGGCCGAGCGGGTCGCGGCCGGCTCGACGACCTCGTCGACGACCCCGATCTCGACGGCACGCTCCACCCCGCCGGCGATCCGCTCGTGCTCGGCGGCCAGCTCGGCCTCCAGCGCGGGCCGGATGTCGGGGGAGACCTCGGCCAGTCGTCGGCGGTGCAGGATGCGCACCGCCGCCACCGCGCCCATCACCGCCACCTCGGCCCCCGGCCAGGCGAAGACCTTGGTGGCACCCAGCGAGCGGGCGTTCATGGCGATGTAGGCGCCGCCGTAGGTCTTGCGGGTCACCAGGGTCACGCGCGGGACCACGCACTCGCCGAAGGCGTGCAGGAGCTTCGCGCCGCGGCGCACGACGCCGTCCCACTCCTGGCCGACGCCCGGCAGGTAGCCGGGGACGTCGACCAGCACGACCAGCGGGATGCCGAAGGCGTCGCACATGCGGACGAACCGGCTGGCCTTCTCGGCCGACAGCGAGTCCAGGCAACCGCCGAGTCGCAGCGGGTTGTTGGCCACGACCCCGACGGTCCGACCGCCGAAGCGACCCAGCGCGGTCACGATGTTGGGTGCCCAGCGTGCGTGGAGCTCCTGGACGGTGCCCTCGTCGAGGACCTGCTCCACCAGCGGGTGCACGTCGTAGGCGCGCTTCTTGGACTCCGGCAGCACCGCCGCCAGGTCGCGGTCCTCGACGTCGGCGACGCGCAGGCTGCCCTGGGCGCCCAGCAGGTTGGCGATCGTGCGGGCGCGCTCGAGGGCCTCCTCCTCGGAGTCGGTGAGCACGTGGACCACCCCGGAGCGTCGTCCGTGCGGCTCGGGCCCGCCCAGGCGCAGCATGTCGACGTCCTCGCCGGTCACCGAGCGCACGACGTCGGGGCCGGTGACGAAGATGCGGCCCTCGGGGCCCAGCACCACCACGTCGGTCAGCGCCGGGCCGTACGCCGCACCGCCGGCGGCCGGGCCCAGCACGACCGAGACCTGCGGGATGCGCCCCGAGGCCTGGGTCATCACCTGGAAGATCCTGCCGACGGCGTGCAGGCTCAGCACGCCCTCGGCCAGCCGCGCGCCGCCCGAGTGCCAGAGCCCGATGATCGGGACCCGGTCGGTCATGGCGCGGTGGTAGGCGTCGACCACGACGCGGCAACCCTGGTCACCCATGGCGCCGCCCATCACGGTGGCGTCGGAGCAGAACGCGACCACCGGGGCGCCGCCGACGGTCCCGACGGCCGCCAGCATCCCCGACTCGTCGTCGGGGGTGATCAGCTCGAGGCTGCCCTCGTCGAGGAGCGCCCCCAGCCGGTGCCGGGGGTGGCGCGGGTCCTGCTCGCGAGGGAGCTTGGCGGGCTTGCCGGCCGAGGTCGGTGCGGCGGCGGGGGCGGAGGCGGTGCTCACGTGGTGGTCTCCTGGTCTCAGGCGCTGCCGAAGGCGACGGCGACGTTGGCGCCGCCGAACCCGAACGAGTTGTTGAGGGCGACGATGTCGCCCATCGGGAGGTCGCGGGCCTTGGTGGCGATGTCGAGGTCGACCGCGGGGTCCTGGTCGTCGAGGTTGATGGTCGGCGGCGAGACCCGGTGGTGCAGGGCCAGCACGGTGGCGACGGCCTCGAGGGCGCCGGCACCGCCGAGCAGGTGCCCGGTCATCGACTTGGTCGAGGTCACGACGACGTCGGAGGCGTGTGCCCCCAGCGTCGCGTGGAGCATCAGGCCCTCGGCGATGTCGCCGAGCGGGGTGGAGGTGGCGTGCGCGTTGACGTGCTTGACGTCGGCGGGGTCGACCTCGCCCTCGGACAGCGCGCGGGCGATGGCCCGGGTGCCGCCGCGTCCCTCGGGGTCGGGCTGGGCGATGTCGTGGGAGTCGGCGGTGACGCCGGCGCCCATGACGACCGCGTAGATGCGGGCGCCGCGCGCCAGGGCGTGCTCCTCGGACTCCAGCACCAGCGCGCCGGACCCCTCGCCGAGCACGAAGCCGTCGCGGGCGGTGTCCCAGGGCCGCGAGACCGTCGTGGGGTCGCCGTCGTTCTTGGACAGCGCCATCATGTTGGCGAAGGCGGCGATGTTGAGCGGGTGGATGGCCGCCTCGGTGCCGCCGGCCACCACGACGTCGGCGCGCCCGAGCCGGATCTGGTCGAGGGCCAGCGAGATCGCCTCGTTGCCGGAGGCGCAGGCCGAGACGGGGGTGCTGGCGAAGGCGCGGGCGCCGAAGGCGAGGCTGACGCTCGCGGCCGGCGCGTTGGGCATCAGCATCGGGACGGCCAGCGGGGACACCCGCCGGGGCCCCTTCTCGAGCAGGGCGTCGTAGTTGGCCAGCAGCGTGGTGACGCCGCCGATGCCGGAGGCGAACGCGACGCCGACCCGGTCGCCGTCGAGGTCCGTGCTCTGGTCGAGGCCGGCGTCGGTCCAGGCCTCGGTGGCCGCGACCATCGCCAGCTGGGTGGATCGGTCCCAGCGCCGTGCCTTGACGCGCTCGAGGACCTCGGAGGGGTCGACCGCCGCGGTGCCGGCGATGCGCACCGGCAGGGTCTCGGCCCAGTCCTGGGTCAGCGGCCGGACGCCGGAACGTCCGTTGACGAGAGCGTCCCAGGTGCTGGGCACGTCACCGCCGACCGGGGAGGTGACCCCGAGACCGGTGACGACGACTCGCTTCGACGACATGCGTGGGTGTCCTTACGTGGAGGGTGGGTGCTGGTTCTGGTGCTGCGGGGGAGCAGCGGGGCCGGCGGCCGCCGCGGGGGCAGCCGCCGGCAGCCTGCTCAGGCCTGGGCGCGCTCGATGTAGGCGACGGCGTCGCCCACGGTCTTGAGGTTCTTGACCTCGTCGTCGGGGATCGAGACGCCGAACTTCTCCTCGGCGGCCACGACGACCTCGACCATGGACAGGGAGTCGACGTCGAGGTCGTCCACGAAGGACTTGTCGAGCTGGACGTCGTCGGTGTCGACGCCGGCGACCTCGTTGACGATCTCGGCGAGGTCGGTGCGGATCTCTTCGGTGGTGGCCATGTGCTGGCTGTCTCCTGTTTCTCGTTGGGTGCTGCGGTCGTGGTGCTGGGTGGTGCTGAGGGTGGGTACGAGGTCGGTCCGGGGTGGGTCAGGGCAGGACGACGACCTGCGCGGCGTACGCGAGCCCGGCGCCGAAGGCGATGAGCAGCGCGGTGTCGCCCGAGCGGGCCTGGCCCTCGGAGACCATCCGGTCGAGGGCGAGCGGGATCGAGGCCGCCGAGGTGTTGCCCTGGTGGATGATGTCGCGGGCGACGGCCACCGACTCGGGCAGCTTCATGGCCCGGGCCATCGCGTCGGTGATGCGGTTGTTGGCCTGGTGGGGCACGAAGCAGTCGAGGTCCTCGACGCCGATGCCGGCGCGGTCGAGGGCCTGCAGCCCGGTCTTGGCCATCTGGAAGGAGGCCCAGCGGAAGACCGCGTTGCCCTGCATCACCAGGTGCGGCATCCGGGGCGACTCGGCGCTGAGCACGTCGCGCCAGTCGTCGCGCGAGCGGATCAGGTCGTACTGCTCGCCGTCGGAGCCCCACACGACCGGCCCGATGCCGGGCTCGTCGCCGGGCCCGACCACGGCCGCCCCGGCGCCGTCGGCGAAGATGAAGGCGGTACCCCGGTCGGTCGGGTCGGTCTGCTCGGAGAGGCGCTCGGCGCCCACGACCAGCACGTGGCGCGCGCTGCCGCCGCGGACCATGTCGGAGGCCAGGGCGATGCCGTGGCAGAAGCCGGCGCAGGCGGCCGAGACGTCGAACGCCGCGGCCTGGTCGGTGCCGAGGTCGTGGGCGACCAGGGTGGCCAGGGCCGGGGTCTGCATGAAGTGGCTGACCGTGGCGACCACGACGCAGTCGATCTGGCGCGGGTCGACACCGGAGCGCTCGAGGGCCTGGCGGGCGGCGGCGACCGACATCATCCGCAGCGACTCGTCGTCGGTGGCCCAGCGGCGCTCCTCGATGCCCGAGCGCTGGCGGATCCACTCGTCGCTGGAGTCGATCTTCTCGACGATCTCGGAGTTGGGGACGACCCGCGAGGGCCGGTAGGCGCCGAGGCCGAGCAGGCGGGCGTGCGGTGCGCCGACCGAGGTGTTCAGCGTGGTGCTCCCGGCGGCCATCAGGCGGCTCCCTCGGGGTGCAGGCGCAGCAGGGGCTGGCCGGGGGAGACGAGGTCTCCGTCCTCGACGAGCCACTCGACGACCTGGCCGCCGTGGGCGGCGGTGATCGAGACCCGGTCGCGGGAGCTGGCGACGTCGCCGACGGCTGCGCCGGCGCTGAGCACCGAGCTGGCGCCGGCGGTCTCGTCGCGGTGGAAGGTGCCCTTGGCGGGGGAGACGACGACCCGCCAGGTCGGGGTGAGGTCGAGACCGGCCGACTCCCCGTGCTTGTCGACGAAGGCACGCGCGTCGTCGAGCTGGTCGGGGGTCTTGAGCGCGAAGGTCTCGACGCCCTTGAGGGCGCGCTTGGCGATGCCGGTCAGGGTGCCGGCGGGGGGCATCTCGAGGATGCCGGTGACGCCGAGGTCCTCCATCGTCTCCAGGCACAGGTCCCAGCGGACCGGGTGGGCGATCTGGCCGACCAGCCGACGCAGGACCTCGCGGCCGTCGTGGACGACCTGGCCGTCGCGGTTGGAGATGACCCGGGTGCGCGGGTCGTGCGTCGAGACCGAACGGGCCAGGGCGCCGAGGTGCTCCACGGCCGGGGCCATGTGGTGGGTGTGGAAGGCGCCGGCCACCGAGAGCGGCACCAGCCGCGCCTTGGCGGGAGGTGCGTCCTTGAGGGCCGCGAGCTGCTCCATGGTGCCGGCGGCCACGACCTGCCCCGGACCGTTGTCGTTGGCGGGGGTCAGGCCCTGGGCCTCGATGGCGGCGAGCACCTCCTCGCGCTCACCGCCCAGCACGGCCGTCATCCCCGTCGGGGTGGCGGCCGCCGCGCTGGCCATGGCGCGCCCGCGCTCGCGCACCAGCACCATCGCCTGCTCGGCGGTGATGACCCGGGCGCCCGCGGCGGCGCCGATCTCGCCGACGCTGTGGCCGGCCACGGCGCCGATTCGCTCGAAGGCGTCGCTGGGGTGGGGGAACAGCTCGAGCGCGGCGACCAGGCCGGTGGCCACGAGCAGCGGCTGGGCGACCTCGGTGGCGCGGATCGCGTCGGCGTCGGCCTCGGTGCCGTAGTGCACCAGGTCGAGGCCGGCGACGGTCGAGAGCCACTCGAAGCGCCGTGCGAAGGCGGGGTCCTCCAGCCAGGGGGTGAGGAAACCGGGGGTCTGGGCTCCCTGACCGGGAGCGACGATGACGAGCACGAGCACTACTGTGCCGCAGCACCTCCTACGACTCACGAGCGCCACGGACGATTTTGGGGGGTGATTCGTTGTCGGGTCCCTACAAAAGGCGCCGATCGGCGCCCGGTACGGGCGGGGGTATGCCGGGGGTGTGCGGGCTCAGTCGGTGGCGGAGCGGCCGGACTGGCGGCCCAGCACCAGGGCGATCTGGAGGGTGAAGGCGTCGCGCGGCTGGGTGGGGTCGAGCCCCACGAGGTCGGTGACCTGGCGCAGGCGGTAGCGCACCGTGTTGGCGTGCACGAAGAGGGCCCGGGCGGTGGCCTCGATCGAGGTGCCGGCCTCGAAGTAGGCGGTCAGGGTGTCGGTGAGGGTGCCGCGCGAGCGCAGCAGGGGCACGTAGACCTCGTCGACCAGGTGCCGACGGGCGTGGCCGTCGCCGCCCAGGGCCCGCTCGGGCAGCAGCTCGTCGGTGCGCACCGGTCGCGGCGCACCGGGCCAGCCGACCGCGACGCGCTGGGCCGAGACGGCTGCGCGTGCCGACAGGTGCGCCTCGGCCAGGCCGTCGGCCACCGGGCCCACGACGACCGGGCCCTCGCCGAACACCTCGATGACGCGCCGCGCGGCCGCACGGGGGTCGGTCACGCCGCCCAGCAGCAGCACGAGGCGGTCGCCCTGGACCGCGCCCAGGGCGTCCATCCCGGCTGCGTGGGCCACGCGCCGCGCCTCCTCGAAGAGGTCGGTCTCGGTCCGTCGAGCAGGGGCGTCGCCGAGCACGACCACCACCTGCCCGCGTCCGCGCCAGCCCAGCGCGCTGGCGCGCGAGGCGATCGTCTCGTCGGCCTCGGCGCGCAGCACCGCGTCGACGACCAGCGCCTCGAGCCGCGCGTCCCACGCACCGCGCGACTCCGCGGCGCGGGCGTAGACCTCGGCGGTCGCGAAGGCGACCTCACGCGCGTAGCGCAGTACCGCCGCGTGCACCTCGGCGGCGTCGTCGGGGTCGAGGAGCGAGTCGACGTTGGCCTCGATGACGTCGATGGACAGGCGGACCAGGTCGACGGTCTGCTGGAGGCTGATCACCCCCGCGAGGGCGCGCGGGGCGGCGCCGAAGACCGAGGAGGCCAGCGCGCCCTCGCCCGACGGTGCGCTGTCGCCGTCCTCGGCGTACCAGCCGACGAAGTGCCGCACGCCGGCCTGCACGATCAGCCCCACCCAGGAGCGGTGCTCGGCGGCCAGGTCGCGGAACCAGGGCAGGGAGGTCTCCATGCGCCCCGTGGCCGCCGTGCTCAGCGCCCCCGTGGAGCGCAGCAGGGTCTGGGCGGCGCGGGTGCGCGACGCGGGGGCGGGATCGACCACCCCTGCAGGCTAGTCCGCGGTCCGCCGCCGCCCGTCGCGGCCGGGTCAAGTTTCGTGGCGCGAAGGGGTGAAAGCCTTACGTGCAAGGGGAAAGTGCGACATGGTGTCCAGATGTCGCAGCGGCCCGACCCCCGGCCAGCGGTCGTCTGCGGCCCCACGACAGGAGGAACGGTGCCCCCGAGCCGTCATCACGTCCAGCACGTCACCATCCACGGCCACCGTCGCGCCTTCGTCAAGGCCGGCGAGGGCCCGGCCCTGCTGCTGCTGCACGGTCTGGGCTGCGACCACACCACCTGGTCGTCGGTCATCGACGGCCTGGCGCGCCGCTACACCGTCATCGCCCCCGACCTGCTGGGCCACGGGCTCTCGGACAAGCCGCGCGCCGACTACAGCGTGGGCGGCTACGCCAACGGGGTGCGCGACCTGCTGACGGTGCTCGGCATCGACAAGGTCACCGTGGTCGGCCACAGCTTCGGCGGCGGCGTCGCGATGCAGTTCGCCTACCAGTTCCCCGAGCGCACCGAGCGGATGATCCTGGTCGCCTCCGGCGGGCTGGGCCCCGAGGTCACCCCGGGCATCCGCGCGATCACCACCCCCGGGTTCCACCAGGTGATGGGCGTGCTGACGCTCCCGGGTGTGCGCCACGTGGGCGCCGCCGGCCTGCGCGGGCTGGCCGCGCTGCCCACCGCCGTCACCCGCGACCTCGCCGAGGTCGCCGACATCTACGACTCGTTCAAGGACCCCCGGGCCCGGGCCGCCATCCGGCACGTGGTGCGTGCGGTGGTCGACTGGAAGGGCCAGATCGTCACCATGGCCGACCGGGCCTACCTCACCGAGGCGATGCCGATGTGCGTGGTGTGGGGGCGCGACGACCACGTCATCCCCGTGCGGCACGCGAACCGGGCCGCGGCGCTGGCGCCCGGGGCACGCATCGAGGTCATCCCGCACAGCGGCCACTTCCCGCACAAGGACCACCCCGAGCGCTTCGTGCAGATCGTGCACGAGTTCGTGCGCAGCACCCGGCCGGCGACCTACTCGCGGGCCCGGTGGCGCCGGCTGCTGGAGAACGGGCCGGCGGACCCGACCGGGGACGTCGCCCCGGTGGTGCCGCTCACGGCGGTGGCCGGCGACGCCGGCGCCTGAGCGGACCCCGGGACGGACCGGACGCACCAGCGGCCCCGAGGCATCGCCTCGGGGCCGCTGCTGTCACGCCGGGTGGACGACGCTCAGGCGTCGCCGCCCTCCTGCTTGACGCCGCTCACCGCGGTGGGGTCGTCGATGCGGTACTTCTCGAACGCCTTGGCCACCAGGCCCGGGTCGATCTCGCCCGCGTCGGCGAGCGCCTGCAGCGAGCGCACCACGACCGACTCGGCGTCGATGTGGAAGAAGCGACGGGCCGCGGGCCGGGTGTCGGCGAAGCCGAAGCCGTCGGCGCCCAGCACGCAGTAGTCGCCGGGGACCCAGCGCGCGATCTGCATCGGCACCGCGGTCATGTAGTCGCTGACGGCCACGAAGGGCCCGTCGTGACCGGCGAGCCTGGTGGTCACGAACGGGGTCCGGGGCTCGGCGGTGGGGTTGAGGAGGTTGTGCTCCTCGGCGGCCACTGCGTCGCGGGCCAGCTCGTTCCACGAGGTGACCGACCAGGTGTCGGCCTGCACGCCCCACTCCTCGGCGAGCAGCACCCGCGCCTTCTCGACCCAGGGGAAGCCCACGCCGGAGGTGAGCAGCTGCACGCGCGGCCCGTCGCCCTGGGCCGTCGAGACCTTGTGCACGCCCTTGAGGATGCCCTCGACGTCGACGTCGTCGGGCTCCTTGGGCTGGTGCACCGGCTCGTTGTAGACGGTGAGGTAGAAGATGACGTTCTCGCCCTCGGGGTGCTCCTCGCTGGTGCCGTACATCCGCTCGAGGCCCGAGCGCATGATGTGCCCGATCTCGTAGGCGAACGCCGGGTCGTAGTGCACGACCGCGGGGTTCGTCGCCGCCAGCAGCGGGGAGTGGCCGTCGGCGTGCTGCAGGCCCTCGCCGGTCAGCGTGGTGCGACCGGCGGTCGCGCCGATGAGGAAGCCGCGCGCCAGCTGGTCGGCCATCGCCCAGATCGAGTCACCGGTGCGCTGGAAGCCGAACATCGAGTAGAAGATGTAGAACGGGATCATGTGCTCGCCGTGCGTGGTGTACGCCGAGCCCGCGGCGGTGGCCGAGGCCATCGCGCCCGCCTCCGAGATCCCCTCGTGCAGCATCTGGCCCTGCTGGGACTCCTTGTAGGAGAGCAGCAGCTTGCGGTCGACCGACTCGTAGAGCTGGCCCTGCGGGTTGTAGACCTTCGCCGAGGGGAACATCGCGTCCATGCCGAAGGTGCGGTACTCGTCAGGCGCGATCGGCACGATGCGCTGGCCGATCTCGGGGTCCTTCATCCAGTCGCGCAGCAGCCGCACGACCGCCATGGTGGTCGCGATGGAGTTCTTGCCCGAGCCCTGCTTGAGCTCGGAGTAGACCTTGTCGCCGGGCAGCTTGAGCGCCTTGGCCCGGTTGACCCGGCGCGGCACGGCGCCGCCGAGCGACGTGCGGCGCTCCATCATGTACTCGATCTCGGGGGAGTCGGCGCCCGGGTGGAAGAACGGCGCGGCGCCGGTCTCCTCGTAGGAGCGCTCGAGGTCGCGGTCGGAGATCGGCAGGTAGAGGCGGTCGCGGAACTTCTTGACGTCGTCCTGCGTCAGCTTCTTCATCTGGTGGGTGGCGTTCTTGCCCTCGAGGGCGTCGATCGTCCAGCCCTTGACGGTCTTGGCCAGGATCACCGTCGGCTGCCCGACGTGCTTCTTGGCGGCGTCGAAGGCCGCGTAGACCTTGCGGTAGTCGTGGCCGCCGCGCGGCAGCTTCTGGATCTGGCGGTCGCTCATGTGCTCGACCATCTTGCGCAGCCGCGGGTCGCCGCCGAAGAAGCTGTCGCGCACGTAGGCGCCGTCCTCGACCGAGTAGGTCTGGAACGCACCGTCGGGGGTGGTGTTCATCTTGTTGACCAGGACGCCGTCGACGTCGCGGGCCAGCAGGTCGTCCCACTCGCGGCCCCACACGACCTTGATGACGTTCCAGCCGGCGCCGCGGAAGGTCGACTCCAGCTCCTGGATGATCTTGCCGTTGCCGCGCACCGGGCCGTCGAGCTGCTGGAGGTTGCAGTTGATGACCCAGGTCAGGTTGTCGAGCTCCTCGCGGGCCGCGACGCCGATGGCGCCCAGCGACTCGGGCTCGGCCATCTCGCCGTCGCCGAGGAAGGCCCACACGTGCTGCTGGTCGGTGTCCTTGATCCCGCGGTTGTGCAGGTAGCGGTTGAAGCGCGCCTGGTAGATGGAGTTGATGCCGGTCAGGCCCATGGAGACCGTGGGGAACTCCCAGAACTCCGGCATCAGGCGCGGGTGGGGGTAGGAGGGCAGACCGGCACCGGTGCCGTGCTGGACCTCCTGGCGGAACCGGTAGAGCTGCTGCTCGTCGAGGCGGCCCTCGAGGAAGGCGCGGGCGTAGACGCCGGGGGAGCCGTGGCCCTGGATGTAGACCTGGTCGCCGCCGCCGGGGGCGTCCTTGCCCTGGAAGAAGTGGTTGAAGCCGACCTCGTAGAGGCTCGCGGAGGACTGGTAGGTGGCGATGTGGCCGCCGACCTCGAGGCCCTTGCGGTTGGCGCTCGAGACCATCACCGCGGCGTTCCAGCGGATGAAGGCGCGGATGCGGCGCTCGACGTCCTCGTCGCCGGGGAACCACGGCTCGCGCTCCGGCGGGATCGTGTTGATGTAGTCGGTGCTGCGCAGGGCCGGGACGCCGACCTGGGTCTCGCGGGCCCGCTCGAGCAGCCGCAGCATCACGTACCGCGCGCGGTCGCGCCCGCGCTCGGCGAGCATCGAGTCGAAGGAGTCGATCCAGTCCTGGGTCTCGTCCGGGTCGATGTCGGGCAGCTGGGTCGGCAGGCCCTCGTGGATCACCGAGGTCTTGGCGGTGCTGCGCGGGACGGGGGTGCTGTCCGCGGGAGTGCCTGTCACAGAGGATGAGTCGTCGGTCACTCGTCCATCGTGGCACGCACGCGGAGGATCCGAAATCTACCCGTCGGTATGTCCTGTATCCGGTCACCGATGTCCTGACAGGCGGTCGTGACCCCCTGGTCGAGCACGCCCGGCGCCCGGGACGGGCCCGGCAGGACGGCCGTCGGAGGGGCTCGACCCCCGCGCGGGAGGTTGCGCCGCCCGCCCAAACCCGCTGGACTGTCCGCACGACCCTGCGGTGCAGTGCCGCGGGTGCGACGACGTGGAGGTCTCAGTTGAGCTCGACCGCGGGTGGCGGGTCCACCCAGACAGGCACCCCGACAGGTCCGGCCGAGCGCCTCGGGCTCGCCAAGGGGATGGTGGTCCAGGAGCTCGGGTGGGACAACGACACCGACGACACGCTGCGGGTGGCGATCGAGGACGCCATCGACGCCGACATGGTCGACGGTGACTACGGCAACGTGGTCGACGCGGTGGTCCTCTGGTACCGCGACGACGACGGCGACCTGGTCGACTCCCTGGTCGACGCGCTCACCGACCTCGTGGGCGGCGGCGCCATCTGGCTGCTGACCCCCCGCATCGGGCGGCCCGGCTCGGTCGACCCCGCCGACGTGGCCGAGGCGGCGCCCATCGCCGGCCTGGCGCAGACCACCACGGCCACGGTCAGCAAGGACTGGGCCGCCACGCGCCTGGTCACCCCCAAGACCCCGGCCTGACCCAGGCCCGGACACCTCGGTCCCGCCCGGTGCCCCGTCGACGGGTCGCCGGGCGCGGCCCCGGCAGATCGGACGTCACGTGATCTCGAAGCTGCTCACCGGTGCGGGTGCCGCCGGCACCAGCCTGCGCGTGCTGGCCCGCGCAGGGGTGCTGCGGCCCTACTCGCCGGTCGTGCTGGCACGGCTGGCCAGGGTGGTCAAGGACTGGGGCACCGGCCCGGCCGGCGGCTTCGCCTCCCTGGCGGTGCGCGCCCCCGACGACGTCGGCCTCGTCGACGAGCTCGGCGAGCTCACCTGGGCCCAGGTGCACTCCCGGTCCAACGCCCTGGCCCGGGCCCTGCGCGAGCGCGGGGTCGGCGAGGGCGACGCGGTGGCGGTGATGTGCCGCAACCACCGCTTCTTCGTCGACGTCACCTGCGCGGTCGCCAAGCTCGGCGCCGACGCCCTCTACCTCAACACCGCCTTCGCCGGCCCCCAGCTGGTCGAGGTGCTGGGGCGCGAGCGGCCCGTCGTGGTCGTGCACGACCAGGAGTTCACCGGCCTGCTCGCCGAGGCCGACGTGGCCGACCGGGTGGTGGCCTGGGTCGACGACGAGCGCGAGCTGGCCGAGGGCACCGCCACCGTGGAGCGGCTCGTCGCCGTCCACGGCACCGGCGACCTCGAGGTGCCCGTGCGCCACGGACGCACCGTCATCCTCACCTCGGGCACCACCGGCACGCCCAAGGCCGCGCCGCGCAGCGAGGCCGGCATCGACGCCGCCGTCTCGCTGCTCTCGACCATGCCGCTGCGACGCGGCTGGCGCTGCTACGTCGCAGCGCCGCTCTTCCACACCTGGGGCTTCGCCCACATGGCGCTGGCCATGCTGCTGGGCACGACCCTGGTGCTGCGCCGCCGCTTCGACCCCGAGGAGGCGCTGCGCACGATCGTGGGGGAGCGCTGCGAGAGCGTCGTGGTGATCCCCGTGATGCTCCAGCGCATCCTGGCGCTGCCCGAGGAGGTGCTGGGCGCCCACGACCTGTCCCACGTCGAGGTGGTCGCCTCCTCCGGGTCCGCGCTGCCCGGCGACCTGGCGGTGACCTGGATGGACCGCTTCGGCGACAACCTGTACTCGACCTACGGCTCGACCGAGGTCGCCTACGCCGCCGTCGCCGGTCCGCAGGACCTGCGCGAGGCGCCCTCGACGGCCGGCCGGCCGCCGTACGCCACGGTGGTCAAGGTGCTCGACGACCGAGGGGTCGAGGTGGCCCCGGGTGAGCCCGGACGGATCTTCGTCGGCAACGGCCTGCTCTTCGAGGGCTACACCGGCGGCGGCTCCAAGGAGGTCGTCGACGGGTTGATGTCGACCGGCGACGTGGGGCGCATCGGCCACGACGGCCGGCTCTACGTCGAGGGCCGCGACGACGACATGATCGTCTCGGGCGGCGAGAACGTCTTCCCCCAGGAGGTCGAGAACTGCATCGCCCGCCACGACGACGTCGCCGAGGTCGCGGCCGTCGGCGTCGACGACGACGACTACGGCCAGCGGCTGCGGGCCTTCGTCGTGCGCCGCGACGGGGCCTCCCTCGACGAGGACGCCGTCAAGGGCTGGGTCAAGCAGCACCTCGCGCGCTACAAGGTGCCCCGGGAGGTCGTCTTCCTCGACGAGCTGCCCCGCAACGCCACCGGCAAGGCGCTCAAGCGCGAGCTGCGGGGCGAGGACGCGTGAGCCAGCACGACCTCGAGCGCCGCGGGCTCACGCTGGGCGGACCCGCCCCCGACTTCACCCTGCGCGACCAGTTCGGCCAGGACGTCACGCTGTCGTCCTACCGGGGCGTCAAGGCGGTCGCGATCCTCTTCTACCCCTACGCCTTCTCGGGCGTGTGCACCAGCGAGATGGCCGGCGTGCGCGACCGGCTGGCCGAGTTCATGACCTTCGACACCGAGGTCCTGGCGATCTCCTGCGACCCGATGTTCGCGCTGCGCGCCTTCGCCGACGCCGACGGCCTGAACTTCCCGCTGCTCTCGGACTTCTGGCCGCACGGCGAGGTCTCGCGCGCCTACGACGTCCTCGACGAGGCCGTGGGCGCCCCGCGCCGCTCGTCGTACGTCGTGGACAAGCAGGGGCTGGTGCGCTGGGCGGTGCACAACGCCAACCCCAAGGGGCGCGACCTCGACGAGCACCTGCGCCAGCTCACCGCGCTGGCCTGAGCCGGCCCGGTCCCGGCCTGGTCTGGACCGGGCCGGGCAAAATCCGCACGGAATGGCCGAGAGCCCTCACGCTCGCCGGGAGCAGCACGTACCGTTGTCGGTGTCGAACCGCTGGTGACCCGAGACGCCAGCGGTTCGACTCATTTCCGACCCGCGTGCGCGAGCGTCTAGTCTGTGGCCCGCCCGCCGGTCCGCTGCGCGTGGGCCCGGGGCGTATAGCTCAGCGGTAGAGCACCTCGCTTACAACGAGGTGGTCGGGGGTTCGATCCCCTCTGCGCCCACTCCGGTCGAAAGTTCTTCGCCTCCGGTCCCATCCGCTCGGGTGAGGGCACCGAAGCACCTGTGACCCGCCTCACCAGGGGCGGGACCCGCAGACCCGTGGAGGGCACCCGGATGAGTGAGACCAGCAGGAGAAACGTGATCGCGGTGGCAGGAGCCGGCGCCGCGGTCGGAGCAGCAGCACTCATGGGCGGGGGCGCCGCCTCGGCCGCCGCCCGCCCCCGCACGATCAGCGCGCAGGAGCCGCTCGTCGCCTACGTCGAGGACCACCGCTCCGACCGGGTGACCCTCATGATCGGCGAGGACGAGGTGGTCGTGCGCGACCGCGACCTCGTCACCCGCCTGCTGGCCGCCATGGGAGGCAAGTGAGATGTCCTCCCACCGCGAAGCCCCCGAGATCTCCAAGGACCCCGTCGCCGACAGCACGGACGTCTACGCCTTCCGCAGCCCGGCCAACCCGGGCAACGTCGTGCTGATCGCCAACTTCATCCCGCTGCAGAAGCCCGACTCCGGACCGAACTTCTTCGAGTTCGGCGACGACGTGCTCTACGAGATCCACGTCTCGAACAAGGGCACCGCCCAGGCCGACATCAGCTACCAGTTCAAGTTCAAGACGAAGGTGCGCAACAACCGCACGTTCCTCTACAACACCGGCCCGATCTCCGACATCGACGACGAGACCTGGAACCGGCCGCAGAGCTACTCGGTCAAGCGGGTCAAGGGCAACGACACCACGACCCTGGGCAGCAACCTGCCCTGCCCGCCCGTCAACGTCGGCAAGCGCTCGACCCCCGACTACGCCAAGCTCGCCGGCCAGGCGGTGCACCAGCTGCCCCGCGGGCGCAAGGTCTTCGCCGGCCAGCGCGCCGACGCGTTCTGGGTCGACCTGGGCAGCATCTTCGACCTCGGCGCGCTGCGTCCCTTCAACGAGGCGCACCTGATCCCGATGGGTGCCATGGACGGCATCAACTCGGTGCAGTCCTTCAACGTGCACACGATCGCCATCGAGGTGCCGATCGACGAGCTCACCCGCGACGGCTCGACGCCCTCGGACCCGATGTCGGCCACGTCGACCATCGGCGTGTGGGCCACCGCCAGCCGCCGCACGTCGCGGGTCTTCAACAAGAAGACCGGCACCTACCGCGACTTCGGCAAGTGGCGCCAGGTCTCGCGCCTGGGCAACCCGCTGTTCAACGAGGTCGTGGTGCCGATGGCCGAGAAGGACCTCTGGAACAGCCGCGAGCCCTCGGGCGACAGCAAGTACCAGAAGTTCGTCTACAAGCCCGAGCTCGCCGGCCTGCTGCCGGTGCTCTACCCGGGCGTGTTCCCGAACCTCGCGGCCTACGACAAGCAGCGCGCCGACCTGCACGCGATCCTGCTCACCGGCATCCCCGAGGGGGTCGTGCCCGGCTTCCAGAACTACACCGGCCCGGTGCCCTCGGACATGCTGCGCCTCAACGTCGCCATCCCGCCCAGCGACGATCCCAACCCGCTGGGGCTCGTGGGCGGCGACCCGGCCGGCTTCCCCAACGGCCGCCGCCTGGAGGACAACGTCACCACGATCGAGATCCGCGCCGTCGCCGGCCTGACCATCCCGCTCGTCGACCCCTCCTTCACCCCCGACGACGCCGCCGCCGCGGTCGAGGACGGCTCGGAGTACACCAACTCGCCGCTGCTGGGCGAGTTCCCCTACCTCGGTCTGCCTGGTGGCGGGTACCAGACCGAGCCCGGCACGACGCAGGCGTCGTGACCGGGGTCGCGACCGTCCCGGGGAGCGGCTCCGGGGGGACCCAGGGGACCAGCCTGCCGGACCACCTGCAGGCCAACCTCGACGAGAACCCCTGGGCCGGCCAGGGATCGGTGCTGCTCGACATCGGGGGCGGCGTGGGGGCCCTCGTCGTCGACATGCCCGCAGCGCTGGTCGGCCACGAGGTCGAGATCGACCCCGCGGACGGTCGCGACCGCCACCACCAGCACGAGGGGCACGACCACGGGCACGACCACGACCACGGGCACGACCACGGGGACGGGCACCACGCGCACCGTCGCCACGTCGCGGTGGTGCCCCGGCGGACCCCCGCCGGCGACCTGCCGTCGGTGGTCTTCCCCGACCTCGCCGAGGGCGCCTACCGGCTCTTCCACCCCGGCACCGACGACGTCGCACTCGACGTTGTGGTGCGCGGCGGCGAGGTCACCTGGGCCACCTGGCCGGCCTGAGCCCCTCCCGCGCAGCGCCGTACCTGGGTACGGTGCTGCGCGGGAGCCCGCGTCGTGGCGGGCGAGGGAGGACGCATGGAGCAGGCACCGTCCGGGTCGGTCGCCGAGAGGCTGGCGGGCAGCCACGTCCTGCTCACCGGGGTCACCGGCTTCGTCGGCGAGGCCCTGCTGCACCTGCTCCTCGAGGAGGTGCCCGGCGTGCGGGTCAGCGTGCTGGTGCGGCCCAAGGGGTCGACCAGCGGCACCGCACGGGTCGCCCGGATGCTGGAGAAGCCGGTCTTCGCCGCAGCGGTCGAGGCCGCCGGCGACGTCGACGCGCTGCTCGCGGCGCGGGTCCACGTGGTGGAGGGCGACCTCGTCGACGTGCCCGACCTGCCCGGGGACCTCGATGCCGTCGTGCACTGCGCCGGCGACGTCAGCTTCGACCCACCGGTCGACGAGGCGTTCGCCACCAACGTCGTGGGCACCCGCGACCTGCTGGAGCGCGTGGCGGCCGCCGGGCGCGAGGGCGGGCGCGAGGTGCACTACCTGCACGTCTCGACGGCGTACGTCGCCGGGCGGCGCCGCGGCCACGTGCCGGAGGCGCCGGTCGAGCACGACGTCGACCTGGAGGCCGAGCTGGCATGGGGCCTGGCCCAGCGCCGCGAGACCGAGCACCGCAGCCGCAGCGCCGACGTGCTGGAGGAGGCGCGCAAGCGGGCCGAGAAGGCCCACTCCCGGGCCGGGCTGCTGACCGCTGCCACCGCCAGCGAGCAGGCCCGGCGCGAGTGGGTGGGCGCCGAGCTGGTGCGGGTCGGGACCGAGCGGGCGCGCAGCCTGGGCTGGACCGACTGCTACACCTTCACCAAGGCGCTGGGCGAGCGGGTGGTCGAGGCCCACGCCCGCGCCGGTCACCGGGTCACGGTGCTGCGCCCCAGCATCATCGAGTCGGCGCTGGAGCGCCCCCACCCGGGGTGGATCGAGGGCTTCAAGATGGCCGAGCCGCTGATCCTGGCCTACGGGCGCGGCGAGCTGCCGGAGTTCCCGGCCGCTGCCGACACGATCGTCGACATCGTGCCGGTCGACCACGTGGTCTCCGCGATCGTGGCGGCGCTCGCGCACCCGCCGGAGCCGGGGGAGGCGGCGTACCTGCACGTCTGCTCGGGCGACCGCAACCCGCTGACCTTCAGCGAGCTCTACGCCCACGTGCGCGCCTACTTCGACGAGCACCCCTTCGAGGTCGGTGACCGCGGGGCGGCCCGGCTGCCCGACTGGCGCTTCCCCGGGGCGGCCTCGGTCGACCGACTCCTGACCACCAGCGAGCGGGCCTTCAAGGTCGCCGACTACGTCGTGGGCCACGCCCCGCGCAGCGACCGCACCCGCTCGGTGGCCCGCGAGCTCGACCGGCGCGGGCGCCGCCTCGACTTCCTGCGCCGCTACCTGACGCTCTACCAGGAGTACGCCCAGGCGGAGCTGCGCTTCTCCGACGACCGGACCTCGGCCCTGCGCGGCCGGCTCTCGGCCGAGGACCAGCGCACCTTCGCCTTCGACACCGCCGCCGTCGACTGGCACACCTACCTGCGCGAGGTGCACTGCCCGGCCGTGACCGCGCCGGTGCGGCGCCTCGACGAGCTGCGCGCCCGCCGCCAGGGGGCGGCCCGGGGGCGCAGCGCCGGCGGGGCCCGGCTGCCCGAGGTCGGGGGCCGCGAGGCGGCCGACCCCGCGCGGGTGGCGGCCTTCTTCGACATGGACGGCACCCTGCTCTCCTCCAACGTCATCGAGACCTTCCTGTGGCTGCGCCTGCAGGAGCTCGACGGCGCCGGTCGCTTCGCCGAGCTGGTGCGGGTGGCGTCGCGGGTGCCCGCGCTGGTGCGGGCCGAGCGCCGCGAGCGCAGCGCGTTCCTGCGCGCGGTCTACCGCGACTACGAGGGGGCCCGGCTCGCCGACCTCGAGGCGGTGGCCGACGAGCTGCTCGGCGACCACGTGCTCTCGCGCCTGGCCCCGGCCGCCGTACGACGGGTGCGCGAGCACCGGCGCGCCGGGCACCGCACGGTGCTGATCACCGGAGCGGTCCGGCCGCTGACCCGTCCGCTGGCGCCGCTCTTCGACCACGTGGAGGCCGCCGAGCTGGCCACCGACGCCGACGGCGTGTGCACCGGGCACCTGGCCGGGTCGCCGCTGGTGGGGGAGTCCCGCGCCGCGTTCATGCGCGACTGGGCGGCCCGCCACGACGTCGACCTCGCCCGCTCCTACGCCTACGCCGACTCCCACTCCGACCTGCCGCTGCTGGCCGCCGCCGGCCACCCGGTGGCGGTGCGCCCCGACGTGCCGCTCTACCGCCACGCGCGCCGGCACCACTGGACCATCGTCGACTGGGCCAGCCCGGCCACCGCCGGCCGGAGCCTCAACCCCGCGGGGTCGCGCCGATGATGCTGGCCCTGGAGATGTTCCGCTCGGTGCCGCGCACGGTCGCGGGCCGGGCGGTGGGCTCGCGCGTGCCGGGCGTGCTCTCGGGCTTCGCGGCGCCGCTGCGGCTGGTGACGACCGAGCCGCCGGTCGTGCGCCGCCCGGGCTGGGCCCGGCTGCGCACCCGCCTCAGCGGCATCTGCGGCTCCGACCTCTCGATGCTCTCGGGGCGCACCAGCCTCTACTTCTCCGCGGTCGTGTCGCTGCCGTTCGTGCCGGGCCACGAGGTGGTCGCCGACCTGCTCGACGACTGCGACGACCTGCCGGCCGGCACCCGGGTCGTGCTGGACCCGGTGCTCGCGTGCGCCGCCCGCGGCCTCGAGCCCTGCGAGGGCTGCGCCGCGGGAGCCACGAACAGGTGCTCGCGGATCACCGTCGGCGACCTCTCCGCCGGCCTGCAGACCGGGTTCTGCCACGACACCGGCGGCGGCTGGGGCCAGCAGCTCGCGGCGCACCGCAGCCAGCTGCACGCCGTGCCCGAGGCGTGGTCCGACACCCGCGCGCTGCTCGTCGAGCCGCTGGCCTGCGCGGTGCACACCGCGCTGCGCGCCGGCGTCGTCGAGGGCGACCGGGTCCTGGTCAGCGGGGCCGGGGCCGTCGGCCTGCTCGCCACCCTCGCCCTGCGCGAGCTGACCCCGGCCGCCGAGATCGTGGTGGTCGCCAAGCACGCCCACCAGCGCGAGCTGGCCCTGGCCCTGGGGGCCACCGACGTGGTGGCGCCGCGCGAGGTGCTGCGCCGCGTCCGCCGCGCCACCGGCGCGTTCGCGCTGCGGCCCACCCTGTCCTCGGCGTACCTGCTCGGCGGGGTCGACGTCGCCGTCGACGCGGTCGGCTCCAAGCAGTCGCTGGAGACGTCGCTGCAGGCGACCCGGGCCGGCGGGCGCGTCGTGCTCTCGGGCATGCCCCAGCCCGCCGACCTGTCGGCCGCCTGGTTCCGCGAGCTGGAGGTCGTCGGCACCTACGCCTCGGCGCACCGCGAGCCCGGGGGGCGCAGCGCCTTCGAGAGGGCGCTCGCCCTCGGCGGCCACGAGGCGCTCGGCCCGGTCGCCGACACGGTGGCGACCTACCCGCTGCACCGCTGGCGCGAGGCGCTGGACCACGCCCACTCGACCGGTCGCCTCGGCACGGTGAAGGTGGCACTCGACCCCAGGAGAACCGCATGAGGAGGTCCCCGTGACCCGACCAGGCTTCGTGCTCGAGGTCGACGACCGCACCCCGCCGCTGGTGGTCCACGAGGGGCTGGGCTTCCGCCTCGAGGACTTCCCGCTCGGGACCCGGGTGATCTACCCACCCGAGTCGCTGCCCGGCGTCGCCGACGTCGAGGGCGCGGTGCGCGAGGCGCTGCTGCACCCCGTCGACAGCGACCCGCTGCCCGAGCGGCTCTTCGCCGGGATGCGGCTGACCATCGCCTTCGACGACCTGTCGCTGCCGCTGCCCACGATGCGCCGCCCCGACATCCGCCAGCGCGTCATCGAGCAGGTGCTGACCATGGCCGCCGAGGCCGGTGTCGACGACGTCGAGATCATCGCCGCCAACGCGCTGCACCGGAGGATGACCCCGGCCGAGCTCGAGCACATCGTCGGCGAGCGGGTCTTCCGCTCCTTCCACCCCCAGGGCCGGCTCTACAACTTCGACGCCGAGGACCGCGACGCGCTGAGCCACCTCGGCACCACCGAGCTCGGCGAGGACGTCGAGATCAGCAGGCGGGCCGCCGAGTCCGACCTGCTCGTCTACGTCAACGTCAACCTCGTCGCCATGGACGGCGGCCACAAGTCGGTGGGCATCGGGCTGGCGTCGTACAAGAGCCTGCGCCACCACCACAACGCCCACACGATGGTGCACTCGCGCTCGTTCATGGACCACGAGCGCTCCGCGATGCACCAGTCGGCGTGGCGCATCGGGCGCGTCATCAAGGACACGGTGCCGGTCTTCCAGGTCGAGACCACGCTCAACAACGACGTCTTCCCCCGTCCCTACGAGTTCCTGATGAAGCGCGAGTGGGAGTGGTCGGTGCGCGACCAGGCCTCGATGCTCGCGGTGCGGCGCGGGCTGGCGCTGGCCCCGCAACGGATGCGCCACCGGCTCTTCCACGACCTGAGGGCGCCGTACGGGCTGACCGGCATCGCGGCCGGCGAGGTCGAGGCCGTGCACGAGCAGACCCTGGCGCGGGTGCACCGCCAGCAGCTGGTCGAGGTGCAGGGCGTCTCCGACGTGCTGGTGATGGGGGTGCCCTACCTGGGGCCCTACAACGTCAACAGCTCGATGAACCCGGTCCTGGCCACCTGCATGGGGCTGGGCTACTACTTCAACTCCTACCGCGGGCACCCGGTCGTGCGGCGCGGGGGAGCGGTGATCCTCTACCACCCGCTCGACGAGGGCTTCCACCAGCTGCACCACCCGTCGTACGTCGACTTCTACGAGGAGGTGCTCGCCGAGACCACCGACCCGGCCGAGATCGGTGAGAAGTACGAGCAGCAGTTCGCCGAGGACCCGTGGTACCGCCACCTCTACCGCACCTCGCACGCCTACCACGGGGTGCACCCCTTCTACATGTGGTACTGGGCGGCGCACGCGATGGACCACGTGGGTGACGTGATCTGGGTCGGCGGCGACCGGCGCGCGGCAGCCAGGCTGGGCTTCCGGGCCGCCTCGACGCTGGCCGACGCCCTCGAGATGGCCTCGGGCACGGTCGGCACCAGCCCGTCGATCACCTACCTCCACAACCCGCCGCACCTGCTCGCCGACGTGCGGGTCTGAGGGGGCGGTCGTGGGCTTCTGGAGCGAGGGCGTCGACGACGTGCGGCGCACCGCGCGCGGCTGGCGCTGGGGTCGGCGCTCGCAGGTGCCGCGCTCGGCCGAGGTGTACGTCGAGCCGGCGCGCTCGCAGGTCGCCGACTCGGCCTGGGCACGGCGGCGACCCGCGATCGCCGCGCGCGAGGTCGCCCAGAAGCTCGCCCTCGAGCCGGTCTTCCGCTCCCAGGTGCGCACCCGGGTCGAGGGCCTCGACGTGCTGGAGCGCACCCGGGGACCGGTGATCTTCGTGGCCAACCACGCCTCGCACCTCGACACCCCGCTGCTGCTGCTCTCGCTGCCCGACGAGTGGCGCCGGCGCACCGCGGTGGCGGCGGCCGCCGACTACTTCTTCGACACCTGGTGGCGCGCGGTGGGCTCCTCGCTGGTCTTCAACACCTTCCCCATCGACCGTCGCGGCGGGTCGATCTCGGCGACGCCCGGCGAGGTGCTCGCCGACGGATGGAGCCTGGTGGTCTTCCCCGAGGGCACGCGCTCGGGCGACGGGTGGATGCACACCTTCCGGATGGGCGCGGCCTACCTGTCCCACACCCACGACGTGCCGATCGTGCCGGTGGCCCACCGGGGGACCTTCGCGGCGATGCCGCGGGGGGTGGGCTGGCCCGGCCGCGACGCCGGCGGGCGCCGCCAGCTCACGGTGCGCTTCGGCGAGCCGCTGCGCGCCGCCGAGGGGGAGTCGGTGCGCGAGTTCGCCCCCCGGGTGCGCGACGCCGTCGCGGCGCTGCTCGACGAGGACCGCAGCACCTGGTGGGAGGCGCAGCGCCGCCGGGCAGCCGGCACCACCCCCGACCCCGGCGGGCCGGACGCCGCCACCTGGCGCCGGGTCTGGGCCCAGACCGAGTCCCCCTCGGTCGAGCCCGTCACCGGGCCGCGACGTCGCGTGTGGCGCCGCTGAGGTCCGGCCCGGATCGTGAGAGCGATCTCATCGCGGCCTCATGGTGGGCTCACCCGGGAGCGGTTGAGTTCCCTCGTCAGCGAACGGGCCCCTGGGGCCATCGACGAGAGGAACCACCATGAAGAAGATCGCCACCCTGGCAGTCGTCGGGGTCGCTGGTGTCGCCGGGGCCGTGGGCGCCGGTGTGCTCGCCCTCCCCGCCGCCTCGACCTCGGTCGACGCCGAGCCGTGGAAGCGCGACGACGACGGCACGGCCGTCGTCACCACGGTCGACGACGATGACGACGAGGACACCCGCGACCGCCACCGCGACCACACGAACACCAGCACCGGGACCAGCACCGGCACCGGCACCGGGACGAGCAACGATGCCACCAGCAGCCAGGACAGCCTGGAGGACAGCACCGACGCGACGACCTCGCGCTCCACGGGTGTGCACCGGTGAGCCAGGACGCACCCACCTGGGACCTCCACCCCGGCGACCAGATCACCCCCGAGCTGACCGCGGTGCGCCTGCTCGGTGGCGGGTCGACGTACGAGGCCTACCTGGCGTTCGACGAGGTGACCTACGCACCGGTCGTGGTCAAGGTGGTGCGGCCCGGCCGGGTCGACGACGCCTCGGCGCTGCGAGGCCTGCGCCGTGAGGCGCAGGCCCTCGCGGCGGTCAACCACCCGGTCGTCGTGCGCGGACTGCGGCACGAGGAGGAGGGGCCACGCCCGCACCTCGTGCTCGAGCACCTCGACGGCCCCAGGCTCTCCACGCTGCTGCGCCGCCACGGTCGTCTCACCGAGCAGCAGTACCTGCCACTGGCCATCGAGGTCGCCTCGGCGCTGCACTACCTGCGCCACGTCGGGTGGACGCACCTGGACATCAAGCCCAGCAACATCATCATGGGCGCCCCGGCGCGGCTCATCGACCTGTCGGTGGCCCGGCCGGTGGACCAGGCGCGCGCCCTCACCGCGGTGATCGGGACCGACGACCACCTGTCGCCGGAGCAGGCCGACCCCTCGCGGGGCGAGGGTCCCGGGCACGCCAGCGACGTCTGGGGGCTGTGCGTCACCCTGTTCGAGGCGGTGGCCGGCCACCTGCCCTTCGACCGCCCCGACCGGCACGGCGCGACCCCGGAGGAACGGCACCCGCAGCTGGTGCAGGCGCCCCGGCCGCTGCCGCCGCGGGTGCCCACCGAGGTGGAGAAGGTCGTGCTGGCCGGGCTGGAGAAGCGACCGGAGGACCGCCCGCTCCCGCACGAGGTGGCCCAGGCGTGCGAGCCGGTCCTGGCCCGGCTGCCGGCCCCGCGGCTCACCGGTTGGCGGGCCTGAGCCTGCTCAGGAGTCGAAGCGGTAGCCCATGCCGCGCACGGTGGTGATGCAGCGGGCCCCGAACTTCTTGCGCAGGTAGCCGACGTACACGTCCACGACGTTGGAGCCGGGGTCGAAGTCGAAGCCCCAGACGTGGTCGAGCAGCTGCTCGCGCGACAGGACCTGCCCCGCGTTGCGCATGAAGATCTCGGCCAGCGCGAACTCGCGGGCCGACAGGTCGACCTGCTGCCCACCCACCCGGGCCCGCCGGGTCCGCAGGTCGAGGTGCACCCCGCCCACCTCGAGCGCGTCGGAGGTCGCGGAGGACACGGCGTCGCCGGCGGCCTGCCCCTGCCGCAGCCGCAGCCTGATGCGCGCCTGGAGCTCGGCGTAGCGGAACGGCTTGGCCATGTAGTCGTCGGCACCGCCCTCCAGCGCGGAGACCGTGTCGGTGACCGAGTCGCGGGCGGTGAGCACGACGACCGGCAGCCGCGAGCCCTGCGAGCGCAGCTGGTCGAGGACCTCGAAGCCGTCCATCCCGGGCAGGCCGATGTCGAGGATCACCAGGTCGTGCTCGCCGGCGAGCGCGAGGTCGAGCCCGGTGGGCCCGTCGCCGACCACGGTGGCCTGGTGGCCGTCGGCGCGCAGGCCCTTGGCGATGAACGAGGCGATGCGGGCCTCGTCCTCGACGATCAGGATGCGGGCCACGTGGACTCCTCGGTGGGGTGGGCGGGCAGGGTGATGACGAAGCGGGCGCCGGCGGGATGCTCCGGCCCGGGGTCCTCGACCCCCACCCGGCCGCCGTGCGCCTCGGCGATGGCGCTGACGATGGAGAGCCCGAGGCCGAAGCCGTCGTCGCCCTCCGGCACCCTGCCGCGACCGAAGCGGTCGAAGATCGTCTCCCGGTCGGCCTCGGCGACCCCCGGGCCGCTGTCGCGCACCCACACCCGCACCTGGCCGCCCTCCCAGGCGGAGCCGAGCGCGACCGTGTCACCGGGGCCCGTGTGCTTGGTGGCGTTCTCGGCCAGCTGCAGCAGGGCCTGGGTCAGGCGCTGGGCGTCGGCCGGCACGACGACCTCGGCGACACCGTCGAGGCGCCAGTCGCGCCCACCGAGGGTGCTGGCCTTGGCCAGGACGTCCTCGGTGAGGGTGCGCAGGTCGCAGGGCGCCGGGGTGACGAAGTCCGGCCGGTCGCTCTTGGCGAGCAGGATCAGGTCGCCGACGAGGCGGGACATGCGGTCGGCCTCGTCGAGCAGCAGCGCGCGGGTCTGCTCCACGTCGTGGGGGTCGCCGGCGTCGAGCAGCTCGAGGTGGCCCCGCAGCACCGTGAGGGGGGTCCTCAGCTCGTGCCCGGCGTCGTCGAGGAACTGGCGCTGCCCGGCGAAGGCCGACTCCAGCCTGGCCAGCATCTGGTTGACGGTGCGGGTCAGGGCGGTGATGTCGTCGTTGCCGCGCACGGGCAGCCGGCGCGACAGGTCGGTCTCCGAGATCTCCTGGGCGGTCTCGCGCAGGGTGCGCAGCGGCGCGAGCAGCCGCCCGGTCAGCAGGTAGGCGGCACCGGTGACCACCAGCAGCGCCAGCGCCGAGACGATCGCATAGGTGCGCATCGTCTCGACCAGCCCGGCGCGGGTCTGCTCGAGCCGGGTGACCACCACGAGCGCGCCCGACTGGGAGCCGCTGCGCATGGCCACCGGCTGCGCCACGACCAGCAGCTCGCCGTACGCCGGCAGCTCGGCGCGCACCGTGCCGCCCTCCTCGACGATCGGCTCGACCAGGTCGACGAACGCCGGGTCCTCGGCGAGGGGGTCGGTGCGGGGGGAGACGTACTCGACCTGCTGGCCGGTGACCCAGCCGACCAGGAGCTCGTCGTCGTCGGGGACGTTGCGCTCCATGAAGAGCCGCAGCAGGGTGGCGACGTCGGCGAAGGGCTCGCCCGTGGTCGGGTCGACCCCGTCCTCCTGGAGCGCGGAGAGCTCGGCCAGCTCCTGGTCGACGGCCGACGCGGTCTGCTCGCCGAGGCGTCGTGCCTCGATGGCGTAGACCAGGACGCCGGCCAGCAGCAGCGTCGCGGCGACCAGGAGGGCCACCGTGGCGCTGATCCGGGCGCGCACCGACAGGCCCGACCGCGGCTGGCGGTCGGGCCGGTGCTCAGGAGTGCCGGGCCTGCTCAGTCGTCGTCCCCTTCGTCGTCGTCCCCATCGTCATCGTCGTCATCGTGGTCGTCATCGTCGTCGTCGTCGTCCTCGCCGATGTCGGGGCGGATCACGGTGACCCCGTCGTCATCGTCATCATCGTCGTCGTCGTCGGAGGAGGGGCTGGAGGTCGGCGGGGCGGAGGGGCTCAGCGTGGCGCCGGGGGAGACGTCGCCGCGTGGATCCTCGAGCAGGATGGGAGGGCGCGGCGCGGGCTCGCGCGGCGACGTCGCCGTCAGCGCGCCGGCCGCGTAGGCCAGCACGGGCAGGACCAGGACGGCCAGCAGGACGACCTTCCACGGGCGACTCATGAGGCCAGCATCCTCTCCGGCGGTGGGAGGGCCGTGAGAGCCCGATGAGAAAGCTCTCATGTGGCGCCGGCTCGGCGGGGAACTGGCGCCGGGTCGGCGGGGAAGTGGCGCCGGCTCGGCGGGGAAGTGGCGCCGGGTCGCGGTCAGGCGAGCAGCTGCTCGCCCAACCAGGAGCCCTGCTCGAAGCCGGGCAGCACCGCGAAGGTCGCCGAGCCGATCGCGGTGGTCCACTCGTTGAGCTGGTCGGACTCGTCGAGCATCCGCTGCACCGGCACGAACTGGTCGAGCAGGTCGGCCTGGTAGGCCAGGAACACCAGACCGCTCTCGACCTCGACGCCCTGCTCGGTCTCGACCTCGCGGGTGTAGTTGGCACCCTTGCGGAACATCCGCCGACCGCCGTTGAGAGAGGGGTGCGCGCGGCGTGCGTGCGCGTCGACCGGCACCACCAGCCGACCCTGGGAGCGCGCGGACAGGTCGAGCTCGTCGACCTCCATGCCGCCGGTCAGGGGTGCGCCGTCGGCCAGCGCCCGCCCGACCGAGCGCTCCTGCTCGTCGCGGGTCAGCTCGTCCCAGGTGTCGAGGTCCATCCGGATGCGTCGCACCACCAGGGTGCTGCCGCCCGCCCAGCGTCCCTCGCGCACCCACACCGTGGAGTCGAACAGCGGGCTGCCCGGGTGCGGGTTGCCCGAGCCGTCGACCTGGCCGAAGAGGTTGCGGCCCGTCTGGGGGCGCCCGTCGGGTCCGGTGGGGTTCCACGACCCGGCCTGGCGCCACCGCGCCCGCGCGAAGGGCGCCGCGTCGGCGACCAGGCGGCGTACGGCGTGGGCGACGGTGGTGCCGTCACGTCCGGTTACGACCACGAGGAGGTCGCCGCCGCTCCAGCGCTCCTGCAGCCGGTCGCGGCTCATCGGCGGCACCGCCGCGAACCCGTCGGGGCCCGCGCCGAACAGGCCCGGCCGGCAGGCGTCGGGGCCGACGCCGACCGTGATCGTGAGGTCGGAGGCCGGCTGGGAGAGCCACGGGGCCGGGTCGCCGGGCGCGCCGCGGCCGGCGGTCAGGGCCTCGATGTCGCCGGTCCACAGGCGCATCAGCCGGCCCAGCGCCTCCCGGTCGACGTCGGCGCGCAGGTCGAGGGCGACCAGCTCGGTGACCTCGGTCTGCGCCGTCGCCACGCCGGGCTGGTGGGCGCCCCACGGCTTGATGGTGCGCCCCGGCGCACCCGCGGCCGCCGGCGCCGAGGACGCGGGGGGCCCCCCCGCGCCACCGACGCCCGGCACCCCCCGGGCCCCGGCGGCCGCGCCGACACCGGTGCTGCCGACGTAGCCCAGGAAGCGACGGCGGCTGACGCGTGGGGCCGGGTTCACGAGTGCGAGTGCTCCTCGTCGTCGCCGTGCTCGTCGTCGCCGTGGTCGTGCTCACCGGTGCCGGGCTCGTGGTAGTGGCCCTCCTCCTCGGTGAACTCCTTGACCGGCACGGTGAGGGTCTCGGTGGTGCCGTCGGAGAACTCCAGGGTGAGGTCGACCTCGTCGCCGGCGGCGAGCTCGCGCTGCACGTCCATCAGCATCACGTGGTAGCCGCTGGGCTCGAGGACCTTGCCGCGCCCGGCCTCGATGACCAGGCCGTCGTCCATGACCGACATCGCCATGGCGCCGTCGACCATCGACATCTCGTGGATCTCGACCGTGCCGGCCACGTCGGTGGAGGCGCCGGTGAGGGTGACGTCGGCGTCGCCGGCGTTGTCGATGGTCATGAAGGCCGCCGACATCGTGGTGTCCTCGGCGCCGGTGGTGGCGCGCACCCAGGGGTCGCCGACGGTGATCTCGGCGCTCGCCTCGGCAGCGGTGCTCGACGACGAGGCGTCGGCGGGCTCCTCGTCGCCGCAGGCCACGAGGCCGGCGCCGAGCGCGAGGGCGAGTGCGGCGGCCGGGACCAGCCGGCGGGTGCGGTTGCTGGTGGTGCGGGTGGTGCTGCTCATCGGGGTCTCCTCGTACGACGTGGGCGCGCGGTCGCGCGCGGGAAGCGCCGCGGTCGGCGGCGCGCGGGGCTCAGGCGGCGAGGAGGAGCGGTGGGCCGCGGCGGGCGACGAGCCGGTGCAGCAGGGAGTCGGGCAGCGGCAGGTGCAGCGGCGCGGGGACCGGGAGCCGTCGGGCGGCGTCCATCGCGCCGTGCAGGGAGGCCCGCAGCGGGCGGGCGCACCCGTCGGCGACCAGCGCGAGCCGGACCTGCACGGCTGCGAGGACGAGCAGCCGCCACAGCGCGCTCTCGCCGACGGCGAGCCACAGGCCGAGCGCGACGGCGCCCGCCAGGTGGGCCAGCAGCATCAGCGGGCCCTGGGCCAGGGCGTGGTCGACGAGGTGGCCGAACGAGGAGCCCAGCCCGCCCGGCGCAGCGCCCAGCGGGGCGGCCTCGGCGGCGCGCCCTCCGGCCGCCGTGGCGGCCTCGAAGTGGTCGGTCAGCGACCCGACGCGGCGCCCGCCCTCGTCGGCGGCCGTGTGCAGCGCGGAGCCGGCGGCCGGTGCCCCGCCCGCAGCGGTCGTCGCGGTCGCGCCGGAGCCGGTGTGGCCCGCGCCCGCCGAGAGCAGGAGGTGGGTGAGCCCCTGCCCGCCGACCAGCAGGGCGACCAGGCGCAGCGCCGAGGCCCGGGTGCGCAGGAGCACCGCCGACAGGGCGGTGCACACGGCCAGCAGGACGACCAGCGCCCCCGGGCCGGGGAGCAGACCGTCGGCGGTCACGTGGGAGACCACGCCGGAGAGCAGCACCACGGGACCGAGCACGGCGGCACGCGCCCACACGAGGGTCCTCGTGGGGCGGGCGGGCTGCTCCGCGCTGTGGATGTCGTCCTCCGTGCTGCCGGCCGGCGGCCGGCGGGGTCGTCCCGGACGCCCCGATGCTACAGCCGCGGGCCGAGCCGACCGTTCGTCGCCGCGGCCGCACCGCTCGGCGTACGGGCCGGGTCGGGCGGGGGTGCCGCGACCCGGGGCCTGCCTAGAGTGGGCCCCGTCACACGACCGCTTGGAGGAGCCCATGATCGTCCCGTTCAGCATCTCGGACTTCATCGACCGCGCCGTGCAGGTCTACGGCGAGCGGGTCGGCGTCGTGGACGAGCCCGACCAGCCGGCGCAGCCGCTGGGTGAGAAGGGCCGGTTGACCTACCGCGAGATGGCGGACCTCGCCGCCCGCCAGGCGGCGCGCCTCGACGAGCTCGGCATCGGTGTCGGCGACCGGGTGGCCGTGGTCAGCCACAACAGCGCCCGGCTGCTGACCTCGTTCTTCGGCGTGGCGGGCTACGGACGGGTGCTGGTGCCGGTGAACTTCCGGCTGCGCCCCGACGAGGTGCAGTACATCGTCGAGCACTCCGGGGCGCGGGTGCTCATCATCGACCCCGAGCTCGACGAGGAGCTGCGCGACGTCACCGCCGAGCACCGGTTCGTGATCGGTGACGACGACCAGCTCTACGCCCCCGAGGGCAGCGTGCCGCAGCCGTGGGAGCCCGACGAGAACGCCACGGCCACCATCAACTACACCTCGGGCACCACCGCGCGGCCCAAGGGCGTGCAGATCACGCACCGCAACATCTGGACCAACGCGGTCACCTTCGGCATGCACGCCGGGGTCAGCGACCGCGACGTCTACCTGCACACGCTGCCGATGTTCCACGCCAACGGCTGGGGCTGGCCCTTCATCGCCACCCAGGCCGGCGCCACCCACGTGGTGATCCGCAAGATCGACGGCGCCGAGATCCTGCGCCGCGTCGAGGAGCACGGCGTGACCGTCATGTGCGCCGCGCCCGCCGTGGCCGCCGCGGTGCTGGAGGCGGCCCAGGAGTGGGAGGGCCCGATCCCCGGACGCGACCGGGTGCGCATCATCATGGCCGGCGCGCCGCCGCCGACGCGCACCGTCGTGCGCGTCGAGGAGGAGCTGGGCTGGGAGTTCATCCAGATCTACGGCCTCACCGAGACCTCCCCGCTGCTGACCATCAACCGGGGCCGCGCCGAGTGGGACCACCTCGAGCCCGAGGAGCGCGCCGCGCGCCTGACCCGGGCCGGGGCGCCCGCGCTCGGCGTACGGCTCGCGATCTCGGAGGAGCCCGAGAACGAGGGCGAGGTGCTGGCCCGCTCCAACGTGTGCCTCGAGGGCTACTGGGAGCAGCCCGAGGAGAGCGAGCGCTGCCTGGCCGGCGGCTGGTTCCACACCGGCGACGGCGGCGTCATCGGCGACGACGGCTACCTGACGATCAGCGACCGCAAGAAGGACGTGATCATCACCGGCGGCGAGAACGTCTCCTCGATCGAGGTCGAGGACGTGCTCTTCTCGCACCCGGCCGTCGCCGAGGTCGCCGTGATCGGCGTCCCGAGCGAGAAGTGGGGCGAGACCATCAAGGCGCTCGTCGTGCTCGCCCCCGACGCCGAGGCGACCGAGGCCGAGCTGATCGCGTGGTGCAAGGAGCGCGCGGCCGGCTACAAGGCACCCACCTCGGTGGAGATCCGCGACGAGCTGGCCCGCACCGCGACCGGCAAGCTGCAGAAGTTCAAGCTGCGCGCGCCCTACTGGGAGGGCCAGGAGCGCCAGGTCAACTGACGCGCAGGGGTGCTCAGGAGGGGCGGACGTCCATGACGACCTCGAACTCCAGGAGGTCCGCCCCGCTGGCCACGGGCTTGGCGCGCTCGCCGGCGTGGGCGGCCTGGGCGCCGCCGTCGCGCCACGCGGCGAAGGACTCCTCGTCCTCCCAGTGCGTGACGACGAAGTAGCGCTCCTCGCCCGCGGTGGGGCGCAGCAGCTGGAAGCCGAGGAACCCGGGGGAGCCCTCGACGGCGCCGGCGCGGGCGGCGAAGCGCTTCTCGAGCTCGGGGCCGGCCTGCGGCGGGACGGAGATGGCGTTGATCTTCACGACGGGCATGGCGCCCAGCCTAGGTCCCGGCGCGAGCGCCGATAGCCTCCCCTCATGCACGCGAGCACCGAGCCCAGCCTGAGGGACGTCGTCGACCTGGTGCACGGGTGGTACCCGCCCGGCACCGCCGACTCCTGGGACCGCGTCGGGCTGGTGCACGGCGACCCCGCGCAGCCGGTGCGCCGCATCATGCTGGCCGTCGACCCGTCGCCCGCGGTGGCCCAGGAGGCCGCCGAGTGGGGAGCCGACCTGCTGGTGGTGCACCACCCGCTCTTCCTCAAGGGCGTGCACGGCTTCACCACCGAGACGCCCAAGGGGCGCACCCTGCACACCCTGGCCCGGGCCGGCTGCGCCCTGCTGGCCGCCCACACGAACGCCGACCAGGCCGAGGGCGGGGTCTCGGAGTCGCTGGCCCTCGCGCTCGGGCTCGACGACCTGCGCCCGATCCTGCGCGCCGAGCGCCCGGCCCTCGACAAGATCGGCGTGCTGGTGCCGGTCGCCGACGCCGAGCGGCTGCGCATCGCGCTGGCCGAGGCCGGCGCCGGGCGCCTGGGCGACTACGAGTCGGCCTCCTTCACCGTCGAGGGCGTCGGCCGGTTCCGCCCGACGCCGGGTGCCAGCCCGGCCATCGGCCGGGTCGGTGAGCTCGAGGAGGTCGCCGAGGTGCGGGTCGAGGTGGTGGCGCCGCGCTCGCGCCGCGCCGAGGTGGTGCGCGCGCTGCTGTCGGTGCACCCCTACGAGGAGCCGGCCTACGACGTCGTGGAGCTCGCCGACCCCGGCCTGTCGAGCACCGGGACCGGTCGGGTGGGCAGCGTGGAGCCGATGACGCTGGCCGCCTTCGCGGCCCGGGTCGCCGAGGTGCTGCCGCCCACCGTGCACGGCGTGCGGGTCGGGGGCGACCCCGACCGCGAGGTGCGCCGGGTGGCCGTGTGCGGCGGCGCCGGCGACTTCCTGCTCGACACCGTGCTCGGCACGGGCCGCGACACGGGGCGCTCCGGTGGGGTCGACGTCTACGTCACCAGCGATCTTCGTCACCACCCGGCCTCGGAGTTCCTCGAGCACGAGGGGCCCGCACTGGTCGACGTGGCGCACTGGGCGGCGGAGTGGACCTGGCTGCCGGTGCTGGAGGCCCGACTCCGGGCAGCGCTGGTGGGCGAGCGGGGCGCTACGGTGGAGACCCGCGTGAGCACCCGGTGCACCGACCCGTGGACGTTCCGCCCCGATCAACACACAGCACATCCCACAGCCAGGAGAGACCGCTGAAAGCCGACCCGACCGCCCAGGTCACGCTGCTCGACGTCCAGGAGCTCGACTCCCGTGCCGACCAGCTGCGCCACCAGCGCCGCAGCCTGCCCGAGATCGCCGAGATCGCCGAGCTGCAGGCCCACCGCACCGAGCTCGACGACCAGGCCCGCGACGCCCGCATCGTCGTCGACGACCTGGCCGTCGAGCAGGCCAAGGTCGACGCCGACGTCGAGCAGGTCAAGGCTCGCCGGGCCCGCGACCGCGAGCGGATGGACAAGGGCCAGGTCGGCAACCCCAAGGACCTCGAGCGCCTCGGCCACGAGCTGGAGTCCCTCGAGCGGCGCATCGCCAGCCTCGAGGACGACGAGCTCGAGGTGATGGAGCGCCTCGAGGAGGCGCAGTCGGTGCTCGACTCGGTCACCACGCTCCTCGAGCAGGCCGACGTGCGCCTGGGCGAGCTGATCGCGGCCCGCGACGAGAAGGTCGCGGCCATCGACGCCCAGCTCGTCGACGTCGAGGCCCAGCGCGGCCCCTCGGTCGAGGGCCTGCCCGAGGACCTGCTGGCTCTCTACGAGAAGCTGCGCGCGGCCAAGGGCGGGGTGGGTGCGGCCATGCTGCACCAGCGCCGCTGCACCGGCTGCCAGCTCAGCATCGACAACGCCGAGCTCGCGGTGATCCGCTCGGCCCCGGCCGACCTCGTGGTGCGCTGCGAGGAGTGCACGCGCATCCTGGTGCGCACCCCGGAGTCGGGGCTGTGACCACGCGCGTCGTCGTCGAGGCCGACGGCGGCTCGCGCGGCAACCCCGGCCCCGCGGCGTACGGCGCCGTGCTGAGCGACGCCGACAGCGGCGAGGTGATCGCCGAGGACGCCCGCACCATCGGCGTGGCCAGCAACAACGTCGCGGAGTACTCCGGGCTGGTCGCCGGGCTGCGGCTCGCGGTCGAGCACGCCCCGGGGGCCGCGGTGGAGGTCCGGATGGACTCCAAGCTCGTGGTCGAGCAGATGTCGGGGCGCTGGAAGATCAAGCACCCCGACATGCGGGTGCTGGCCGCCGAGGCGGGCGAGATCGCCCCCGAGGGCACCACCTACACCTGGATCCCGCGGGCCCGCAACGCCCACGCCGACCGGCTGGCCAACGAGGCGCTGGACGGCGTGCGCGAGGGCGTCACCGTGGCCGGCGCCGGGCCCGCCGCCGACCCGGTCGAGGAGCGCCCCGCCGAGGAGGCTCCCGACGAGGAGTCGCTCATCGAGGAGATCGAGTCGCCGGGCGCGACGCGCGGCGAGCAGCCGCGCGACCAGGCCGGCCACCGCGGTTGGAGCGGGCCCGGCGCGCCGCCGACCACGCTGGTGCTGGTGCGCCACGGCGTGACCCGGCACACCGCGGCCAAGCGCTTCTCGGGAGGCCTGGGCGGCGACGACCCGGCGCTGAGCGAGGAGGGCCTGGCCCAGGCCCGCGACACCGCCGACTGGCTGACCGGCCTCGGCGAGCGGGTCGACGCGGTCGTCTCCTCGCCGGTGCGCCGCACCCGCGAGACCGCCGAGGTCGTGGCGGCGCGGCTGGAACGCAGCGTGTCGGTGGAGCCGGGCTTCGCCGAGATGGAGTTCGGCGAGTGGGACGGGCTGACCTTCAGCGAGGTCGCCGAGCGCGACCGGCCCGGTCTCGACGCCTGGCTGGGCTCGATGGACGTGGCCCCGCCGGGGGGCGAGTCGTTCACCACCGTGCGCGAGCGGGTGCTGGCCGGGCTCGAGCGGGTGCTGGCCGAGCACGCCGGTCGCACCGTCGTCGTGGTCAGCCACGTGACGCCCATCAAGACCCTGGTGGCCCACGCGCTGGGCGCGCCCCTCGAGGCGGTCTACCGCATGGAGCTCTCGCCGGCGTCGGTCACCGTGCTGTCGTTCTACGCCGACCCGGCCGCCGACGGCGCGGCCCGCGGCTCGATGCGCCTCTACAACGCCCTGCCCCCGGGCGAGCGGGCCACCGTCGAGCCCGGTCGCTGGTAGCCGCTCGCTGGTCGTTCAGCCGGCCTGGTGGACGGTGCGTCCGGCCACCAGGGTGCGCAGCAGCCGGGGCAGCGCGGCCCCGGCCTCCAGCACCGGCACGCCGTCGGCATCGAGGCCCGCCGGGGTCTCCCAGACCGCCAGGTCGGCCACCCAGCCGCGGGCCAGCCGCCCGCGGTGGTCCTGGGCCGCGGCCAGCCAGCCGCCCCGGGTGTGGGCCCCCAGCGCCGCCAGCGGCGCCAGCCCCTGCTCGGGCACGTGGTGGTGGACCGCGGCCCGCACCGCGGCCCACGGGCCCAGGGCCGTCACCGGTGAGTCGGAGCCGAAGGCGAGGGGCACACCGGCCTCGGCCAGGTCGCGGAACGGGTTGGTCGCGCGCCAGCGCTCGCCCAGGCGGGCGGCGTACATGCCCGAGGGGCCGCCCCACAGGCCGTCGAACATCGGCTGCACGCTCGCGGTGACGCCCAGGCGCCCCAGCAGCGCGACGGTGCTCGGCGAGGGCATCTCGACGTGCTCGAGGCGGTGGCGCCGGGCCCGCACGGCCTCGTCGCCCAGCTCGGCGGCCGCGGCCGCGAACCCCTCGCCGACGGCGTCGAGCGCGGCGTCGCCGATGCAGTGGAACCCGGCCTGGAGGCCGGCGCGGGTGCAGGCCACGACGTGCTGGTGCACCTGCTCGGCGCTGACGTAGGCGTGCCCGCAGGTCGCCGCGTCGGCGTACGACGTGCCGAGCGCGGCGGTGCGCGAGCCGAAGGCGCCGTCGGCCACCAGGTCGCCGGCGAGCCCGGCCACCCCCAGCCGGGCGGCGGTCTCGACGGCCATCAGCTCGCCCCAGTAGACCGTCGCGGCCAGCCCGACGTCCTCGGCGGCCCGGCGCACCAGCGAGATCTCCGACTCGGGGCCGATGTGGGGTGCGGCGTTCTCGTGGAAGCCCGCGATGCCGGCCGCGGCCATGGCGTGGCAGGCGGCCCGGGCGGCGTCGAGGCGCTCGGCGTCGCCGATGAGGCCCTCGAGCGTGTGCCGCACCGCGTGGTGGGCGTCGCGCTCGACGCGGCCGTCGGGCGACCAGCCCTGCAGGTCGGTGAGGCCGGGCACCAGGGAGGCCAGGGCGGGGCTGACGACCGAGGAGTGGCTGTCGACCCGGGTCAGGTAGGTGCGGCGCCCGGGCGCGGCCCGCTCGAGCTCGTCGCCGGTGGGCGGGCGCCCCGCGCGCCACGGGGTCTCGTCCCAGCCCTGGCCCACCAGCACCGCGTCGTCGGGGTGGCGGGCGGCGTGGCGGGCGAGCGCGTCGAGCACGTCCTCGAGCCCCGACGCGGCGGCGTACGACGGCCCGGAGAGGTCGAGCCCGGTGAGCGCGAAGCCGGTGCGCACGGTGTGCACGTGGCTGTCGACGAAGGCGGGGGTGACCAGGGCGCCCCGGAGGTCGACGACCTCGGGGGCCTCGTCACCGGTGCCGGCCCACGCCTGCGCCGCGTCGTCGTCGCCGAGCGCGACGACCCGGCCGTCCTCGACGGCCAGCGCCGTGGGCCGCGCGGCGAGCGGCCCGGGCGTGCCGGGGTCGAGCACCCGGCCTCCCCTCAGCACGGTGCGTCGGGCACGGGAGCGGGGGGCGGCGTGGTCCATGGCGCCACCCTAGGGCCGGGGTGTGCGGCCGGTGGGGGCGCAGGAATAGCCTCGGGGGTCGCGGGGTTGGCCCGCGGTCGGGGACGCACGAGCGGACCCCGGGAGCAGACGGGTGGGGGAGCGGTGAGCCAGGTCGCGGACGAGGTCGACGAGGTCGCGACCGGGACGGACGAGGTCGACGCGGCTGCGCCGCCCGGTCCGGTCAACCGCGCCACCACCACCCGGGACGGCTTCGCCGTGCTGTGGGTGGCGATCAAGCGCGAGCCCTGGGTCTTCGCGGTCTCGACCCTGGGCAGCGTGCTCTTCGGCGCGCTGACCGTCGCCGACGCCTGGGTGCTGGGCTGGTCGACCGAGAACGTGGTGCTGCCGGCCTTCGAGACCGGCGAGATCGGCGCCGGCATGCTCTGGGCGGTGCTCGCGCTGTTCCTCGGCGTCGCCATCCTGCGCGCGGTGGGCATCGTGGCGCGTCGCCTGGGCGCCGGCATCATGCAGTACCGGATGCAGGCCCACACCCGCCGGGCGGTGACGCGGCAGTACCTCGCCCTGCCCATGGAGTGGCACCAGCGCCACCCCACCGGCCAGCTGCTCTCCAACGCCAACTCCGACGTCGAGGCCGCCTGGGGCCCGGTCGCGCCGCTGCCGATGGCGGTCGGCACGGTGGCGATGATGGTGATCGCCGTCGCGCAGATGCTCGTCGCCGACCTGGTCCTGGCCCTGGTCGGGCTGCTGATCTTCCCCGCGGTGATCGCCGCCAACGTCGTCTTCCAGCGGCTCAGCTCGCCGCTGATGACCCGCGCCCAGCAGCTGCGCGCGGAGCTCTCCGAGGTCGCCCACGAGTCCTTCGACGGCGCCATGGTGGTCAAGACCCTCGGGCGGGAGGGCGAGGAGACCGCTCGCTTCTCGGCCAAGGCGCAGGAGCTGCGCGGCGTGCTGGTGCGCGCCGGGCGCATCCGCGCCATGTTCGACCCCGCCCTGGCCGCGCTGCCCAACCTGGGCGTGCTCGTCGTGCTGGCCGTCGGCGTGGCCCGGGTGCAGAGCGGCGCCACCGACCCCGGCGACGTGGTGCAGGTGGCCTACCTGCTGACCATCGTCTCCTTCCCGATCCGCTCCATCGGCTGGCTGCTGGGCGAGTTCCCCCGCAGCGTCGTCGGCTTCCGGCGGGTCACCAGCGTGCTCGAGGCCACCGGCGAGATGCCGTACGGCGACGCGTCGCTGACGCCCACGGGCCGCCGCGGCGCCCGCCTCGAGATCGAGGGCCTGCGCTACTCCCACCAGCCGGGCCAGCGGCTCCTCGACGACCTGGCCCTCACCGTCGAGCCGGGCCGCACCGTGGCGCTCGTGGGCGCCACCGCGTCGGGCAAGAGCACCCTGACCTCCCTGGTCACCCGGCTGGTCGACCCCGACGAGGGGCGGATCGCCCTCGACGGCCAGGACCTGCGCGACCTCGCGCCCGGCCAGCTGGCCGAGGCGGTCTCGCTGGTCGCCCAGACGGCCTTCCTCTTCGACGACACCGTGCGCGGCAACATCACGCTCGGCGCCGACATCGGCGACGAGGAGGTCTGGGAGGTGCTGCGCGCCGCGCAGGCCGACGACTTCGTCGCCGCCCTGCCCGACGGCCTCGACAGCCGTCTCGGCGAGCGCGGCACGTCGCTGTCCGGCGGCCAGCGCCAGCGGATCTCGCTGGCCCGCGCCCTGGTGCGCCGTCCCCGCCTGCTGGTCCTCGACGACGCCACCTCCGCGGTCGACCCCGAGGTCGAGGCGCGCATCCTGGCCGCGCTGCGCGCGGGTGGCCCGGGTGACGACCCCGCCGACCGTCCGAGCCTGCTCGTGGTGGCCTACCGCAAGGCCACCATCGGGCTGGCCGACGAGGTGGTGCACCTCGAGGGTGGCCGGGTCGCCGACCGCGGCACCCACCAGGAGCTGCTGGGCCGCAGCCCCTCCTACGCCGCCCTCGTCAACGCCTACGAGGACGAGCACCCCGCCCCCGGCACCACGACGGAGGAGTCCTCATGAGCGCCGTGCGCGCCGCCTCGAGCTCGGGCACCGCCCTCGACACCGGCGAGGAGATGCGGGCGGTCGAGACGATCCGTCGCGGCCTGCACCACTCGCCCGAGCTGACCGTCGGGATCCGCACGACCCTGGCCTACGCGGTGCTCGCCTCCGCGGGCCAGGTGGTGGTACCCATCGCGGTCCAGCAGACGCTCGACCGCGGGCTCGGCGCCGCGGGCGGGCCCGACCTGGCCTTCACCGCGTGGATGGGGGTGCTGGCGGCGCTCGCGATCGTGCTGACCTCGTGGGCGTCGTACAAGATGACCAGCCGGCTGTTCCGCACCGCCGAGGGCGGGTTGGCGACGCTGCGCACCAAGGCCTTCCGCCACGTCCACGACCTCCCGCTGCTGACCCAGAACACCGAGCGGCGCGGGGCCCTGGTCGCGCGGGTCACCAGCGACGTCGACCAGGTCAGCCAGTTCCTGGTCTTCGGCGGCCTGCTCTTCGTGGTCAGCATCGGCCAGGTCGTCATCGCGACCGCGGTGATGCTGGTCTACTCCTGGCAGCTCACGCTGGTGGTGTGGCTGTGCTTCGCGCCGCTCTTCGCGTCGCTGAAGTACTTCCAGCGCAAGCTCTCGCAGGCCTACGGCACCGTGCGCCGCCAGGTCGGCGTGATGCTCTCGGCCATCTCCGAGCCGGTCGTGGGCGCTGCCGTCGTGCGCTCGTACGCCGTGCAGTCGCGCACCCAGGACCGCATCGACGAGGCCGTCGACGCGCACCGCGTCGCGAGCACCCGGGCCCAGGGCTTCACGGCGTTCTCGTTCTCCCTCGGCGGGGTCTCCGCGGGCCTGGCCAACGCCGGCGTGATCGTGGTGGGGGTGCTGCTCGGCCTGGCCGGCGACATCACCGCCGGCGAGATCCTCGCCTTCGCGTTCCTGGTCACCCTGTTCGTGGGGCCGGTGCAGATGGGCACCCAGATCCTCACCGACGCCCAGCTCGCGATCGCGGGCTGGCGCCGGGTCATCGGCATCCTCGACACCCCCGCCGACCTGGTGGACCCGGGCCCCGAGGGCCACGACCTGCCGCCGGGCCCGATCGACGTGCGCTTCGACGACGTCACCTTCGCCTATCCCGGCGGTCCGCCGGTGCTGCGCGACGTCACCATGTCCATCGCGGCCGGGCGCCGGGTGGCGATCGTGGGGGAGACGGGGTCGGGCAAGTCGACCTTCGCCAAGCTGCTGACCCGCCTGATGGACCCCTCGCAGGGTGCGGTGCTCCTCGACGGCGTCGACGTGCGCGACATCGCGCAGGCGACGCTGCGCCGCAGCGTGGTGCTGGTGCCGCAGGAGGGCTTCCTCTTCGACGACACGATCACCGCCAACGTGCGCTACGGGCGCCTGGAGGCCTCCGAGGCCGAGATCTGGGCCAGCGCCGAGGAGCTGGGCCTGGGTGACTGGCTCGCCGGCCTGCCCGCCGGGCTCGGGACCCGGGTGGGGCAGCGCGGCGAGTCGCTGTCGGCGGGGGAGCGGCAGCTGGTGGCCCTGCTGCGCGCCCACCTCGCCGACCCCGACCTCCTGGTCCTCGACGAGGCCACCAGCGCGGTCGACCCGTCGCTGGAGATGCGCATCGGCCGCGCGCTGGAGCGGCTGATGAGCGGGCGCACCTCGGTGACGATCGCGCACCGCATGTCGACGGCGGAGGCCGCCGACGAGGTGGTCGTGGTCGACCGCGGCCGCATCGTGCAGCGCGGCCCGCACGCCACGCTGGTCGCCGAGGCCGGCTCGGTCTACGCCGGCCTGCACGCCTCGTGGGTCGCCCAGCAGGGCCGCTGAGTTCCTTTACCTTTACTTTTTACTTCGCGCAACGGGTCTGGACCGGTGGGTCCAGACCTCCCACGCGGTTCGGGGGTTTCTCGGGCCCCTGCCGTAACACCGGTCACAGCCGGCGGTTGGGGCCAGTGCCGACCCTTCTCGGGCGGTGCCGCGTCCCCCACCGGAGAGGTGTTCCATGCCCTCGTCATCGTCCCGCCACCCCCGCAGAGCGCTCTCGCTGCCGCTGCTGCTCCTGACCGTCCTCGCGCTGGTGCTGGGCACCTTCTCGGTGGCCGCCCACGCTGCGACGGTCACCGTCTCCGGCAAGGTGCTCGGGCAGGACGGAGCGCCCCTGTCCGGGGTCGTCGTCAAGCTCGGCGACCGGGAGAACGGCGCGTTCAAGGAGCTGGTGGCCGTGGCCGGCACCACCGACGCCAACGGGGCGTGGTCGACCACGCTGGACGACGCGACCCGCAGCACCTACCTGGTCGGCTACACCGCGCAGGGCTACGACCCGGCCTACCTGCGCGACGGCGGCAGCGCTACCACCGACCTCGCCCAGGCCACCTACGTGACCGTGACCGGCGGACGCACGGCCGTCGACGAGCAGCTGGAGGTCGGCAGCGCCGAGCTCAGCGGCGTGGTCACCCGCAAGGGCAGCCTCGCCGGCGACCCGGTCGCGGGCGCGACCGTCACCCTGTCGCGCACGGGCACCACCCCCCGGTCGGCGACCACCGACGCCAAGGGCGCCTACCGCTTCGACGGCCTGCTGCCCGGCAGCTACCAGCTGTCCTTCGCGCGCACCGGCTACCGCACCCACCACTACCTCTCGAGCACGGCCAGCACCGCGGACCCCGCGGCGGCCGGCTCGGTGACGCTCGCCGACAAGCAGAGCGCCAGCACCGTCCACGGCTTCCTCACCCAGACGACCCGCTCGCAGATGGGCGGCACGGTCGTGACCACGGACGGCACCCCCGTCAAGGACGCGGAGATCCGGGTCTTCACCCGGCGCTACGCCGACGGAGGCACCGGGGCCGTGAGCCACACCCAGGTCGACGCCGACGGCAAGGAGTCGTCGGAGGTCAGCGACACGACCGACGTCGAGGGCCGCTGGCTGGTCGACCAGGCCTTCGGCGACTACGTCGTCGAGGTGGAGGCCCCCGCCTTCGGCACCTACTACTTCGACAACGGCTCGATGAGCCAGGACAAGTCCCGCGCCGCCCTGGTGCGGATCGAGGAGGGCACCGCCCGTCCCCTCGACGCCCGGCTCGGCAGCCGCAGCACCACCACCATCCAGGGCATCGTGCGCGACGCCGGCACCAACGAGCCCGTCAAAGGCGTCAAGATCTCGGTCGAGACCGGCACCACGGACGCCTCGGGCCAGCCGGTGTGGACCGAGGCCCAGAAGACGCAGGCCACGACCGGCGCCGACGGCTTCTACTCCGCCGAGGTGCCGCCCGGTGGCGGCTACGTCGTGGGCTTCCACGCGCCCGGCTACCGCCCGCAGTTCTTCGAGCGCAAGGGCACGCGCAGCGAGGCCACCAAGGTGGAGACCTCGTTCGCCACTCCGAGGGGCGGCGTCGACGCGCAGCTGGAGCGCATCGCCCAGGTCGTCGGCACCGTGCGCGACACCACCGGCCAGCCCGTGCAGGGCGTGACGGTGACCCCGGTGGTCCTCGACACCGCGACCGGGGAGTGGGTCACGGCCGGGTTCGCCGAGGGCACCCCCACCGACCGCAGCGGCACCTACGCGGTGTCGGTCCTCGACGCCGGGCTCGAGAAGCCCTTCCGCCTGCGCTTCGAGAAGCCGGGCCGCGAGCCCCGCTGGTTCCCGGCCGCCACCGTCGCCGACGAGGGTCAGAACCTCTCGGTCGCCAAGCACCAGGTCCTCAGCGGCCGCGACGTCACCCTGCCCACGCTGGCCGTCCTCGCGGGCGCGCTGACCGAGGCCGACGGGTCGGCGTACGACGACGGCGGCGAGGTGTCGCTGTGGCGCAAGGTCTCCTACACCGAGCAGGGCGAGCGGGGCGGCCCCGCGCACACCGAGTGGCGCCCGGTGGCCGCCAAGCCGGTCTCCGGCTCCGACGGCAGCTTCTCCTTCTCGGTGCCCAGCGGCAGCTACCGGATGCTGGCCCGCCTGACCGGTGAGAACGACGGCTTCCTGCCCGGCCTGGTCGGCCTCGACCAGGCGCCCGACATCAGCCTGGCGCCCGAGCAGAGCCGCACCCTGCAGACCTACGCCCTGCCGCCGGTCTCGGCCGTCCGCGGCACCGTCACCACCACCACGGGCGCCCCCGCCCGCGGTGAGACCGTCCGCGCGCACTACCGCTTCGTGCAGGACATCCGCGACGGTGCGCCCGTGCTCAGCAGCTGGCGGCTGCCCACCGCCAGCGCGCCCACGACCACCGACGGCACCTACGAGCTGAAGGTGCGGGCGCGCACCTACCGCGTCGGGGTCCCGGACAAGGGGTTCCACACCGTCGACGGGACGCCCCAGGAGACCCTCGGCGACGCCGACGACGTCACGCTCGGCTCCGTCGCCGCGACCGGTGTCGACGTGCGCCTCAGCGACGGCCGGCCGGTCAACCTGGCCCCGCCGTGGATCGCCGGGCAGGCCGTCGAGGGCGGCACGCTGACCGCCAAGCCCGGCACCTGGTCGGCGGCGGACGTCACCTACGCCTACCAGTGGTTCCAGTCCGACACCGCCGCCGGTCCCTGGACCAAGGCGTCGGGCACCTCCGACAAGGCGACCTACGAGATCCCCAGCGCGACGCCGATCATCGGGACCTTCGACGCCAAGCACTACCTGGTGCACCTGACCGCGCGGCGCGCCACCGGCGACGTCAGCGAGGCGGCGAGCAGCAAGCCGACCGGCAAGGCGAAGGCCTCGCCGTTCTACGCCCCGGCCGACCCGACGACCGAGAACCGGCAGGACCCGCAGGTCACCGGCAGGGCGGTCGTCGGGGAGACCCTGACCGGCACCACCGGCGAGTGGAGCAAGGGCGGCACCTTCGAGCTGCAGTGGCTCGCCGACGGCCAGGCCGTCGCCGGCGCCACGACCAGCAGCCTGCGGCTCGGCGCGGCCCAGCTGGGCCGGAAGATCTCGCTGAAGGTCACCGAGACCACCAACGAGCCCGACCGGGTCGCCGTCTCGCGCACCACCGTGGCGGTCGTGCGCGGCAGCCTGCGCGCCACCACGCTGCCCAGCGTCACCGGCCAGCCGTTCGTCGGCAAGCCGCTGACCGCCCAGCCGGGCACCTGGAACGCCGACGCGCCGACGTTCGCCTACCAGTGGCTGGTCGACGGCCGCGCCGTCCCCGGCGCGACCGGCACGACCTACACGCCCGGCGCCGCCGACGAGGGCAAGCCCGTCGCGGTGCGCGTGGCGGCCACCGTGGCCCAGGCCATGGACCCGGGCACGGCGACCTCGGAGTCGACGGCGCTCGTCGCCCCCGACCCCACCACCGTGTCGAACCGCACGGCACCCCGGATCACCGGCACCCCGCAGGTCGGCCAGACGCTCTCGACCACCGAGGGCACCTGGACCAACGAGCCGACGTCGTTCTCCTACCAGTGGCTCGCCGACGGCGTGGCCATCGGCGGCGCGACCCGGTCGACCCACGAGCTGGGGGCCGCCGAGGCCGGCAAGCTGGTCACGGTGCGGGTCACGGCCAGCAAGGCCGGGCTCACCTCCGGGACCGCCACCGCCGACCCGGTCGGCCCGGTGGCCTCCGGGCCGCTGACCAACACGGCGCTCCCGGTCGTCTCGGGCACCGCCGCCCCCGGCGGCACGCTCAGCACCACCGACGGCACCTGGGACCCCGCCACCGGCCTGACGTACTCCTACCAGTGGCTGGCCGACGGCACCCCGGTCGCCGGCGCGACCTCGTCGTCGATCGTGGTGACCGAGAGCCTCGTCGGCAAGGCGGTCGCCGCCGTGGTGACCGCCCGCCGGGGCGGCGACAGCGCCTCGGCCACCTCGAAGGCGCGCACCGTCGCCGCCGAGCCCGTCGAGCCGGTCGTGGTCCTCACCGCCCCCAGCGTCTCGGGGCGTGCGGAGGTCGGTGAGGAGGTGGTCGTCGACACCGGCACCACCGACCCGGCCGGCGCGACCCGCGCCGTGCAGTGGCTGCGCGACGGCCAGGCCGTCCCGGGCGCCATCGGCACCCGCTACCGCCCGACCGGCGCCGACCTGGGCACGCTCCTCTCGGCCCGCGTCACCTACACCCACCCCGAGCGCGCCGAGGCGGTGCGCACGGTCACGGCGGGCACGGTGCGCGAGGGGACGACCGGTCCGGAGAAGCCCCGGCTCGACGTCGTCAAGCGGACCAAGGGCACCAAGCTCGTGCTCAAGGTCGCGGTGCTCGCCGACGCCGTCGACACGGTGCTCGGGGAGCTGGTGCTGAAGGAGAACAGGCGCACCCTGGCCCGGAAGTCCCTGACCGGGGGCACGCACAAGATCGTGGTCCGCGGCCTCTCGCGCGGCTTCCACACCGTGCGGGTCAAGTTCCTCAGCGGCTCCGAGGACGTCCGCAACGCCAAGAAGACGATCAGCTTCCGCATCCGCTGACGTCCGACCGCTGCCGCGGTCCCCGACCACCGCCCCCGTGCCTCCCGGCGCGGGGGCGGTGGTGCGCGCGGGGGATGATGGGCCCATGACCGACCAGCTCGACCCGGCCGTCGCCGCACGGCTCAAGCGCACCAGCGACGGGCTCGTCCCCGCCGTGGCCCAGCAGCACGACACCGGCGAGGTGCTGATGCTGGGCTGGATGGACGACACCGCCCTGGCCCGCACCCTCTCGACCGGGCGGGCGACGTACTGGTCGCGCAGCCGCGGGGAGTACTGGGTCAAGGGCGACACCTCCGGGCACGTCCAGCACGTCGTCGAGGTGCGCCTCGACTGCGACGGCGACACCCTCCTGGTCAAGGTCGACCAGGTCGGGGCGGCCTGCCACACCGGCGAGCACACCTGCTTCGACGCCGACCTGCTCCCGCTGACCGGTGCCGCCGACCGTGGCTGAGCCCGCTCGCGCGCGGCGCACCTTCGCGCCGGTCGTGCTGCTCGGCCTGGCCGCCGGTGCCCTGGTGGCGGTGGCCGGCACCCGCCCGGGCGTCGACGTCGACGGCGACCCCGGCTCCGGCGTCACCGCCTCGGTCGGGCTCGGCGGGACCGACACCGCCTACGACATGCCGCTGGTGACCTCGCTGGCACTGGTCGCGCTGGCGGCCTGGGGCGTGGTCCTGGTCACCCGCGGCGTGGTGCGCCGCGGCGTCGTGGTCGTCGGCGTCGTCGCCGCACTGAGTGCGCTCGCGGCCGCCGCGACCGCCTGGGGGAGCCTGGCCGACGACCTGCGCACCGCCCTGCAGCAGGTGGGGGCCGCCGACGCCGAGGTCTCCCACACCGGCTGGTACGCCGCCGCCGTCGCCGGCTCGGTGCTGCTCGTGGCCGCCTCGCTGGCCGCGCTGCGGCTGGTGCCGCACTGGCCCGAGATGGGTAGCCGCTACGACGCCCCGACGGGTGGCGCGGGCGCCGCCGCGACCGCTGCGGCCACCCGCCCCGTCGAGGAGCTCTCCGACCTCGACCTGTGGCGCGCGCTCGACGAGGGGCACGACCCGACCGCCCCCGACGACGAGGACACGTCCGGGCCGGACCGGGGTGCGGGCTGAGCGGCCCGCGCCACTACACTCGGCCGCACCGATCGACGTACCCCCGAGGAGCCCAGACATGTCGAACAGCCACGGCAACACCCCCGCAGCCTGGACCGCGGTGGTCGTGGGACTCCTCGGGTTCACCGTCGGCAGCGTGGGCCTGCTCTTCAGCCCCGTGAGCTACCCGGTCTTCTGGGCGGGCGTGGCGATCACCGTCGCCGCCGGCCTCGTCTTCCTCGTGATGGCCAAGATGGGCCTGCACGAGGAGTCCGGCCACTGAGCCTGCCGCGCCGATGAGCGTCCTGGCCCCCGCCCCCTCGCAGCCGACGCGGCGCGAGCGGCTCCGGGCGCCGGGGCTGGTCGTCGGCGGGCTGGCGCTGGCCACCCTGGCCCTGCGCCTGCGCGACCCGCACGTCGCCGGCAGCTGGGGGCTGTGCCCCTCCGCCGCGCTGGGGTTCTGGTGCCCCGGGTGCGGGGGGCTGCGCGCGGTCAACGACCTCACCCACGGCGACGTCGCCGCGGCGGCCTCGAGCAACCTGCTGCTGGTCGTCCTCGCGCCGGTCGTCGTGGTGCTGCTGGGCCTGTGGGCGCTCACGCGCTGGCGCGGCCGGCCGGTGGCGCGGCTGCGCGGGCGTGCCGCCCCGGTGGTCCTGGTGACGGCGCTGGCCGCGGTCGCGGCCTTCACCCTGCTGCGGAACCTGCCGCTGCCCCTCGGCGGCTGGCTCGCACCCTGACCCTCCGGGGCGGTCACGCAGGTCACGCAGGGGACAGGACGTCCCAGCCGGGCAGGTTGCGCAGCACCCAGAACGCCAGCAGCGCGCCCAGCAGGAGCCAGATCCAGCGTGCGGGCAGGGAGGTGGGCGACCAGGTGCCCCGCCCGGCCAGCCGGCGGCCCCACTGCAGGTAGGCGAGCAGGAGCAGCGGCAGGGCCAGCAGCGTCAACGGGTTGCGCGCGGCCGCCCCGACCAGGTCGCCGCCGGCCAACGAGTTGAGCGTGCGCAGGCTGCCGCAGCCCGGGCAGTACAGCCCGGTGACGGACAGGAACGGGCACGTCGGGTAGTGCCCCGGCTCGTGCGGGTCGACGGTGGCGACCACGGCGGCGGCGCCCAGCCCCAGGAGGCCGGTCGTCACGAAGGGCAGCCAGGCGCGTCCCGGCGCCCGCCGGGCGGCGGGCGCCGGGACGACGGGGTGCTCGTCGAGCTCGTCGAGCATCGGCATCACACCGTGCCGGCACCCATGACCGCGATGACGACGACCACGTAGAGCACGATGACGACGATGCCGGCCACCGCCGACCAGATCGCGAACTTCTTGGCCTTGTCGGCCGACTCGCGGGCCCCCGCGTGGTCGCCGGCCTGCCACTTGCTGTTGACCTGCGCGGCGAAGACGATCGAGACGACGCCCAGCGGCAGGCAGCAGAAGAGGGTGCTGAGGATCGCCCAGACCAGGTTGTTGGGCGGCGGGGCGGAGTCGGGGCCGCCGCCGTAGGCGGGCTGGCCGTACTGGGGCGGCGGGGGAGGCGGCTCGGAGTAGCTCATCGGGTTCCTCTGGGGGTGGGCCCACGCGGGCCGGGACAGGACGGGGCGAACGTATCGCCGTTGCCCGCCCGCCGCTGCAGGACGCGCCAACAGGCGGAGGACCATCTCCGGGTGCCCGCGACAGGACCGCGCGGCGGGTGCGCAGCCAGCGGCGTGACAGACTCAGGGGCGTCCCCACCACCGTTCCAGGAGTCCCCGTGTCCGTCCTCGACGACATCGTCGCCGGCGTCCGGGTCGACCTCGCCGAGCGCCAGGCCACCACGTCGCTGAGCGACCTGCGTGCGGCGCTCGCCGACGTCGACGCGCCGCGCGACCCGATGCCGCACCTGCGCGCCCCCGGCTCGAGCGTGATCGCCGAGGTCAAGCGGCGCAGCCCCAGCAAGGGCGCGCTCGCCGACATCCCCGACCCCACCGTGCTGGCGCGCGAGTACGCCGCCGGCGGGGCGGCCGCGATCAGCGTGCTGACCGAGCAGCGCCGCTTCGGCGGGTCGCTGGCCGACCTGCGCGCGGTGCGCGCCGCGGTCGACACCCCGCTGCTGCGCAAGGACTTCATCGTCACCGACTACCAGCTGTGGGAGGCCCGCGCCGCCGGCGCCGACCTGGCGCTGCTGATCGTGGCCGCGCTCGACGACGACGAGCTGCGCCGCCTGCACGACCTGGCCGGCGAGCTCGGGCTCACGGCCCTGGTCGAGGTGCACGACGAGGCCGAGACCGAGCGCGCGGTCGCGCTCGGCGCGCCGCTGGTGGGCGTCAACGCCCGCAACCTCAAGACCCTCGAGATCGACCAGGCCACCTTCGGCCGGCTGGCCCCGCAGATCCCCGACGACGTGGTCAAGGTCGCCGAGTCGGGCGTCCTCGGCCCCGACGACGTGCGCCGCCACGTCGGCGAGGGGGCCCGCGCGGTCCTCGTCGGCGAGGCCCTCGTCAAGGACGGCGACCCCCGGGCCGCCGTCACCGCCATGACAGGAGTCCAGGCATGAGCAGCACCAGCAGCCCCGCCCCGCCGCCGTCCACCCCGTCCCCGTCGGGGCGCTTCGACGCCGACGCCCAGGGCTGGTTCGGCGGGCCCGAGCAGGGCTGGGGCGGCCGCTTCATGCCCGAGGCGCTGATCGCCGCGCTCGACGAGCTCACCGAGGCCTGGACCGACGCGATGGCCGACCCCGCCTTCGTGGGCGAGTTCGAGCACGTGCTGCGCGACTACGCCGGCCTGCCCAGCCCGCTGTTCCACGCCACCCGGCTCAGCGAGCAGGTTGGCTGCCGGGTGCTGCTCAAGCGCGAGGACCTCAACCACACCGGCGCCCACAAGATCCGCAACGTGCTGGGCCAGGCGCTGCTGACGAAGCGGATGGGCAAGACCCGCGTCATCGCCGAGACCGGCGCCGGCCAGCACGGCGTGGCCAGCGCGACGGCCGCGGCGTACTTCGGGCTCGACTGCACCGTCTACATGGGCGCCGTCGACACCCGTCGCCAGGCGCTCAACGTGGCGCGCATGCACCTGCTGGGCGCCAAGGTGGTGCCGGTCGAGTCCGGCAGCGCCACGCTCAAGGACGCCATCAACGAGGCGCTGCGCGACTGGGTCGCCTCGGTCGACCACACCGCCTACCTCTTCGGCACCGCCGCCGGCCCGCACCCGTTCCCGAGCATGGTGCGCGACTTCACCCGCGGCATCGGCGACGAGGCCCGCGCCCAGTGCCTCGAGCAGTACGGCGTGCTGCCCGACGCGATCGCCGCCTGCGTGGGCGGCGGGTCCAACGCGATCGGTCTCTTCAGCGCGTTCCTCGAGGACGACGACGTCGCGATCTACGGCTTCGAGCCCGGGGGAGAGGGCGTCGACACCCCGCGCCACGCGGCCACCATCCACGCCGCCGACCGGGGCGTGCTCCACGGCGCGCGCACCTACGTGCTGCAGGACGCCGACGGCCAGACGCTGGAGTCCCACTCGATCAGCGCCGGCCTCGACTACCCCGGCGTCGGCCCCCAGCACGCCCACCTCGCCGCCACCGGCCGCGCGACGTACCTGCCGGTGACCGACGACGAGGCGATGAGCGCGATGTCGCTGCTCAGCCGGGCCGAGGGCATCATCCCGGCCATCGAGACCGCCCACGCGGTCGCCGGCGCGCTGCGGGTGGCCGAGCGGCTGGCCGTGGAGAAGGGCCCGGAGGCCACCGTGCTGATCAGCCTCTCCGGGCGCGGCGACAAGGACATGGGCACCGCCATCGAGTACTTCGGGCTCGGCGACCCCGACAAGGTGACCGAGGAGCCCGTCGGATGAGCGCGACGACCCCCATGCAGGCCGTCTTCGAGCGGACCCGCGCCGAGGGCCGGGCCGCACTGGTCGGCTACCTGCCGGCCGGCTTCCCCGACGTCCAGGGCGGCATCGACGCGATGCTGGCCATGGTCGAGGCCGGCTGCGACGTCATCGAGGTCGGGCTGCCCTACTCCGACCCGGTGATGGACGGCCCCACCATCCAGGCCGCCGCGCAGCAGGCGCTCGAGGGCGGCACCCGCACCGACGACGTGCTGCGCACCGTCGAGGCGGTCGCCGCCACCGGCACCCCCACCGTCGTGATGACCTACTGGAACCCGGTCGAGCGCTACGGCGTCGAGCGGTTCGCCGCCGGCCTGGCCGACGCGGGGGGAGCAGGCCTGATCACCCCCGACCTGACCCCCGACTTCGCCCCGGAGTGGATCGCCGCCGCCGACCGGCACGGCCTCGACAAGATCTTCCTCGTCGCGCCCTCCTCGACCCCCGAGCGGGTCGCGATGACGGTGCGCGCCAGCCGCGGCTTCGTCTACGCGACGGCCGTCATGGGCGTGACCGGGGCCCGCACCACCACCAGCGACCTCGCCGGCCCGCTCGTGGCCCGCACCAAGGAGGCCGTGGCCGAGGCTGGCCTCGACCTGCCGGTCGGCGTCGGGCTCGGGGTCGGCAACGGGGACCAGGCGGCCGAGGTGGCGTCGTACGCCGACGCGGTGATCGTCGGCTCGGCGTTCGTGCGCACGCTGCTCGACCACCCCGACGACCGCGCCGCGGGCCTCGAGGCCCTGCGCGCGCTGACCCGCGACCTGGCCGAGGGGGTACGACGTGGCTGAGCGCCCGCGCGCCACCCGCCGGCTGCTGGCCCCGGCGCTGCTCACCGCCTCCCTGCTGCTCAGCGCCTGCGGCGGCGGCAGCGAGGCGACGGGCGGGGCGCTGAGCGCCCAGGTCGTCGACCCGCCCTTCGACGTGTCCTCGACGCCGCTGACCGACACCGACGGCGAGCCCTACTCGCTGACCGAGGACACCGACGCCCGCCTGACCCTGGTGTTCTTCGGCTACACCCGCTGCCCCGACATCTGCCCGGCCGTGCTGACGAACCTGGCCAGCGCGATGACCCGGCTCGACGAGGCCGACCGCGAGCAGGTCGAGGTGGTCTTCGTGACCAGCGACCCCGCCCGCGACGACGCCGAGACGGTGCGCGCCTACCTCGACCGCATCGACCCCGACTTCACCGGCCTGACCGGCGACCTCGACGACATCGAGGAGGTGGGGGAGTCGATCGCCATCGGTGTCACCGACGGCACCCGCCTGCCCAGCGGCGGCTACGACCCCAACACCCACAGCACCCAGGTGGTGGCCATCGACGGCGGCGACGACGCGCCGCTCTACTGGGGCCAGGAGACGTCGTCGGCGCAGTTCGCCGCCGACATCCACACCCTGCTCGCGAGGAGCTGACGATGACGTCCTGGCCGGTGCTGCAGCTGCTGCCGCTCTCGATCCCGAGCCCCTCGGAGGGGATCTGGTACCTCGGTCCGTTGCCGCTGCGCGGCTACGCGCTGTGCATCATCCTCGGCATCGTGGCCGCGATCTGGATCGGCGAGCGGCGCTGGGTGGCCCGGGGCGGGCGCGCCGGCGACATCCAGGACCTCGCGATCTGGGCGGTGCCCTTCGGGCTCGTCGGGGCGCGGGCCTACCACGTGGCCACCGATGCCGGGCGCTACTTCGGCGCGGACGGCGACCCCTGGCAGGCGCTCTACATCTGGAAGGGCGGCCTGGGCATCTGGGGCGGCATCGCGCTGGGCGCGGTGGGCGTCGTGCTCGGGGCCCGGCGCAAGGGCATCCGGCTGCTGCCGGTGCTCGACGCGATGGCCCCCGGCGTGCTGGTGGCCCAGGCGCTGGGGCGCTGGGGCAACTGGTTCAACCAGGAGCTCTACGGCCGGCCCACCGACCTGCCCTGGGGCCTGGAGATCGACCCGGCGAGCTGGCCACCGGGGCGCAGCTTCGAGCCCGGCACCACCTTCCACCCCACCTTCCTCTACGAGTCGCTGTGGGCGCTGGCCGCCTTCGCGGTGCTGGTCTGGGCCGACCGGCGCTTCCGGCTCGGCCACGGCCAGGTGCTCGCGGCGTACGTCGCGCTCTACTCGCTGGGCCGCGGCTGGATCGAGACCCTGCGCATCGACGACGTGGAGCTCTCCGACGTGGGTGGGCTGCGCTTCAACGTGTGGACCTCGATCGTGCTGCTCGTGGTGGCCGTCGCCTTCCTGGTGTGGTCGCGGCGTCGCCACCCCGAGCGCGAGAGCCAGGTCTACGAGCCCGGCCGCGAGCCCGCCGACGAGCCGACCGCCTGAGCCGTCTCACCTGGCGGCGCCCAGGACCGTGCGGACGGGGGTGCGGGGGTCTCGGTGCTAGCCTGATCCTTCGCGTGGGCCAATGTCGTCCCCTGCGCTCGACTCATGTTCCGCTCCACCGCAGTCGCCGGTTCTCGGACCAGCTCGACCAGGGTCCTGCCCCGGCGGCGACGACGACGGGAGACCCCGGTGCCCTACCAGCACGCATTCCCGCCGCCCCAAGGGCTCTACGACCCCCGCCACGAGCACGACGCGTGCGGTGTGGCCTTCGTCGCGACCCTGACCGGCGTCGCCAGCCACGACATCGTGGCCCAGGCACTCACCGCCCTGCGCAACCTCGAGCACCGCGGTGCCGCGGGCGCCGAGCCGGACTCCGGTGACGGCGCCGGCATCCTGATGCAGGTGCCCGACGCGTTCCTGCGCGAGGCGTGCGCCGAGATCGGCGTCGAGCTGCCGCCGCAGCGCGCGTACGCCGTCGGCACGGCGTTCCTGCCGGGCGACGACGAGCACGTGGCCGCCACCGTGGCCCGCATCGAGGAGATCGCCGCCGAGGAGGGCCTCGCGGTCCTCGGCTGGCGCGAGGTCCCGATCGACCCCAGCATGCTGGGCGCGACCGCCCTCGGCGTGATGCCGACCTTCCGCCAGCTCTTCGTGGCCGGCGCGACCCAGCGGGTCACCGGCATGTCGCTGGAGCGGATGGCCTTCTGCCTGCGCAAGCGCGCCGAGCGCGAGAGCGACGTGTACTTCCCGTCGCTGTCCTCGCGCACGCTGGCCTACAAGGGCATGCTCACCACCGAGCAGCTCGACCAGTTCTACCCCGACCTGGTCGACGAGCGGGTCGCCTCGGCCCTGGCCGTGGTGCACTCGCGGTTCTCGACCAACACCTTCCCGAGCTGGCCGCTCTCGCACCCGTTCCGCTACATCGCGCACAACGGCGAGATCAACACCGTGATGGGCAACCGCAACTGGATGCGGGCCCGCGAGGCGCTGCTCGACTCCGACCTGATCCCCGGCGACCTCGAGCGGCTCTACCCGATCGTCACCGACGGCGCCTCGGACTCCGCGTCCTTCGACGAGGTCCTCGAGCTGCTGCACATGGGTGGGCGCTCGCTGCCCCACTCGGTGCTGATGATGATCCCCGAGGCGTGGGAGAACAACACCGAGATGGACGCGGCCCGCCGCGCCTTCTACGAGTTCCACGCCAGCATGATGGAGCCCTGGGACGGGCCCGCCTGCGTGGTCTTCACCGACGGCGACCAGATCGGCGCGGTCCTCGACCGCAACGGCCTGCGCCCCTCGCGCTACTGGGTCACCGACGACGGCCTGGTCGTGCTGGCCTCCGAGGTCGGCGTCCTCGACCTCGACCCGGCCACGATCGTGCGCAAGGGCCGGCTGCAGCCGGGCCGGATGTTCCTCGTCGACACCGAGGAGCACCGCATCATCGAGGACGAGGAGGTGAAGTCGGGCCTCGCGGCCGAGCACCCCTACGAGGAGTGGCTGCACGCCGGGCTGATCCACCTCGACGACATCCCCGAGCGCGAGCACATCGTGCACACCCACGCCAGCGTCACCCGCCGCCAGCAGGTCTTCGGCTACACCGAGGAGGAGCTGCGCGTCATCGTGACGCCGATGGCCAACACCGGCGCCGAGCCGATCGGCTCGATGGGCACCGACACGCCGATCGCGGCGCTCTCGGAGAAGCCGCGCCTGCTGTTCGACTACTTCGCCCAGCTCTTCGCGCAGGTCACCAACCCGCCGCTCGACGCCATCCGCGAGGAGCTCGTCACCTCGCTCAACGGCACCATCGGCCCCGAGGCGAACCTGCTCGAGCCCACCCCGGCCTCCTGCCGCCAGGTGGTGCTGCCGTTCCCGGTGATCTCCAACGACGACCTGGCCAAGATCCGCCACGTCAACCGCGACGGCGACATGCCGGGCTTCATCACCCACGTCTCCCGCGGCCTGTACGAGGTCGAGGGCGGCGGGGCCGCCCTGGCCGCGCGCATCGACGAGGTGTGCGCCGAGGTCAGCGCCGCGATCGCCGAGGGCGCACGCATCATCGTGCTCTCGGACCGCCACTCCACCGCCGAGCTGGCGCCGATCCCGTCGCTGCTGCTCACCGCCGCGGTCCACCACCACCTGGTGCGCGAGAAGACCCGCACCCAGGTGGGCCTGCTGGTCGAGGCCGGCGACGTGCGCGAGACCCACCACGTGGCGCTGCTGGTCGGCTACGGCGCCGCCGCGGTCAACCCCTACCTGGCCATGGAGTCGGCCGAGGACCTGGCCCGCGAGGGCTACTACGTCACCACCGAGCCCGAGCAGGCCGTGGCCAACCTGGTCAAGGCACTGGGCAAGGGCGTGCTCAAGGTGATGTCGAAGATGGGCGTCTCCACGGTCGCCTCCTACACCGGTGCGCAGATCTTCGAGGCCCTCGGGCTCTCGCAGTCGGTGGTCGACAAGTACTTCACCGGCACCACCTCCAAGCTCGGGGGCATCGAGCTCGACACCATCGCCGAGGAGGTCGCGCGCCGCCACCGCACGGCGTACCCGCGCGGGGGCATCATGCCCGCGCACCGCGAGCTCGAGATCGGCGGCGAGTACCAGTGGCGCCGCGAGGGCGAGCCGCACCTCTTCGACCCCGAGACCGTCTTCCGCCTCCAGCACTCCACGCGTGCCGGTCGCTACGACGTCTTCAAGCAGTACACCCAGCGCGTCGACGAGCAGGCCGAGCGGCTGATGACGCTGCGCGGGCTGTTCCGCTTCAAGGACGCCACCGAGAGCGGCCGCGCGCCCGTGCCGATCGAGGAGGTCGAGCCGGTCTCCGAGATCGTCAGGCGCTTCTCCACCGGCGCGATGTCCTACGGCTCGATCAGCGGCGAGGCCCACGAGACGCTGGCCATCGCGATGAACCGGCTGGGCGCGAAGTCGAACACCGGTGAGGGTGGCGAGGACGCCGAGCGGCTCTACGACCCCGAGCGCCGCAGCTCGATCAAGCAGGTCGCCAGCGGCCGGTTCGGCGTGACGTCGGAGTACCTCACCAACGCCGACGACATCCAGATCAAGATGGCGCAGGGCGCCAAGCCCGGCGAGGGCGGGCAGCTGCCCGGCCACAAGGTCTACCCGTGGGTGGCCAAGACGCGCCACAGCACACCGGGCGTGGGCCTGATCAGCCCGCCGCCGCACCACGACATCTACTCGATCGAGGACCTGGCGCAGCTGATCCACGACCTCAAGAACGCCAACCCCTCGGCCCGCGTGCACGTCAAGCTGGTCTCCGAGGTCGGGGTCGGCACGGTCGCGACCGGTGTCTCGAAGGCGCACGCCGACGTGGTGCTGATCTCGGGCCACGACGGCGGCACCGGCGCCTCGCCGCTGACCTCGCTGAAGCACGCCGGCGGTCCGTGGGAGCTCGGCCTCGCCGAGACCCAGCAGACCCTGCTGCTCAACGGCCTGCGCGACCGGATCGTGGTGCAGACCGACGGCCAGCTCAAGACCGGTCGCGACGTCGTCGTCGCGGCGCTGCTCGGCGCGGAGGAGTACGGCTTCGCCACCGCCCCGCTGGTGGTCTCGGGCTGCATCATGATGCGGGTCTGCCACCTCGACACCTGCCCGGTGGGCGTGGCGACGCAGAACCCGGTGCTGCGCGAGCGGTTCTCGGGCAAGGCCGAGTACATCGTCAACTTCTTCACCTACATCGCCGAGGAGGTGCGCGAGCTCCTCGCCGAGCTCGGGTTCCGCAGCCTCGACGAGGCCATCGGCCAGGTCGGCGCGCTCGACGTGGCGCCGGCCGTCGACCACTGGAAGGCGGCCGGGCTCGACCTGAGCCCGATCCTGCACGTGCCCGACGGCGCTGCCTTCCCCGACCAGGACCCGCGCTGCACCAAGACGCAGGACCACGGTCTGGAGAAGTCGCTCGACGTCACCGAGCTGGTGCCGCTGGCCCAGGCGGCGCTGGAGAGCGGCGAGCCCGTGCGCGCCCAGGTCGCGGTGCGCAACGTGCACCGCACCGTCGGCACGATCCTGGGCCACGAGGTGACCAAGCGCTACGGCGGCGAGGGCCTGCCCGACGGCACGATCGACCTGACGTTCCTCGGCTCGGCCGGGCAGTCGTTCGGCGCGTTCGTGCCGCGCGGCATCACCCTGCGCCTCGAGGGCGACGCCAACGACTACGTCGGCAAGGGCCTCTCGGGCGGACGGGTCGTGGTGCGGCCCGACCGCGCGGCGACCTTCACCGCCTCCGAGCAGATCATCGCCGGCAACACGATCGCCTACGGCGCCACCTCGGGCCAGGTGTTCATCCGCGGCGGGGTGGGCGAGCGCTGCTGCGTGCGCAACTCCGGTGCGCAGGTGGTCGTCGAGGGCGTGGGCGACCACGCCGCCGAGTACATGACCGGCGGTCGCCTGGTCGTGCTGGGCCCCACCGGCCGCAACGTCGCGGCCGGCATGTCCGGCGGTGTCGCCTGGGTGCTGGACCTCGACGAGGCGCGGGTCAACCGCGAGCTCGTCGAGCTGGCCCCCGTCGAGGGCGAGGCCGCCACCGAGCTCGAGGCGCTCGTGCGCACCCACCTGGAGGAGACCGGTTCGGAGGTCGCCGAGGAGCTGCTGGCCGACTGGTCGCAGTCGCTGGCCCGCTTCACCGAGGTGATGCCGCGCGACTACCGCATCTCCCTGGAGGCCAAGGCTAAGGCCGAGGCCGACGGGCTTGACGAGAACGAGACCGCACACGCGATGATGGAGGCGCTCCATGGCTGACCCCAAGGGCTTTCTCAAGGAGGGTCGCAAGGTCGCGACCCGTCGACCTGTCGAGGAGCGGGTGGAGGACTGGAACGAGGTCTACCCCGACGGTGTCGGCCGCGCCCTGCTGCCGATCATCACCCCGCAGGCCGGACGCTGCATGGACTGCGGCATCCCCTTCTGCCACCAGGGCTGCCCGCTGGGCAACATCATCCCCGAGTGGAACGACCTGGTCTGGCGCGACGACTGGGAGGGGGCCATCGAGCGGCTGCACGCGACCAACAACTTCCCGGAGTTCACCGGTCGCCTCTGCCCGGCCCCCTGCGAGACCGCCTGCGTGCTGGGCATCAACCAGGACCCGGTGACGATCAAGAACGTCGAGGTCTCGATCATCGACCGCGCCTGGGAGTCCGGCTCCGTGCGGCCCCAGCCGCCGGAGTGGCTCTCGGGCCGCACCGTGGCCGTCATCGGCTCCGGTCCGGCCGGGCTGGCCGCCGCCCAGCAGCTGACCCGCGCCGGGCACACCGTGGCCGTCTACGAGCGCGCCGACAAGATCGGCGGGCTGCTGCGCTACGGCATCCCCGAGTTCAAGATGGAGAAGAAGCACCTCGACCGGCGCCTGGACCAGATGCGCCGCGAGGGCACCGTCTTCCGGGCCGGCGTCGACGTCGGCGGCGACCTCACCGGGGCCCGGCTCGCCGACCGCTACGACGCCGTCGTGCTGGCCACCGGGTCCACCGTGGCCCGCGACCTCGACGTCGAGGGCCGCGAGCTCGCGGGCATCCACCAGGCGATGGAGTTCCTCCCGCAGGCCAACCGGGTCGCGCTGGGGGAGTCGGTCGACGACCAGATCCGCGCCGACGGCAAGCACGTGGTGATCATCGGCGGCGGCGACACCGGCGCCGACTGCCTGGGCACCTCGACGCGCCAGAAGGCCGCCTCGATCACCCAGCTCGAGATCATGCCGGAGCCGCCCGAGGCCCGGCCCGCAGGCCAGCCGTGGCCGACGTACCCGATGACGTTCCGCGTCTCCTCGGCCCACGAGGAGGCGGGGGAGCGCGTCTACGCGGTCTCCACCAAGCGCTTCATCGGCGACGACGAGGGCAACGTGCGCGCCCTCGAGCTGGTCGACGTGGTCTTCGAGGACGGGCGCCTCACCGAGGTCGAGGGCACCAGCCGCGAGATCCCGGCCGACCTGGTGCTCTTCGCGATGGGCTTCACCGGCCCCGAGCAGGGCGGACTGGTCGAGCAGCTGGGCCTCGAGCTCGACGAGCGCGGCAACGTGCGCCGCGACGCGTCGTACGCCTCGTCGCGCCCGGGCGTCTACGTGGCCGGCGACTGCGGTCGCGGCCAGTCGCTCATCGTGTGGGCGATCGCCGAAGGTCGGGCCGCGGCGTCGTACGTCGACGCGTTCCTCACCGGCGAGACCGCGCTGCCGGCGCCGGTCAAGCCGACCGACCGCCCGCTGACGGTCTGAGCGCGGGTCCCGTCGGGCCGCTGCGGCGGCCCGGCGGGACACACCCGTGACACCGGTGTTGGAACGATCCAACAGCCCGGTAGGGTGAGGGACGTGCGTAGAGCCAAGATCGTCTGCACCCTCGGCCCCGTGACCTCCTCGCGCGAGAGCATCCGTGCCCTCGTCGGCGCCGGCATGGACGTCGCCCGGTTGAACATGAGCCACGGCAGCCACGCCGACCACGCCGCCACCTACCGGCTGGTGCGCGAGGCCGCCGACGAGCTCGGCCACGGGGTCGGCATCGTCGCCGACCTCCAGGGCCCCAAGATCCGTCTCGAGACCTTCGCCGAGGGCTCGGCGCACCTGGAGGCCGGAGCAGAGTGGACGATCACCACCCGCGACGTCCCTGGTGACGACAAGATCTGCGGCACGACGTACAAGGGCCTGCCCGGTGACGTCGCCGAGGGCGACCCGCTGCTGATCGACGACGGGCGGATCCGCCTGCGCGTGCTCGAGGTCGGTGAGACCGACGTGCGCTGCGAGGTCGTCGTGGGCGGGAAGGTCAGCAACAACAAGGGCATCAACCTGCCCGGTGTCGCCGTGTCCGTGCCGGCGCTGTCGGAGAAGGACATCGAGGACCTCCGCTTCGCGCTGCACCTCAGCGTCGACTTCGTGGCGCTGTCCTTCGTGCGCAACGCCGCCGACGCCGAGGACGTGCGCGCGATCATGCGCGAGGAGGGCGTCCTGGTGCCGGTCATCGCCAAGATCGAGAAGCCCCAGGCGATGGACAACCTCGACGAGATCATCGCCGCCTTCGACGGCTTCATGGTCGCCCGCGGCGACCTGGGCGTGGAGTGCCCGCTCGAGCACGTGCCGTTCCTGCAGAAGCGGATCATCGAGCAGGCCCGCCTCAACGCGAAGCCGGTCATCGTGGCCACCCAGATGCTGGAGTCGATGATCAGCTCGCCCTCGCCGACCCGTGCCGAGGCCTCCGACGTCGCCAACGCCGTCCTCGACGGGGCCGACGCGGTGATGCTCTCGGGCGAGACCAGCGTCGGTGACCACGCCGTCACGGCCGTCGAGACGATGGCGCGCATCATCACCTCGACCGAGACCCACGCCCTGGCCAGCAACGGCTCGGGCGTCGCCACGATCGACTGGGACCCCCACACCCGCTCCGGCGTCATCGCCAAGGCGGCCGCCGAGGTCGCCGAGCGGGTCGGTGCGAAGTACGTCGTCGCCTTCACCACCAGCGGCGACACCGCGCGCCGGATGGCGCGGCTGCGCGGCCGGGTGCCGCTGCTGGCCTTCACGCCCGAGAACATCGTGCGCTCGCAGCTGTCGCTGACCTGGGGCGTCGAGACCTTCCGCACCCAGCAGGTCGAGCACACCGACGAGATGGTCCGCCAGGTCGACGAGCAGCTGCTCAAGATCGGGCGCGTGCAGGAGGGCGACCTGGTCGTCATCATCGCCGGTGCGCCCCCGGGCATCCCGGGCTCGACCAACGCGCTGCGCATCCACCAGATGGGCGACGCGATCAACGAGGTCGCACCGGCCTACCAGCGGCGCTGAGCCCCGACCTGACCGGTCGGCTCAGGTCTTGGGTCCCACCAGGGCGTCCACCCGGGCCACCCCGGCGCGGGTCGAGACGCTGACGACGGTCGGGCTCGAGCGCCGCCACGCCACCCCGACCAGGTCGAGCGCCCAGCAGCACAGCGCCAGGATGTCCTCGGAACGGTTGCTGAACTGCCAGCGCGGGTAGTCGTAGCGCCTCGTCTCACCCTGGACCTGCTTGCGGGTCCAGTTGTGGACCCGGCAGCCGTCGGAGTGCAGGAGCCCCCGGAGGAAGCCGCCGGGGTCGCGGCGCACCGCCTCCTCCTGCCAGCGCTGGAGCCGGATCGGGCGCTCGTGCTTGCGTCCCGGTCCGTGCTGGGGGAGGAGGCAGGGCCAGTGCTGCCAGTGGGCCTGCACCACGACCACGCCGGGTGCGGATACGCGGAACACCCGGGCGCCGGGTCGCACGTCGACGAGCAGGCCCGCGACGTCGTCGACGATGCCGGGGTAGCCGGCGTCGCAGGAGATGCGCAGGGCGTGGTACCGCGCAGCCCTCGAGACGTGGCCGTCCCCGAGGTAGAACCCCAGCAGCGCGGCGTACGTGGATGCCAGGGGAGCCGAGGTGCACCGGGGGCACTCGCCACGCGGTGCGTGCGTGCGCGGTCGGGACCAGTCGCGCACGGTCGTGCGGGGCACCCCGAGCAGCCGGGCCACCTCCGAGGGGCCCAGCCCTCTCGCGAGCAGCGTCTCGGCTGCCTGACGGACGGTGGCGGGGTGCACGCCCCCAGCATCGGCCCCGGCACCGACACCCGGCCGGACGGAGGCGGTCGCGTGCCCCGGGTGGGATTCGAACCCACACTGGCGGTGGTTTGAGCACCGTGTCTCTGCCCTTGGACTACCGGGGCGCGTCGCCGTCGTGACGCTACTAGAACCCGCCCCGCCCGCGCACAGCGGTGCCGCCCGCACCCTTGAGGAGCGCGGACCGGCCGGCGCGGATAGCCTGCTCGGGTGAGCAGCACCGCATCGCCCGAACCCACCGAGACCTCCCGCACCGTCGTCATCGCCGAGGACGAGGTCCTGATCCGCATGGACCTCGCCGAGATGCTGGCCGAGGAGGGCTTCGACGTCGTCGGGCAGGCCGGCGACGGTGAGACCGCGATCCGGCTCGCCGAGGAGCACCGCCCCGACCTGGTGATCCTCGACGTCAAGATGCCCGTCCTCGACGGCATCGCGGCCGCCGAGGCCATCGCGCGCCAGCGGATCGCGCCGGTGATCGTGCTGACCGCGTTCTCGCAGCGCGAGCTCGTCGAGCGGGCGCGCGACGCGGGGGCGATGGCCTACCTGGTCAAGCCGTTCAGCCACACCGACCTGGTGCCGGCCATCGAGATGGCGCTGAGCCGCTTCGCGGAGGTCCAGGCGCTCGAGACCGAGGTCGCGGGGCTGACCGACCGGCTCGAGACCCGCAAGAGCGTCGACCGTGCCAAGGGAGTGCTCCAGCGCGAGCTCGGCGTCTCCGAGCCCGAGGCCTTCCGGTGGATCCAGAAGACGGCGATGGACCTGCGCCTGTCGATGCGCCAGGTCGCCGACGGCGTGGTCGAGCACGGGGTCGTGCCGCAGGAGGACCAGCAGCCCGAGTGAGGACGGCGCTTGGTCTCGGCTCGGTCACGACGCGGTAAATCCCACCGCGCATCGCCCAGAAGTTGCGCGCGTTGTGGTGAGGTGGATCTCACTGTGCCCCTAGACTGCCGGGCGGCGCCCAGCCGGGCGCGCGAGAGGAGACCGCACGTGAAGGCTTGCCCCAGGCCACCTGGCCTACGACGACGAACGTCCGTGGTCGGTGCCCTTCTGGGCATGCTGCTGGCCCCCCTGCTCGTGCTGGGCCTGGGTGCCTCGTCGGCCCACGCCGGCGTGGCGACCCTGTGCCTGGCCCAGCCCGGCCAGAGCGCCTGCGTCAGCGGCACGGTCGGCAACCGCACCAACCCCGTCGAGGGCGCCGAGGTGGTGCTGCGCGACGAGGCCGGCACGGAGGTCGACTCGATCACGACCGCCGCCGACGGCAAGTACAGCTTCCAGGTCACCGAGGCGGGCGACTACTTCCTCTTCGTCGACCCCGAGTCGCTGCCCGACGACGTCGAGATCATCCCGCCGGCCCCGCGCTTCCAGGAGGACGACGGCAGCATCCGCGTCCCGGTGAAGCTGGGTCGCACCACCGCTCCCGACCTCGAGGTCCGCTCGGTCGACTACGACGCCGACGGCGCCGGCTTCGGCGACCAGATCGTGCAGAGCATCGCCCAGGGCCTGCGCCTGGGGCTGCTGCTCGCCCTGGCCTCGGTCGGTCTGTCGCTGATCTACGGGACGACCGGCCTGTCCAGCTTCTCGCACGCCGAGCAGGTGACGCTGGGCGGCATGGTGGCCTACGGCCTGGTCAACGTCGCCGGCCTGAACCTGTGGCTGGGCATCCTGCTGACCACGCTCATCTGCGGCAGCACCGGCTACGTGCAGGACCGCCTGATGTGGCAACCACTACGACGGCGCGGGCTCGGCCTGACCCAGATGATGATCGTGACGATCGGTCTGGCGCTCGCGGCCCAGTACGCCTTCCAGTTCTTCGTCGGCGCCTCGCAGCAGAAGGTCGTCGTGCGCACCTTCGACGTGGTCGAGATCGGCCCGGTGCGGATGACCGACATGTCCTTCGTGGCCATGGGCGTCTCGCTCGTCGCGATCGCGGTCGTCGGCTTCGTGCTGCTGCGCACCCGCATCGGCCAGGCCACCCGCGCGGTCTCCGACAACCCCGCGCTCGCCGCGGCCTCCGGCATCGACGTCGACCGGATCATCCGCCTCGTGTGGATCGCCGCCACCGGCCTCGCCGGCCTCGGCGGTGTCTTCTACGCGCTGGTGGTCAGCAACGGCATCCGCTGGGACACCGGCATGCAGATCCTGCTGCTGCTCTTCGCGGCGGTGACGCTGGGCGGTCTCGGCACCGCCTTCGGCGCCTTCGTCGGCGCCATCATCATCGGTCTCGTCGTGGAGCTCGCCGGGCCGCTGGGCGCGCCCGGTGACCTCAAGTACGCGGTGGCGCTGGTCATCCTCATCCTGCTGCTGATGGTCAGGCCCCAGGGCCTGCTCGGACGCGCCGTCCGAGTCGGCTGAGAAGGAGCCTGCAGATGAACGAGTTCCTCGGAATCCTCGATGCCGTGGTCGGCGAGGCCATCTCGCCCGACACCGCGGCGGTCGCCATCGCCGTCATCGGCCTGAACATCCACTTCGGCTTCACCGGCCTGCTCAACATCGGCCAGGCCGGCTACATGCTGCTCGGTGCCTACGGCATGGCCATCTCGATCACCTACGACATCCCGCTGGCCGTCGCCGTGCTGATCGGGCTGGTCGTCTCGGTGCTGTTCTCGCTGATCCTGGGTCTGCCCACGTTGAAGCTACGAGGCGACTACCTGGCCATCGTGACGATCTCGGCGGCGGAGATCATCCGCTACACCGGCCGGCTGGCCGCGTTCGAGGACTTCACCGGTGGTTCGCAGGGCATCTTCGGCAAGGACTACCAGGGTCCCTTCATGGACCTGTCCTTCTTCGGCAGCGGCAGCTTCGACCTGCTGCCCCTGAACTACCGCGACGCCGGCGGCGGTGCGGCCCTCCGGGTCGTGGGCCTGCTGGTGGCCGTGGCCGCGATCGCCGGCATCGTGGTGATCGCCAAGCGGATGAAGGCGGCTGACGGCGAGGCCCCCAAGGTGGGCACCACCGCCACCCCGAAGCTCATCATGGCCGCCCTCGGCGTGGTGCTGTTCCTGGCGCTGTTCTTCTCCTTCCCGCAGACCGAACCCCGCACCAGCGTGGACGGCTGGTGGGTGCGCGTCGTCGCCTGGTCGCTGGTCGGCGTCTCGTGCATCATCGTCTTCCTGCTGGTGCGCAGCCCCTGGGGCCGCCTCCTGCGCGGCATCCGCGAGGACGAGGAGGCCATGCGCAGCCTCGGCAAGAACGTGTTCGCGATCAAGATGCAGGCGCTGATCATCGGCGGCATGTTCGGTGCGCTCGGCGGCATGGTCTACGTGCTGACCGGTTCGGTGCAGGCCGACTCGATGGGTCGCCAGCTGACGTTCTTCGCCTACACCGCACTGCTGCTCGGTGGCGCCGCGACGATCTTCGGCCCGGTCCTGGGCTCGATCATCTTCTTCTCCGCCCGCATCCTGGTGCGCGAGCTGTCGGGCGCCTACGTGCCCAACAGCATCATGAGCACCCAGCAGACCGAGCAGTTCTCCTACGTCGTCGTCGGTGTGGCGTTGGTGCTGCTGGTGATCTTCCGACCACAAGGCATCCTTGGTAACAAGAGAGAGCTGCGCTTCCATGTCTGAGCCCACGACCAACCCGCACGCGACCGCCACGGCCACCGGCCCTGGAGGCCTCGCGGACCCGGCCGAGCGTCGGGCCCTGATGAGCGGCGTCGTCCAGGAGCCGGGCGCGGCCAAGCCCGACCCGATCCTGACCGTCGACCGCATCACCCGGCACTTCGGTGGCATCACCGCGGTCGACGTCGAGCACCTCGAGGTCCAGCGCGGCCTGATCACCGCGCTGATCGGCCCCAACGGCGCCGGCAAGACGACGTTCTTCAACCTCATCACCGGCTTCGACAAGCCCTCGTCGGCCGGCAAGGGCGCCCACTGGTCCTTCAACGGGGCCAAGCTCGACAAGACCTCGGCGCCCAAGGTGGCCAAGGCCGGCATGGTGCGCACCTTCCAGCTCACCAAGGCGCTGAGCCGGATGACGGTGATGGACAACATGATGCTGGGGGCCAAGGACCAGACCGGCGAGAGCCTGGCCAAGGCCATGTTCAAGCCGCTGTGGCACTCCCAGGAGGGCGAGGTGCGGGCCAAGGCCGAGGAGTTGCTGGCCCGCTTCAAGCTGCTGGAGAAGAAGGACGACTACGCGGGCAGCCTCTCCGGCGGTCAGCGCAAGCTCCTCGAGATGGCCCGGGCGCTGATGACCGACCCGACCATGATCATGCTCGACGAGCCGATGGCCGGCGTGAACCCGGCCCTGACCCAGTCGCTGCTCGGCCACATCCAGAGCCTGCGCGACGAGGGCATGACCGTGCTGTTCGTCGAGCACGACATGCACGTCGTGCAGCACATCTCCGACTGGGTCGTGGTGATGGCCGAGGGCCGCATCGTCGCCGAGGGTCCGGCCGACACCGTGATGGCCAACCCCGCGGTGATCGACGCCTACCTCGGTGCGCACCACGACACCGACCTGGGCGACGACGACCTGCTCAGCGACGAGGTCGTCAAGGAGCTGCACCACGAGGCCGACGAGGAAGAGGCGGCCCGACGGGACGCGGACAAGGGGAAGCGATGACCACCCAGACGAACGCCGAGCTGCCGCCGGGCGTGCCTGCCGGCTCGCGGCCCGTGGTCGAGGCCAAGGACCTGGTCGCCGGGTACCTGCCCGGCGTCAACATCCTCAACGGGTGCAGCCTCACCGCCTACCCCGGCGAGATGATCGGCATCATCGGCCCCAACGGTGCCGGCAAGTCGACCCTGCTCAAGGCGATGTTCGGGCTGGTGAAGATCCACTCCGGCACCGTGCACCTGGGCGAGCGCGACATCACCAACATGCGCGCCAACCAGCTGGTGCAGATGGGCGTCGGCTTCGTGCCGCAGACGGAGAACGTCTTCCCGTCGCTGACCATCCAGGAGAACCTGCGGATGGGGATCTTCCTGCGCCCCAAGAAGCTGCGCGAGCGCCTCGACGCGATGTGGGACCTGTTCCCCAACCTGCACGAGCGCAAGGACCGCAGCGCCGGCGCCCTGTCGGGTGGCGAGCGGCAGTCCCTGGCCATGGCCCGCGCCCTGATGATGGAGCCGTCGGTGCTGCTGCTCGACGAGCCCTCCGCCGGCCTCTCGCCGGTGCGCCAGGACGAGACGTTCATCCGCACCCGCCAGATCAACAAGACCGGCGTGTGCGTGGTCATGGTCGAGCAGAACGCACGCCGCTGCCTGCAGGTCTGCGACCGCGGCTACGTGCTCGACCAGGGCCGTGACGCCTACACCGGCGGCGGCCGCGAGCTGGCCAACGACCCCAAGGTCATCGAGCTCTACCTGGGCACGCTGGCCAAGGAGGTCGGCAAGGAGTAGCGCGCTCGCGCACCGCACGACGTACGTCGGACGGCCCCGGACCACTGGTCCGGGGCCGTTCGCACGTCCGCACCCGGGCACGCCCCCCGTTCCTGTTCCCGGGCCGCACCGGCGGCGGCAGGCGGCGCTCCCGTGCGCCGCAGCGGGCAGCGAGCCGCGGGCACGAGGGCGGTGCGTCGGCAACCGGCCTGCTGACGGGTCCGGTCGTCAGCGCACCGCTGGGCGACGTGCCGCCGGGTCAGCGGTGCGCCAGCAACCGAGGAGGGGTGAGGAACGGTTGCTGGGGCACCGCTGGGGACGACGAAGGGCCCCGCACCAGGTTCGGTGCGGGGCCCTCGTCGTACGAGCGTCAGGGGGTCAGGACTGCTTCTGGCCCTCGACCGTGGCGGTCAGCTCGTTCTTGTTCTGGTCGTTGAAGGTGTAGATGCCGACGAACGCGGAGGACGGGTCGTTCTCCTCGTCGATCGGGCCGATGCCCGAGGGGCCGACGTAGCGGATCTCGTTGCCCTCGTCGAGCATCTCGGTGCACTCGGCGTAGGAGGTGCACTCCTCGCCGTCGGTGGCGCCCGACACGGCAGCGAAGTTCTGCTGCACGGTCTCGGAGTCGGTCGCACCGCCCTTGTAGGCCGCGAGGGCCGCGAGGATGGTGGCGTCGTAGGACTCGGCGGCGTACGCGAAGTCGGTCAGGCCGTCACCGAAGGCGAACTCGTTCCAGGCGACCAGGCGGTCCTTGAAGTCCTGGGCCGCGTCGGCACCGGGGATGGTGCCCTGGGCGCCGGTGAGGGTGCCCTCCTCGAAGTCCTCCGAGTAGTCGGCGGTGTTGCCGTCGGAGAAGTAGGTCGCCGACATGTCCCAACCGGTCGAGGCGAGCTCGGGCACGATGGCCTTGGTCTCGTCGAAGGCGAGGATCACGATCGCGTCGGGGTTGGAGTTGACGGCCGCGGAGACCTCCGAGGAGAAGGTCGTCTGACCGGCCGGGAACTCGTCGCCGTCGCCCTTGCAGCCGTAGGTGCACTCGCCACCGCCGGCCTCGACGGTCTCCTGGACCACGTCACGCAGACCCGTGCCGTAGGTGTCGGAGAAGACGATGAAGGCGATCTTCTGGAAGCCGTCGGAGGAGATCAGCGAACCGAGGGCGTTGCCCTGGATGCCGTCCGGCGGGGCGGTGCGGAAGTAGAAGTCGCTGTAGCCGCTCAGGTCGACCGCGGTGTTCGCGGGGGAGACCTGGGTGACCTTGGCGGCGGTGAGGCGGTCCACGAAGTTCAGCGAGACGCTGGAGGAGGCCGCACCGATGACGACCGAGGCCTCGTCCTGGATCAGCTTGCGCGCCGAGGCGGTGCTGATGGACAGGTCGGTGGTGTCACCGGAGTCCTCGATCTGGTGGCAGGCCGGCGCGCCGTTGACGCCACCGGCGGCGTTGATGTCGGAGACGGCCATCCCGACGCCGGCGACCTCGGGCGGGCCGAGGAACGCGAGGTTGCCGGTCAGCGGCAGGATGCCGCCGGCCTTGAAGGTGTCAGCGTTCGAGGAGCCGTCGGCGCACTCGTCGTTGGTGAACTCGTCGTCAGCAGGAGCCGCCGAGTCGCTCGCCTCGCTGGTGGTCTCGGTCTCGGTGGCCTCCGTGTCGGAGTCCTCCGAACCGCAGGCGGTCAGCACCAGGCCGAGGGCGGCGGTGCCGGCCATGAGCTTGACCCAGTGGGATGTCGTCGATCGATTCACGTGGTGAACCCTTTCCTCAGGTGTGAGTGCCTTCACCGGTGCCCGACCCCCGGAGGTTGGGCGCAGCACGGTCACGGTAGACCCAGCAGGGTGTGAGTCGTGGCACACCGGAGGAGCGTTGCCGAATCGTGACGTGATCGGGGGAACACCGTCACCGGACGGCGGCGGCCACCTGCACCAGCAGGGGGGCCACCAGCAGGGCCGGCAGCAGGTCCGAGACCGCCACCTCGCGGATGCGCAGCAGGCGCAGCGCCACGCCGACGAGCACCAGGCCGCCCACCGCGGTGACCGCCGCCAGGTGCGCGTCGGGCAACAGGTCGCCCAGCCCGAGCCCCGCCAGGGTCAGCCCGCCCTGCACGACCACGATGGTGAGCACCGAGGCCGCGACCCCCCAGCCGAAGGAGGCAGCGAACGCGATCGCGGCGAAGCCGTCGAGCACGGACTTGAGGAAGAGCTGGTCGGCGCCGTTGCCGAGCCCGTCGTTGAGGGAGCCCAGGATCGTCAGCGGCCCGGTGCAGAAGACCAGGGAGGCGATGACGAAGCCCTCGACGAAGCGCTGCCGGTCCACGGAGCCGGCACCGCCGGCCATCCGCCGCTGCAGCCACCGGCCCAGCCCCTCGACACGCTGCTCGAGGCGCAGCAGCGAGCCCGCGATCCCGCCCAGCAGGACCGAGCCGAGCACGATCAGCATGGGCGCGCTGTCGCCCACCTCGGCGGCCAGCGCGGGGGAGAGGACCTCGACCGCGGCCGTCGCGGCGATCAGCAGCGTGACCAGGCCGAGCCCGTCGGTCACCAGCTCACGGGTGCGCTCGGGCAGCCGGTGGCCCAGCAGCACGCCCAGCACGCAGCCGATCAGCACCGTGACGACGTTGACGGCCGTGCCCACCCCTGGGACCAGCAGCGGGAGCGGCAGGAGCAGCAACGGGTTCAACGCGATCCTCGGGCGGACGTCGGCCCGGCGTCCGGGCAGGATTAAAAGTGGTCTCGTCCATGCGACAGCACGGCCTGCAGGAGCGTAGTCTCGCCCGGTCGGGGGCGCCCACGTGGGCGCCACAGGTGTGCGGCGGTCCGGAGGGGCGTGCGGGATGAGTCGGAGCTCGATCACCCTGCGTTCTGCGAGCGAGCAGGACGCGCTGTTCCTGGCCGAGCTGTGGGCCGAGCACCTGCGGCGTGGCGACCGCGAGGAGCAGGTCGCCGACCTCGAGCGGGTCATCAAGGAGGCCGCCGCCTCGCCCGAGCAGCGGCTGCTGGTCGCCGAGCACGACGGCCGCCCCGCGGGTGCGGTGCTGCTGCGCGTGGCCACGCTGAGCCCGACCAACCTCGAGCCCGTGGTGCAGTGCTGGACGCCCACGGTCGTGGCCCACCTGCGCCGCCACGGCGTGGGCCGCACCCTGGTCGAGGCCGCTGTCGCCTGGGCCGAGGACCTGGGCATCCCCCACGTGGTGACCGCCGCGTCGGCGGGCTCGCGCGACGCCAACCGGTTCATGGCCCGCCTGGCGCTGCGTCCGCAGGCCGTGCTGCGCGTGGCCGCGACGCCGGCGATGCGTGCCAAGGTCGAGGCGCAGCGCCCGGCCTGCGACCGCAGCCGCTCGGCGCGCGGGCAGATGCTGGCCGCGCGGCGCTCCCTGCGCCGCCAGCAGGGTGCCGGCTAGAGACCGACGCGCTCGCGCGGCACCAGCGAGCAGGTGATCCGCGAGGTGCACACGCGCTTGCCGCGCTCGTCGGTGATCACGACGTCCCACGTGGCGCTGGTGCGCCCGAGGTGGGCCGGGGTGGCGACACCGGTGACGGTGCCGCCGGTGGCCGAGCGGTGGTGGGTGGCGTTGATGTCGACACCGACCGCGACCCGGTCGGGGTGGGCGTGCAGCGCGGAGCCGATCGAGCCGAGCGTCTCGGCCAGCACCACCGAGGCGCCGCCGTGCAGCAGGCCGTAGGGCTGGGTGTTGCCCTCGACCGGCATGGTCGCCACGACCCGCTCGGTGGAGACCTCGACGAGCTCGACGCCCATCTTCTCGTTCAGCCCGCCCATGCCCTGGGGCATCATCGCGACGTACTGCTCCACGTCCATCTGCGCGCCGGCGCCGGCACCCGTCTCGCTCATGGCCACAACCTATCGAGGCGGCGTCGGCGGCAGCGGCTAGGGTCGCCCCGTGCCCGAGACGACCTCGCCCGCCCGCCCGCGGCTGCTCCTCCTGGACGGCCACTCCCTGGCCTACCGGGCCTTCTTCGCGCTCCCGGTGGAGAACTTCTCGACCTCGACCGGTCAGCACACCAACGCGGTGTACGGCTTCACCTCGATGCTCATCAACGTGCTGCGCGACGAGCAGCCCACGCACGTGGGCGTCGCCTTCGACGTCTCGCGCCAGACCTTCCGGATGGCGGAGTACTCCGAGTACAAGGCCAAGCGGGCCAAGACCCCCGGCGAGTTCTCCAGCCAGCTGCCGCTGATCGAGGAGGTGCTCGACGCGCTGCGCATCCCGTTCCTGAAGAAGGACGGCTACGAGGCCGACGACATCATCGCCACCCTCGTCACCCAGGCCCTGGCCCAGGACCCCGAGATGGAGGTGCTGATCCTCACCGGCGACCGCGACTCCCTGCAGCTGGTCACCGAGCGCTCCACGGTGCTCTACCCGATGCGCGGCGTCTCCGACCTGGCGCGGATGACGCCCGAGGCGGTCGAGACCAAGTACGGCGTGCCGCCCGAGCGCTACCCCGAGCTGGCCGCGATCGTGGGGGAGACCTCCGACAACCTGCCCGGCGTGCCGGGCGTCGGCCAGGGCTTCGCGGCCCGGTGGATCAACACCTACGACGGCCTCGACAACGTCATCACCCACGCCGACAAGATCACCGGCAAGAAGGGCGAGGCGCTGCGCGAGCACCTCGGCGACGTGCTGCGCAACCGGCGCCTCAACGCGCTGGTGCGCGACCTCGACCTCGACCTGGGTCCCGGCGACCTGGCGCTGCGGCCGTGGGACCGCCAAGAGGTGCACACGCTCTTCGACGGCCTGGAGTTCCGGGTGCTGCGCGACCGGCTCTTCGAGACCCTCAGCTCCGAGGAGGTCGTCGAGGGCGACGGCTTCGAGCTCGAGGGCGCCCGGCTGGCCCCCGGCGAGGTGGCGGCCTGGCTGGCCGAGCACGCCGTCGAGCGGGTCGGGGTCACGGTGCAGGGCACCTGGCGGGCCGGCAGCGGCGAGGTGCACTCGCTGGCCCTCGCGGCCGACGACGGCACGGCGGCCTGGTTCGACGCCGCGGAGGTCACGCCCGACGACGACGCTGCCGTCGCGGCCTGGCTGGCCGACCCCGCGCGGCCCAAGGTGCTGCACGACGCGAAGGGGCCGATGCTGGCGCTCGCCGCACGCGGGTGGGCGCTGGAGGGCCTGCAGTCCGACACGGCGCTCGCGGCCTACCTGGTGCGCCCCGACCAGCGCTCCTACGACCTCGCCGACCTGGTCCTGCGCTACCTCAAGCGCGAGCTCAAGCAGGGCGGCGCCGACGACGGCCAGCTGAGCCTCGACACCCTCGACGCCGGGCTCGACTCCGGTCTGGAAGGCGCCGGCGACTCGGCCGCGCACACCGCGATGCTGCACGCGCGCGCCGTGCTCGACCTCGCCGAGGCGCTCGACGGCGCGGTCGCCGAGCACGGCGGCACCGAGCTGCTGGCCAAGGTCGAGCTGCCGCTGGTGCACCTGCTGGCCCGCATGGAGGCCACCGGCATCGCCGTGGACAGCGAGCACCTCGAGTCGCTGGAGTCGCACTTCGCCGGCGAGGTGCGCGCGGCCGCGGAGGCGGCGTACGCCGTCATCGGCAAGGAGATCAACCTCGGCTCGCCCAAGCAGCTGCAGGTGGTGCTCTTCGACGAGCTGGCGATGCCCAAGACCAAGCGCACCAAGACCGGCTACACCACCGACGCCGACGCGCTGCAGTCGCTCTACGTCAAGACCGAGCACCCGTTCCTGCTGCACCTGCTGCGCCACCGCGACGTGATCCGGCTGCGCCAGACCATCGAGGGGCTGCTCAAGACCGTCGCCTCAGACGGGCGCATCCACACGACCTTCAACCAGACCATCGCGGCCACGGGTCGGCTCTCCAGCACCGACCCGAACCTGCAGAACATCCCGGTGCGCACCGAGGAGGGGCGCCGCATCCGCGAGGCCTTCGTCGTCGGCGAGGGCCACGAGTCGCTGATGACGGCCGACTACAGCCAGATCGAGATGCGGATCATGGCGCACCTCTCCGAGGACGCCCTGCTGATCGAGGCGTTCCGCTCGGGTCGTGACTTCCACTCGATCACCGCGGCGCGGGTCTTCGACATCCCCGCCGAGGAGGTCGGCACCGAGGAGCGCGCCAAGATCAAGGCGATGAACTACGGCCTGGCCTACGGGCTCTCGGCCTTCGGCCTGGGCCAGCAGCTCGGCATCGAGCCGGCCGAGGCCCGCGGGCTCATGGACGAGTACTTCGAGACCTTCGGCGGCATCCGGGACTACCTCGGGGGGATCGTCGACGAGGCGCGGCGCACCGGCTACACCGAGACCATCGAGGGCCGGCGCCGCTACCTGCCCGACCTGACCAGCGACAACCGCCAGCGCCGCGAGATGGCGGAGCGGATGGCGCTCAACGCCCCGATCCAGGGCTCGGCGGCCGACCTGATCAAGATCGCGATGCTGCGTGTGCAGCGGGCCATCGACGAGACGGGGCTGGCCTCGCGGATGCTGCTGCAGGTCCACGACGAGCTCGTCCTCGAGGTGGCCCCCGGCGAGCGGGAGGCGCTCGAGGCCCTCGTGCGCAGGGAGATGGGCGCCGCCGCCGACCTCACCGTGCCGCTCGACGTCTCGGTGGGCACCGGGCGCAGCTGGCACGAGGCCGCGCACTGAGCCGTGCCGGGCGCTCCGGTTCGGGCCGGCTCGGCGTGAGATTCAGGCCGGGTCGCGCAGGCGGTGCAGGCTCAGCGCCAGCAGGGCGGTGAAGAGGGTCGCGTCGACCGCGATCACCACCAGCACCAGCGAGCTCAGCGCGCTGGTGGAGGCCGCGAGCGCCACCAGCACCAGCACCGCCAGCCAGACCAGGTACGCCGAGCGGGTGCCCTGGCGGGCCAGCACCGAGTAGACCAGCAGCTGGAGCATCGCCAGCAGGGTGCCGACGACGGCGAAGAGCCACAGGCGCGACTGCACGTCGACGTACTCCTGGCCGCCGACGAAGACCATGGCCAGGCCGCTGAGCAGCCACGCGCCGAGCGTGGCGACGACGCCGAGGACGGCCACCAGCGCGAGGCTGCGCAGCAGCGCGAGGCGGCGCTCCTCGACCGTCGACATCGACGGGAAGGCCACCACCACGACGAACTGGGGCAGGAAGAGCACCGCCTTGGTGAGGATCAGCCCGGCGGCGTAGAGGCCGGCGTCGTGGTCGTCGAGCACGTTGCGCGCGACCACGATGTCGGCGTTGGAGAGCACGAAGAAGGCCAGCAGGGCCAGCGAGGCGGTGACCGCCTCGCCCGCGACCGGCCGCGGCGCGTGGACCTCGCTGTGGGCCGCCTCGTCGCGCGGGCGGCGCAGCGCGACGTAGCCGATGACGGCCGGCACGAACATCGCCAGCATCACCCCCAGCATGGCGGCGGTCTCGGTGGGGGAGACGAGCAGGCACAGCGTGCCGACGACGACCCGCGGCACACCCATGCCGAGGTAGACCATCCCCAGGGGCAGCCAGCGGCGCTCGCCCTGCAGGATGCCGGCCTGGCCGCCCATCACCGTGAGCGGCACCGCGCTGATCGCGAGCAGCACGGCGGGCAGCACGCTGTCGAGGCGCAGCACCACCATCACCACCGGCGAGAGCAGCAGCATCAGCGCGCCCAGCCCGAGGGCGGCGCGGTAGGTGACGGCCAGCACGACGCGCTCGATCTGGGCGACGTGGTCGGGGTCGGCCGAGATCCGCCGCGCGCCGGTGGCCTGCAGCCCCAGCTGGAGCACCGCGACCACCATCAGCAGCGCCATCAGCGGGGCGAGCACGCCGTAGTCGGCCGGGCCGAGCAGGCGGGCCGAGATCATCTGGAACGCGTAGGTGGCCACGTTCATCACGCCCATGGCCACCGCGATGCCGGCGCTGCCGCGCAGCAGCGCGCGCAGGCCGGTGCGGCCCGGGGCCCCCGCGCCGGGGTCGGCGGGACCGCTCGGCGCGTCCTCGGTGGTGCTCGTCACGGGTCGAGAGTAGGTCAGCGTGCGTTCGCGCGAACAACTTCGGCCGCACCGGTGGGTCCGGGTGTGGTTTCCTTCGCCGGTGGAGCTGGCTCGGTGGCGCGGTCTGGTGGTGCCGGCCTGGTCGGTGCTGCTGGCGCTGCTGCTGCTCGGGCCCGCGCTGGCCTCCGGGTTCGTGCTGACCTACGACATGGTCTGGGTCCCCGACCTGGCGCTGCGCCCCGACGCGCTGGGCACCGGCAGCGGCCTGCCGCGCGCGGTGCCCTCCGACGCGGTCGTGGCCGTGCTCGACGAGGTCGTGCCGGGCATGGTGCTGCAGAAGCTCGTGCTGCTGGGCTCGCTGGTCGTCGGCGGCCTCGGCGCGGCCCGGCTGGCCCCGCGGGACAGCCTGGTGGGCGCGCTGGCAGCGGTGACGCTGTGGCAGTGGAACCCGTTCGTCGCCGAGCGGCTGGGCCTGGGCCACTGGCCGGTGCTGCTGGGGTACGCCGCCCTCCCGTGGCTGGTGGGCGCGGCCCGGCGCTGGCGCACCGAGGGGCGGGCGCCGGCGGTGCTGCCGCTGCTGGTGCTGGTCGCGAGCCTGAGCGCGAGCGCGGGGCTGGCCACGGCGCTGGTCCTGCTGGTGCTGGCCACCCGCCCGGAGGCGGCCCAGGTCTCCCGGGTGGTCGCGGTGGCGGTGGCGGCCAACGCCCCGTGGCTGGTGGCCGGGCTGCTGCACGCGGGGGCCGCCCTCAGCGACCCGGCCGGCGCCGCGGTCTTCGCGCTGGCCGACGAGGGCTCCCTGCCGGGGCCGCTGGCCGCGCTGGGGCTGGGCGGGGCCTGGAACTCCGAGGTGCTGCCCGGCTCGCGCGCCGGGGCGGCCGCGTGGGTGACGACCGGCCTGCTGGTGCTCCTCGTGGCGCTGGGGTGGCGGGGCTGGTGGCAGCGGGTCGGCGCCCGCGAGGCCGGTGGGCTGGTGGTGCTGTGGCTGGTCGGCTGGGGGACGGCGGTGCTGACGTGGGCCGCGCCGGGGGCGGTGGGTGCGCTGGCCGCCGCGGTGCCGGGCGCCGGCGTCGTCCGCGACGGCGCACGCATCCTCGTGCTGTGCGCCCCGCTGCTGGTCGGGGTCGCCGCGCAGGGCGTCGTGGAGGTCCGGGCCCTGGTCGCCCGGGCGTGGCCGGGCCCGGTGCCGGGGCTGCCGCGGTTCGTCGTCGGCGCGGTGCTCGTGGTCTGGCCCGTCACGGTGCTGCCCGACGTCGCCTGGGGGCTGGGCGGGCGTCTCGAGGCGGTCGCCTACCCGGCGTCGTACGAGCGGGCCGCGGAGGCGGTGGCCGAAGCGGGCCCCGGTGACGTGCTGGTCCTGCCGCTGAGCAGCTTCCGGGCCCCGGCGTGGAACGACGGGCGCACCGTCCTCGACCCGGTCGGGCGCTACCTGGGACGCGACCACGTGGCCAGCGACGAGCTCGTGGTCTCGGGGGTCGTGGTCGCGGGGGAGGACCCCCGCGTGGTGCAGGCGCGCGAGGCCCTGGCCGAGCCCGACCCCGTCGCGCGGTCGAGCGCGCTGGCGCGGATCGGGATCGGGGTCGTGGTGCGCGACCGCACCGCCCCCGGCGGCGACGACGCGGACGCGGTCGAGGTGGCGGGCTCCCAGCTGCTGGCCGAGGACCTGGTGGTGACCGAGGTGGCGGGCGGACCGGGCGGGGCAGAGGTCCGCGAACCCGCGGTGCCGCGGGCCCGGGCGGCGGCGACGGCGGCCGGCTGGGCGGCCTGGCTGGCCGTGCTGGGCCTCGCCGCGTGGCGCGGCGGGCGGAGTATGCGCGCCACTCGTTACCGATGAGTCAACAATTCGTCACAAACGCACATGACGCTGCTAATCTCCTCTCACCTTTGAGGGAGGGTCAACTGTGTCTGCACTTCTCAGTGGCGGTATCTCCGCCGTCGTCACCACCGTCGCCACCACCGTGGTCGGTGGCACCATCGCCGCCGTGACGGTCGTCGGTCTGGTCAACGCCAACACCGGCACCCAGGGCGAGTCCCCGGCGAACGTCAACCAGCCGGTCGTCCAGTACGGCACCAACGGCTGAGCGAGCCTCGGCTCGAGCGGTCCGCTAGTCGGAGCCGGCCACGCGCCGGCCCGACAGCACCTCCACCAGCACGTCGGCGAACGACTGCTGCGCCCGCGTCCACGTGAAGCGGTGGCTCTGCTCCAGGGCCCCGCGTCCGAGCTGCTCGCGCAGCGTCGCGTCGTCGAGCAGCCGACCCAGCGTCGTGGTGAAGCTCGCCTGGTCGTCGACCAGCACGCCCGACGTGCCGTCGACGACCGACTCCTGGGTGCCCCCCGCGGAGCGGTATGCAACGGTGGGGGTGGTGTGCATGCCGGCCTCGCCGATGACCAGGCCCCAGCCCTCCTTCAGCGACGGCAGCGCCAGGACCCAGGCCCGCTCGTAGACCTCGTGCTTGTGCTCCTCCTCGACATGGCCCTCGAACACCACGCTGTCGCCGGCGCCGTGCGCCGTCGCGTAGGCGTGCAGCTCGGCCTCCCACCAGCCCGAGCCCACGACGTGCAGCCGCAGGCCGGGGAAGCGCCCGCGCAGCGCCAGCACGGCGTCGATCGCGTGCTCGACCTGCTTGTGCGGCACCAGCCGACCGACCACCGCGACCATCGGGGTGGGGCTCTTGCCGGGCGCGACGTGCACGTAGGGGTCGGTGCCGTTGTGCACCACCGCAGTGCGCGCAGGGTCCACCCCCAGCTCGGCCAGCTCGTCGCGCGTCGCGCTCGAGACGGCGACGTACTGGTCGCGGCGGTAGAGCCACGGCGCCAGGCGCCGCTCGATCCACCAGCCCACGCGCCCGGGCCGGCCGGGGTAGACGACCGGCCACTGCTCGCGGTGGACGTGGTGCACCAGCACCACCACCGGTCGCCGGGTGACCAGCCGGGAGAAGAAGGGCAGCCCGTTCTGCACGTCGACCACCACGTCGGGCGGGCCGTGCGGACCGTCGAGGTCGCCGCGGCGCAGCGCCCGGATGCCCTGCGCGTAGACGCTGAGCTTGGTGCCGCGACGCACGAAGCGCACCCCGTCGATGGTCTCCTCGGGGGCGGCCGCGGCGTGGGCGGCGCAGAAGATCGTCACGGTGCAGCCGCGCTCGACGAGGCCGGCCGCCATCTTCTCCAGGTAGCGCTCGGCGCCCCCGCCCTCGGGGTTGGCGGTGTCGCGCCAGCTCAGCAGGACGACGTGCCGCCCGGCGAGCGGGCCGGCGGGGAGGTCGGTGCGCGGTTCGTGCATCGGGGGAAGGTACCAGTGGGTAGGGTTCGCGCGTGCCGAGCCCGATGACCCGCCGTCCCCGCAGCGGCGCCTTCCGCGCGACGCTGCGCCGCTCGGTGCGGCTGCTGCGCGAGTTCCGCCACGAGCAGGACGACCCGGCGCGCTTCTACACCGCCCTGGCACAGGACTCGGCCGCCCAGCTGGCCTCCTACACCGACCTGCGGGACGCCGTGCTGCTCGACGTCGGCGGCGGCCCCGGCTACTTCCGCGACGCCTTCACCGCGGCGGGGGCGACGTACCTGGCGCTCGACTCCGACGTCGGCGAGCTCGCCGGCCTGGGCACCATCGCCAACGGCACGGTGGTCGGCAGCGGGATGCAGCTGCCGTTCCGCGACGCCAGCGTCGACGTCTGCTACTCCTCCAACGTGCTCGAGCACGTGCCGGAGCCGTGGACGATGGCGCGCGAGATGGTGCGGGTGACCAGGCCGGGTGGCCTGGTCTTCATCAGCTACACCGTCTGGTTCGGGCCGTGGGGCGGCCACGAGACCGCGCCGTGGCACTACCTGGGCGGTGCCCGTGCCCGTCGCCGCTACGCCCGCACCCACGGCCACGAGCCGAAGAACAGGTACGGCGAGTCGCTCTTCGCCGTCACCGTGGGCGCCGGTCTGGACTGGGCGCGCCGCGAGGCCGCTGCCGGCGGGGTCGAGCTGGTCGACCTGAGCCCGCGCTACAACCCGTGGTGGTCGCGCTGGCTGCTGCACGTCCCGCTGCTGCGCGAGGTCGTGACCTGGAACCTCGTGATCGTGCTGCGCCGACGATGACCGCCGGGGGCACCGCCCGCGCGACCGAGCCCGGTCGCTTCGGGCTGCGCGTGCTCGCCGGCTGCGCGCTGCTGGTCGGCCTGGCCTTCGTGCAGGACCCGGGGCTGCTGGCCGCCGACACCAAGTTCGACCTGGTCGCCGCACCGGGCGACTTCCTGGCTCGTGCCCTGCACCTGTGGGACGGCGAGGGCGCGCTCGGGCAGCTGCAGAACCAGGCCTACGGCTACCTGTGGCCGATGGGCAGCTTCTTCTGGCTCGGTGCCCTGCTGGCCGTGCCGGGCTGGGTGGTGCAGCGGTTGTGGTGGGGGCTGGTGCTGGCCGTCGCCTTCGCCGGCACGGCACGGCTGGCCCGGGCCCTGGGGGTGCGCAGCGACCTGGCCTGCCTGGTCGCCGGTGCCGCCTTCGCGCTCTCGCCGCGGGTGCTCACCACCATGGGCCCGATCTCCAGCGAGGCCTGGCCGGTGGCCCTCGCGCCCTGGGTGCTGCTGCCCCTGGTGACGGGTGCCGAGCGCGGATCACCGCGCCGGGCAGCGGCGCTCTCGGCGCTGGCGATCAGCCTCGTGGGCGGCGTCAACGCGGCCGCCTCGTTCGCGGTGATCCCGCTGGGTGCGCTCTGGCTGCTCACCCGCACCCCCGGGCCACGGCGGCGTGCGCTGATGCTCTGGTGGCCGGCCTTCACGTTCCTGGGCACCCTGTGGTGGCTGGTCCCGCTGGCGGTGATGGGCTCCTACAGCCCACCGTTCCTCGACTACATCGAGTCGGCCTCGGTCACGACCTTCCCCACCACGCTGGTCGACGCGCTGCGGGGGACGTCCAACTGGGTGCCGTACGTCGAGAGCGGCTCCCGGGCCGGTCGCGACCTGGTCACCACGTCGTACCTGGCGCTGAACTCCGCGGTGGTGCTGGCCCTCGGGGTCGTCGGGCTGGTGCTGCGCGGGCACCCGCACCGCCGCTTCCTCGGCCTGGGCCTGCTGGTGGGCCTGCTGATGGTCACCGCCGGCCACCTGGGGGCCGTGCAGGGCTGGTTCGCGCCGGCACTGCAGGCCCAGCTCGACGGGGTCCTGTCCCCGCTGCGCAACGTGCACAAGTTCGACCCGGTGGTGCGCCTGCCGCTGGTGGTGGGGCTCGCCCTCGCCCTCGACGCGCTGGTGCGTGCCGGTCGCCGGGAGGCCGGCCGCGCCGCCGACGAGCGCACCCGGCGCCTGGTGCGCCTCAACACCGCGGCCGCGCTGGCGGTGACCGTGGCCGTGGTGGCCGGCTCCGCCGCCCCCGCGCTGGCCGGGCGGATCGCCCCCGCGGGCGCGGTGCTCGAGGTGCCGGCCTACTGGAGCGAGACCGCCGCCTGGCTCGAGGAGCGCGAGGAGGAGACGGGCGACGCCACGGCGCTGCTGGTGCCCGGCTCGGCGTTCGCGCGCTACCTGTGGGGTGACCCCGACGACGAGCCGCTGCAGTGGCTGGCCGGCTCGCGGTGGGCTGTGCGCAACGTCGTGCCGCTGGTCCCGCCGGGCGGCATCCGGCTGCTCGACGGGATCGAGGCCAGGCTGGCGCAGGGCCACGGCTCGGCCGGCCTCTCGGCCGCGCTCCGGCGTGCCGGGCTGCGCTACGTCGTCGTGCGCGGCGACCTCGAGCGCGCCGACGACGCCCCCGACCCGGTGCTGGTGCGCCAGGCCCTGCGCGAGAGCCCCGGGGTGGCGCCGGTCGCCGGCTTCGGCCCGCTGCTGGGCGGGCAGTCCCTGCTGGCCGAGGACGACGGGGGCCGCGTGCTGGCCGCCGGCGGCTGGCAGAGCACCTACCAGGCCGTCGAGGTCTGGGAGGTCTCCGACGCCGAGCCCGCCGTGGCCGCCGACGTGACCGCGCTGGTCGCGGCCGGCCCCGAGGACCTCCCCGACCTGGTCGACGCGGGCGCGCTCGACGAGCGGCCCGTGGTGCTCGCGGCCGACGCGCCCGACGAGCTGCCCGAGCAGCTCGCCGAGGCCCCCGTCGTGCTCACCGACGGGCTGCGCGCCCGCGAGCGGTCCTTCGCGCGCATCCACGACGCCAGCTCCGCAGCGCTCGTGGAGGGCGACGTGCGCCGCACCGGCAACCCCGTGCGCGACTACCTCCTCGACAGTGACGACCAGTGGTCGACGACGGCGCGCCTCGTGGGTGCATCGAGCCTGTCCGCGTCGTCCTCGGCCTCCGACGCCGACTCCCTGGGCCGCATCCGTCGCGGCTCGTCGCCGTGGGCCGCCCTCGACGGTTCGCCCGGGTCGGCGTGGCGCTCCGGCGCCGGCCGCGGTGGCACGTGGTGGCGACTGGGGCTCGACAGGCCCGTCTCCCCGAGCAGCGTGCGCCTCGTCGGCGGCCCCGACGCGGCCGAGGAGCAGGAGGTCGTGGTCGTCACCGGCGAGGCCACCTCCGAGCCCGTGGTGCTCGGGCCGGGGGAGAGCCGCACCGTCCCGCTCACCGGCGGCCCGACGTCGTACGTCGAGCTGCGCCCGCTCGTCGCCGACCAGCCCCTGAGCATCGCCGAGGTGCGGGTGCCGGGGGTGCAGGTGCGGCGCCCGCTGGTCCTGCCGCTGCTCCCCGAGGAGTGGGGGCCTCCCGACGCCGTGGTGCTGCGCGCCGACAAGGACCGTCGTACCGGCTGCGTCGAGGTCGGCGACGCCGAGGAGGAGCGGCCCGAGGTGCGCTGCGTGCCGCGCCGCGTGGTCGAGCCCGAGGAGGCCACCGGCCTCGACCGGGTGGTGCGCCTGGCCGGGCCGGCCGACTTCTCCGAGGTGTCGCTGCGGGTGCGACCGCGCGCCTCCGACGAGCTGTCCCGGCTGGTGCTGCAGGGCCGCGCCATCTCGGTGCAGGCCAGCAGCACGGCGGTGCCCGACCCACGGGCCTCCGCGCTGGCCGCGCTCGACGGCGACCCCGGCACCACGTGGACCGCCGACCCCGCGGACCCGACGCCGACCCTGCGGGTGTCGTGGCTGGCCCCGGAGCGGGTGCGCTCCCTGCGCCTGCGCACCGACGCCGACGCCGCGGCCGCCGCGCCGACCCGGGTGCGGCTGACCTGGGCGGGCGGCACCCTCGACGCCGACCTCGACGACGGACGCGTCCGGCTGCCCGGCATCCGCACCGACGCGCTGGAGATCGAGGTGCTGGAGAGCCAGGACGTCACCGACCTCGGCTTCGACGGTGTGCCGCACCCCGTCGGGGTCGGCATCAGCGAGCTGCGGCTCGGCGGCGTGCCCTACGAGCCGCTGCGGCTCTCCCTCGACCAGCGCCGCTACGAGTGCGGCAGCGGTCCCGACCTGCGGGTCGGTACGACGACCTGGCGCACCCGGGTGGAGGCCTCGCCGGCCCAGCTGGCGGCCGGCGGCAGCATCGAGGTGGTGCCCTGCGGCCCGGGAGCGGGCCCCACGCAGCGCCGGCTCAGCCTGCCCGCCGGCGAGACGACGGTGCGGATGGCCGACACCGAGGCCCTGGCGGTCGAGTCGGTGGTCCTCGGGGCCCTGCCGACCGCCGCCCCCGGCGCCCTGCTCGGCCGGGGGCTCGCCGTGCGCCGCGGCCCTGGGACCCGAGAGATCGCCGCACCACCCGAGGGCGCCAGCCTGCTGGTGGTCCGCGAGAACGCCAACGCCGGCTGGAGCGCCGCCCTCGGCGGGGCGGCACTCGCCCCGGTGGTCGTCGACGGCTGGCAGCAGGGCTGGCTGCTCCCGCCCGGTGCCGTGACCGACGCCGCCACCGGTGCCGTCGAGCTGCGCTTCACCCCCGACCGTGCCTACCGCTGGGGGCTGCTCGCGGGAGCGGTCGCGCTGCTCGGGCTGCTCCTCGTGGTCGCCGCTCCGCTGGTGCGCCGGCGCCGGCCGCGCGACGCCGACCTGCCGGCCCTGCGGGCGCGCCCGACCCGGCCGGCCACCGCCGCCGTGACCGCCGTGCTCGGGGCCGGTCTGCTCGCCGGGTGGTGGGGAGCGGTGCTGGCGGCGGTGACGGTGGGCCTGGTCGTCGTGCTGCGCCGCGCCCCCGGCTGGGAGCCGTGGCTGCTGGCGCTGCCGGTGCTCGGGGCCCTGTCGGCGTACGCCGTGCGGCCGTGGGGCGACCCCGACGGCTGGGCCGGCGCGCTGGCCTGGCCCGCCTACCTGGTCGTGGTGCCGGTGGCGGCGGTGCTGTTCTCGGCCGGCGCGGCGCCGCGCCGGCGCAGGGGGTGGACGGACTTCAGGCGCAGCGCCGGGCGCTCGACCAGCCGGTAGGCGACCTCGGCGGCGGCGATGCTGACGACGAGCGTGAGCGCCCAGATCGACAGCCCGCGGCCGGCGAAGAGCTCCCAGCCCGTCGTCCACATCACCAGGTGCAGCAGCGGCAGGTGCAGGCAGAAGATGCCGTAGGAGACGAGCCCCAGGTGCCGGGCCGCGCGGTGGGTGAGCAGCCGGTCGAAGGTGGTGGGGGCCGCGTCGGCACGACGGCCGCGCAGCACCGCCGGCAGCACCAGCAGCCCGCCCACCACGGCGTAGAGCAGGTTCTTGGTCAGCGACTGCGCCGCGGTCGGCGCGGCGAGCAGCACCGGCCCCGCGACCGGGGTCGAGGCGACGAGCAGCAGGCCCCCGGCGGCGGCCCAGCACACGCCCGGCTGGGCGCCCAGGCGCACGAGCAGGTCGACCCCGCGCCCGCCGCGCCCTCGGGCGAGCAGCACCTGGGCCAGGGCCAGCCCGATGCCGACGGCGAACCAGCCCAGGTAGGCCGGCAGCCACTGGCCGGCGTCGAGGTCGCGGGCCTCGCCGACGCGCAGGGCGCCGTCGAGGTGCCACCAGACGCTGACCGCGAGCATCCCCACCAGCACCGCACCGGCACGACGGGAGTCGAGACCGCGCCGGCGACCGGTGGCGAGCAGCATCAGCAGCGGCAGCAGGAGGTAGAAGTGGACCTCGACCATCAGGCTCCACATGTGGGTCAGCCCAGCGGGGAAGCCGGGCTCGACCATGGAGGACGACAGCAGGAGGGTCGCGAGCCGCTCGCCGGTAGACAGCGCGGCGTTGTCGTCGATGAACCACAGCGCGGCGGTGGCGGCGACCAGGTAGACCGGCACGATCCGCAGCGCGCGCTTCCACAGGTAGTGACCGGTCTCGGGGCGCTGGGTGCGGTCGGCCGCGGCCACCAGCCAGGCCCTCGACAGCAGGAAGCCGGAGAGCACGAAGAAGAGGGCGACCCCGACGTCGAGGCGGGCCAGCAGCCGACCGGCGGTGCCGTTGTCGGTGTACTCGCCGCCCCAGAACGCCGTGTGGGTGGTCAGCACCGCGAGGGCACCGACCGCGCGCAGCGCGTCGAGGTGCGGGAACCGCTCGACGACCCGCTCGGGAGGAGGGGTGCTCACAGCGGGTCCCCGGGCAGAGGCTCGCCGACCTCGACGACGTCGACGCACAGGCTGGTGCCCGGGCGCAGGCCGCTGAGGGTCACGGAGCCGATCTCGGCCTCGACCCTCCAGTACAGCGAGTTGAGCCCCTGGCGCACCGCAGCGCGCGTCGTGGTGTCCTGCACCGTCACCTCCACCGTGTCGTCCGTCGACGCGGCGAAGCCCAGGTGCACCCACCAGGTGCTGTCGAAGGCCGTGCCGTCGAGGTCGATGGTGACGGGCGAGGACCCGATCCGCCAACCGCAGCCCTCCTCGGGGCCCGGCGGCGCATCGACGGCGACGTCGATCAGGGCACGGTGCGCGCGACCGTCCTCGTCGAGGACCACGAGCTCGTCGGTGACCTCCGGGAAGCGCAGCCCGGGCACCTGCAGGGGCAGCAGCCGCAGGGTGGTGTTGGCGGGGAACTGGTAGCCCGGCACGACCTCGGGTGGCACGACCTGGTCGGCCAGGTCGAGGCTGCCGCGCCCCTCCAGCGTCGCGCGGGCCGCGGTGAGGTAGGCCTTTCCGGGGTTGTCCTCGTGCCAGGTGCGCACGTAGGTCACCGAGCTGAGCACGCCCCCCACCAGCACCGCCGCGACCAGCAGGCCGGCCGCGGCGTACGTCGCGCGGGTGCTGCGGCTGCTGCGGCTGCCGCCGGCGGCGCGTGGTTCGCTGGAGCCGACGGCGCCCTCGACCCGGGTGGTGGCCAGTGCCAGGCACAGCAGCGCGACGGGCAGCACGTCGGTGAGGTAGCGGTACTCCAGCCCGACGACCCCGCCGGCGACCTGGGCGCGGCTGGTGAGGACCAGCACGAAGGCCACGGCGGCGTAGCAGCCCAGCAGCACCCAGGCCCGACCCGTGCGACGACGACGCACGGCCAGCGCGGCCCCCAGACCGACCAGCACGACCCACGCCACGAGCACCGCGACCGCCGGCGGGTCGGCGTACGACGTCGGCGGGTTGCCGGTGTCCCAGCGCCAGGGCCCGCCCAGCAGGCCGACCGGCAGCGTCGAGCCCAGCATCGAGCGGGCGAGGTCGCCGGTGACCTGCTCGCCGGTCGTCGACTCGACGAACACCTGCGGGACCTGGGTCAGGTAGTAGGCGCTGAAGGCGGCCCCGAGGGTGCCCAGGGCCAGCGCCGAGCGCCAGTGCGCCCGCACCGCGGTGCGCACCCGCTGCCACGGGCCGCCCTCGGTGAACCAGCCGAGCAGCAGGGCGGCCAGCACCAGCGGCACCAGCACCGCCTTGACGTAGGCCAGCAGGCCCACCGCCACGAGTGCCGCCGTCGCGGCCAGCCACCGACGGCGTCCGGTGCGCAGGTGCAGGACCCAGGTCGCCACCGATCCCGTCAGCACCGCCTGCAGCGGGAGCTGGTTGAGCGCGGCCGCCCACCACATCGTGGCCGGCAGCACCATGGCCGAGGTCTGGTGGAGCGCCACCAGCGGCACGACGCGCCACCGCGGCCCCACGAGGACCAGCAGCATCGCGAGGAGGCCCAGCGAGGCCAGCAGGTGCAGCACGACCGTGGTCGTGGCCGCGGCGGGCCACCGGTCCGGCGAGGTGGTCGAGACCAGCCAGGCGATCGCACGCCCCAGCGGCATGAACTGGCTGTCGAACGGGTCGAGCAGCCGGGCGGGGGAGCCGGTGGCCAGCGCGTCGCGCAGCAGGCGGTGGTCGTCGGTGTAGAACCACGAGCCGGACAGCGCCCAGACGCGGGACGCGACCCCCGCCAGGACCACCAGCAGCGCGGCGCTCACGACGGTCCGGGCACGGTGCAGCACGCGCAGAGTGTGCCACCGTGGTCACGGGTTTGTGACGAATGCCACCGAAAGGGCTACTCGGCAGTATCGTGCTCCCGACACATCGTTCTCTGGGGAGGGAAATTCGTGCGCAAGATTCTAGGACCGGTCCTGCTGGGACTCGGCGGCTTTCTGTTGATCGCCGGCCTGCTGGGCCTCTTCTGGGCGCCCGGCGTCGTGGAGAAGACCCCGGAGCAGGTCGAGACCATCACCATGCTCGAGGGCCAGGCAGGCAAGCTGGACACCTCCACCGGGGAGCTGGTCGAGAACCCGATCTTCGCCATCAGCGACACCCGCACCGACACCGACCTGTCCGACGACCAGACCGTCGCCTGGCTCTCCACGTCCTGCGTGATGATCGACCGCGGCGGCGAGCGGGTCTGCGACGAGGACTCCGAGGACCTGATCACGGCCTCGGTCGACATCTTCGCCACCGACCGGGTCACCGCCCTGGCCGACAACGAGAGCCTCGACCTGCCGGCCGACGCCCTGCCCCACGAGGGCCTGGTCAACAAGTGGCCCTTCGGTGCCGAGCAGAAGACCTACCCCTACTGGGACGGCACCGTCGGCAGTGCCGTCGACGCGGCCTTCGACCGCACCGAGGACGTCGGCGGCATCGAGACCTACGTCTACCGCGTCGAGATCGACGAGGCGCCGATCGAGATCGCCGAGGGCGTGCCCGGCACCTACACCAGCGTCAAGGAGATCTTCGTCGAGCCGCAGACCGGCGCGATCCTCAACCAGACCGACGACCAGCAGCGCTACCTGGCCGACGGCACCCCGGCCCTGGACCTGCAGATCGCCTTCACCGACGACCAGGTGGCCCAGGGCGTCGACGACAACGGCGGCGACCGGCTGCTGCTCGACGCGCTGACCGTCTACCTGCCGATCATCGGGCTCGGCGGCGGCGCGCTCGCGATCCTCGCCGGCGTCCTGCTGATGCGCGGCGGCCGTCAGGCCCCTGCCGGTCACAGCCGCAAGCAGGAGCTCGCCGGCGCCGCACGCTGATCCGACAGCACCCGCGCCACCCGCACCACCCGACCTGGTCGTCGGCCCGCGCTGCTCAGCGCAGGTCGGCGACCAGGATCGCTGTTCCAGGGGTGTAGCGACCCCGCACGCCCGACCAGCCGCCCCACACCCGCTCGTGCTGCTCGGGCCACTCCGGCTCCAGGAGCCGGGTCAGGGCGAAGCCCGCGCCCGACAGCAGGCCCACCCAGTCGCCCAGCGTGCGGTGGTGCTCGACGTAGGACACCTCGCCGGAGGCGTCGTCCACCTCGACGTACGGCGTGCGGTCCCAGTAGGACTGCGAGGCCACCAGGCCCGCCTCGCCGGGGTCGTCGGGGAACATCCACCGCGTCGGGTGGGTGATCGAGAAGGCGAAGCGACCGCCGGGGCGCAGCACGCGCGCCGCCTCGTCGACGGCCACGCCGATGTCGGCCACGAACTGCAGCGCGCCGAACGAGCTGAAGACCACGTCGAACGAGGCGTCGCGGAAGGGCAGCGCGGTCGCGGTCGCCAGGACCGAGGGGACCGCGACGTCGGTGGCGACGTCGATGCGGCGCGAGTGCTGCAGCTGGCGGTGCGACAGGTCGAGGCCGAAGGAGCGTCCACCCGCCGCCCGCACCCAGCGCGAGCACTGCCCGGCGCCGGAGCCGACCTCGAGCACGTCGCGCCCGTGCAGGTCGCCGAGCACCCCGGCCTCGGCCTCGGTCAGCCCCTCGGGGCCCCAGACGAACCCGACGTCACCGAGGAACTCGCCGTGCGTGGCCTGGTAGTCGTCGGCGTAGCGGTCCCAGTCGGGTCCGTTGGCGCGGCGCGACTCCTGCTCGGTCACGGCGCGGCGCTCGGCGCGCACCGGTGCCTGCGGCGGGTGGTCGCGGGAGTCGGGGGAGACCGGGGGGCGTCCCGGGGCCGGGGTCGTCACGGGCCCAGCGGGGTGGGCTTGCGCCGCGACATCGGCAACCGCCCGGCCAGGTCGCCCAGCGGACCCACCGCACGGCCCAGCGCGTCGGCGGAGGAAGAGAGGGTCGGCACCACCGCGGCCAGCTCGGCCAGCCGCGGCTGGATGGCCTCGAGGGTGGCGCCGAGCTGCACCAGCTGGTCGAGCGTGCCGCCCTCGTCGAGGAGCTTCTCGATGAAGGAGTCGTCGGTGAGCAGCCGGTCGGCCAGGCCGCCCGGTCGCAGCACCCGGTCGAGGACGCCGTCGGCGGCCACGACCCGCTCCAGGGCGCCGTCCTCGGCGAGCAGCCGGTCCAGCGCCCCGCCGGGGGCCAGCAGCCGGTCGACGGGGCCGCCCTCAGCGAGCAGCGCGTCGACGACCCCGTCGCGCTGGAGCATCCGGCCCAGCGGGCGGTCGGGGGCGACCAGCTCGTTGACGGCACCGGCCAGGCGCATCGGCCCCTGCTCGTCGGTGAGCAGGTCGGTCAGCTGCTCGGCGTAGCCGCGCTCACCGATCACCCGCAGCAGCAGGTCGGCGTACCCGCCCGGGCGGCGCAGCGGCCCCTCCGGCGACGCGAGGACGCCCAGGGCGAGGGTGGTGCGGGTGGCGGCGACCCCGACACGCCATGGCAGCAGCGCGGCGTCGAGGAGGACGGAGGGCAGTGGCATGGGGCAACGGTACGGTCCCCGGCGCCCGCTGGGGCGTCGACGTGGCAGCATCCACGGCGTGGACCACCCCGACTCTCCCGGCGACCCGGCCTTCGCCTCGCTGCGACCCCTCGAGGGCGGCTGGTCGGGGGAGACGTTCGTGGCCGAGGCGGGCGGCGAGCGCACCGTCGTGCGCATCTACTCGGGGCGCCGCGGACCCGACGCCCCCGCGATCGACGCGGCGGTGCTGGCGCACGCGGCCGGTGTGGTCCCGGGGGTGCCCCCGGTGCTCGAGGTCCGGCGCGCCGACCCCGACCAGGGCCTGCCCGGGCTGCTGGTGACCGGGTTCCTGCCCGGCGAGCGGGGCGACCTGGTGCTGCCCCGGCTCGACGACGCCGGCGCGGCGTCCGCGGGCGAGGCGCTGGGTCGGGTGCTCGTCGCCCTGGCCGGCGCCGTGCTGCCGCGCGGGGGCGCGTTCGTCGACGCCGCGCTCACCATCGGCCCGCACCCGGCGCCGTACGACGTCGACGGCCTCGTCGAGCTCGTCGAGGTGCTGGTGGCGGCCCCGGGGTCGTGGCTGCCGGCGCTCGGGGCCGCGGGCCTCGACCGCCTGGCCGGGCTCGCCCGGGAGGCGCAGGACCTGCTCGACGGGGTGCCGCAGCACTGCCTGGTGCACAGCGACCTCAACCCCAAGAACCTGCTGCTGCGCGTGCCCGACGAGCAGGACGCCCCGGTCGAGGTGACCGGCGTCCTCGACTGGGAGTTCGCGCACGCGGGGAACCCCTTCACCGACCTGGGCAACCTGCTGCGCTTCGAGCGGCGCCCCGCGTTCCACGACGCGGTGGTGACGACGTACGCCGCCCTGCGCGGGGTCGAGGCCGACCGGGCGCTCGAGCTGGCCCGGGCCGCCGACCTGGCGGCCCTGGTCGAGCTGGCCTCCCGGGCAGGGCAGAACCCGGTCAGCGACCGTGCCGCGGCGCAGCTGGGCGCGGTGGTCGCGAGCGGCGACCTGGACGCCCAAACGGGCACGTGGCGCTGAGCGCCACGTGCCCGTCCCGCCCCGCCATGGTGCGGTCTGGAAGGGGGACCGGTGTCAGCCGGTCACCCCTCGCGCGGCAGTGCCGCGCGGGTAGTTGGGCGTGCTCCCGGGGTCGAGGGGGTCGCTGCCGGCAGCGACCTCCTTGCCGTCGTTGGCGCCGCCGCCGTCGGTGTCCTTGTCACAGGGGTTGGTCTTGTACTTCTTGATCTCGCGCTTGTCGGTCAGGCCGTCCTTGTCGGTGTCCTTCTTGCGCGGGTTGGTGGGGCACTTGTCGTAGCGCTTGTTGGCCAGGCCCTTGATCTCGCGACGGTCGTTGAGACCGTCCTTGTCGGTGTCGGCCTTGTGCGGCTTGGTCTTGAACCGCTTGACCTCGCGCCCGTCGTTGAGGCCGTCGCCGTCGGTGTCCTTCTTCAGCGGGTCGGCCTTGGTCTCGAAGACCTCGAAGCCGTCCTTGAGCCCGTCGTCGTCGGTGTCGGGGTCGAGCGGGTCGGTGGAGAAGGCGTTGACCTCGTCGCCGTCGTCGAGCTGGTCGCCGTCGGTGTCGGCGTCGAGCGGGTCGGTGCTGTGCTCGTCGACCTCCTCGCCGTCGAGCAGCTTGTCGCCGTCGGTGTCGGGGTTGGTCGGGTCGGTGCCGAGCAGGAGCTCCTCGGCGTCGGTCAGACCGTCCTGGTCGGTGTCGAGCTCCCCGCCGCTGCCGGTGTCGTCGTCCCCGGCGTCGTTGGGGTCGGTGCCGGCGGCGACCTCGTCACCGTCGTTGACGCCACCGTCGTCGCTGTCGGGGTCTGTGGGGTCGGTGGGCTCGTTGCCGAAGGCACCGTTCTCCGAACCGGTGACCTCCTCACCGTTGGTGAGCCCGTCGGCGTCGGCGTCCTCGTCGAAGTCGGAGGTGCCGTCGCCGTCGGTGTCGGGGTCGTTGGGGTCGGTGCCGGTCTCGTTGATCTCCTGGCCGTCGGTGAGCCCGTCGTCGTCGGAGTCGGCGTCGTCAGGATCGGTGGGCTCGTTGCCGTAGCCGTCGTTCTCCGAGCCGCTGGTCTCCTCGCCGTTGGTGAGGCCGTCGCCGTCGGCGTCGCCGTCGGGGTCGGAGGTGTCGTCACCGGCGTCGTTGGGGTCGGTGGCCGGGTCGGCCCCCGTCTCCTCGCCGTCGCTCGAGCCGCCGTCGTCGGTGTCGGCGTCGTTGGGGTCGGTGGGCTCGTTGCCGAAGGCGTCGTTCTCCGAGCCGCTGGTCTCCTGGCCGTCGGTGAGCCCGTCGTCGTCGCTGTCGGCGTCGGCGGGGTCGGTCGGCTCGTCGCCGAACGCACCGTTCTCGGAACCGGTGACCTCCTCACCGTTGCTGAGCCCGTCTGCGTCGGCGTCTTCGTCGAAGTCGTTGGTGCCGTCGCCGTCGGTGTCGGGGTCGTTGGGGTCGGTGCCGGTCTGGTCGACCTCCTGGCCGTCGGTGAGGCCGTCGTCGTCGCTGTCGGCGTCGGTGGGGTCGGTGGGCTCGTTGCCGTAGCCGTCGTTCTCCGAGCCGGTGACCTCCTCCAGGTTGGTCAGGCCGTCGGCGTCGGCGTCCTCGTCGCCGTCGCGGGTCCCGTCACCGTCGGTGTCGGGGTTGCCGGGGTCGGTGCCGATGACCTCCTCGACGTCGTCGGTCAGGCCGTCGCCGTCGGAGTCGGGCGCGGTGCCGCAGGTGACGCCGCCGGCAGGGGCGGTGACCTGGGCGGCCATCGGGAAGAGGTCGATCTCGGCGACGTCGATGAGGCCGCCCAGGGTCACCTTGAGGTGCAGCGCGGTGGCCTCCGCGACGACCTTGGTGGCCGTCTTCTCGCTCACGACGAGCTCGCCGGCCGAGAGCTCGAGGAGCATGCCGGCCTCGGGGGGCAGGCTGGCGGAGCCGTCGGCGAGGTCGACGACCTCGCCGCCGATCGCGACCAGCGGGGCGGTGTACACCGCCTTCGTGCCCGCGGCCGTGCCGTCGCTCTCGACGACCAGCTCGGGGGCGGTGAGCACCTCGACGACCTGCTGGCCGCCGATCGAGAGGTCGACGGTGCTGCCCTTGACGCGGCCGACCACGGTGCGCCCGCCATCGGGGCGGCCGTTGGCGACCAGCTTGGTCGACTGCGAGGTGGCGGCCACGCCGGGCAGCTGCACCAGACCGAGGAGGTCGACGTCGGCGGTGGAGACCGTCGAGGTGGTCAGGGGCACGGTGCCGGGCAGGCACAGCCCGCTGTCGAGGAAGCGGGCGTGGGCGGAGGCGTTGGAGACGCCGACGCCCAGGGGGCCGAGCAGGTCCGGGGGGATCAGCGAGTCGGTGGTGGGCGCGTCGTTGGAGGGCGGCGCCTCCTGGTGGGCGTCGGCCAGCACCGCGTCGAGCTGACCGAGCGGCAGCGCCGTGAGCAGCGAGCCGTCGATGTTGCGCGCATCGGCCACGGCGCGCGGCGCGGTGGCCCCGACCGTGCCGGTGACCTGGGCGACGCCGGCGTCGACGGCCGAGATGCCGGCCAGCGGCACCGAGAGTGCCGTGACGCGGGCGACTTCGCCGGTCGCCGAGGAGGTCGCGCTCACGGGGACGGGCAGCGGGTCGGCCTGGGCCGCGGGCACCGCGACCAGGGAGTAGAGGGCGGCGGTCGACAGGCCGACGCCGAGGGTCAGTGGACGGCGAAGCCGCGTCCGGGGGGAGGACGTCATGGGGGGGATCTCCTGGGAAGGTGGCGGGGCCAGCCGCAGCAGGAGGAGGCCGGTGGGGGATGGGGGGACCCAGAACGGCTGCGGCGTCTGGGGGCGCACCGGGCGTTCTCGTGGAGGACCGGCGCGACCTCGTCGTCCCGGGACCGTACCCGGAGGTACCGTCGGTATGCAGAGGACTCCTTAGTGGTCTGGACCAGCGGTGTGCGTCCTGGTTGGACGCTCGGACAGCGCCCGGCGTAGTCTGTTAGAGCGCCTGGAGTCTGCCTGCGTCCCATACGGAGCGGACCGGGCTCACCGCTGTCCGGCGGTGGACGAGGACTCCTGGCGCACGTCCGCACGATTCCTGACCACGTGAAGGTTCCACTTCCCTTATGACGAGCACCATCTCCACTCTTCCTGACTACGACGCGCCGCAGATCGCGATCAACGACATCGGGTCGGAAGAGGACTTCCTCGCGGCTATCGACGCGACCATCAAGTACTTCAACGACGGCGACATCGTCGACGGCACCATCGTCAAGGTGGACCGCGACGAGGTCCTGCTCGACATCGGCTACAAGACCGAGGGCGTCATCCCCTCGCGCGAGCTGTCGATCAAGCACGACGTCGACCCCAACGAGGTCGTCGCCGTCGGCGACAAGGTCGAGGCCCTCGTCCTCCAGAAGGAGGACAAGGAAGGCCGGCTGATCCTGTCCAAGAAGCGCGCCCAGTACGAGCGCGCCTGGGGCACCATCGAGCAGGTCAAGGAGGAGGACGGCGTCGTCGAGGGCACCGTCATCGAGGTCGTCAAGGGCGGCCTCATCCTTGACATCGGCCTGCGCGGCTTCCTGCCCGCCTCGCTGGTGGAGATGCGTCGCGTCCGCGACCTGCAGCCCTACGTCGGTCAGACCCTCGAGGCCAAGATCATCGAGCTCGACAAGAACCGCAACAACGTGGTCCTGTCGCGCCGTGCCTGGCTCGAGCAGACCCAGTCCGAGGTTCGCCACGGCTTCCTCACCCAGCTGCAGAAGGGCCAGATCCGCAAGGGTGTCGTGTCCTCGATCGTCAACTTCGGTGCCTTCGTGGACCTCGGTGGCGTCGACGGCCTCGTGCACGTCTCGGAGCTGTCCTGGAAGCACATCGACCACCCCTCCGAGGTCGTGGCCGTGGGCGACGAGGTCACCGTCGAGGTCCTCGACGTCGACATGGACCGCGAGCGGGTCTCGCTGTCGCTCAAGGCGACGCAGGAGGACCCCTGGCAGCACTTCGCCCGCACCCACCAGATCGGTCAGATCGTGCCCGGCAAGGTCACCAAGCTGGTGCCCTTCGGCTCGTTCGTCCGCGTCGAGGAGGGCATCGAGGGCCTGGTGCACATCTCCGAGCTGGCCGAGCGCCACGTGGAGATCCCCGAGCAGGTCGTCCAGGTCAACGACGACGTCATGGTCAAGATCATCGACATCGACCTCGAGCGTCGCCGCATCTCGCTGTCGCTGAAGCAGGCCAACGAGACCGCTGCCGCCTCGGACGTCGAGGAGTTCGACCCGACGCTCTACGGCATGACCGCCACGTACGACGAGCAGGGCAACTACGTCTACCCCGAGGGCTTCGACCCCGAGACCGGCGAGTGGCTCGAGGGCTTCGACGAGCAGCGTGGTGTCTGGGAGGAGCAGTACGCCAAGGCGCACGCTCGCTGGGAGGCCCACGTCAAGCAGCAGGCCGAGGCCAAGGTGGCCGAGGTCGAGGCCGGCGAGGCCACCTCGTACTCCAGCGGTGGCCACGACGAGGTCGAGGGCGACGAGTCCGCCGACACCGGCTCCGGCTCGCTGGCTTCCGACGAGGCGCTGCAGGCGCTGCGCGAGAAGCTCACCGGCGGCGGCAACTGATCTGCTGATCACCAGCAGGTCGGCGTCACGCTGACACAGCACCACGAGGGCCCGGTCACCGTCAGGTGGCCGGGCCCTCGTGCGTCTGCGGGGTGCGGCTACAGCACCAGGTCGAGCGCGAACGGGCCGATCGCCACGGTGAACAGCGTGATCAGCACGACGCCGAGCACGTTGAGCACCGCGCCACCGCGGGCCATGTCGGCGATCCGCACCGCGCCGGTGCCGAAGACGATGGCATTGGGCGGCGTGCCCACCGGCAGCATGAAGGCGCAGGTGGCGGCGAGCGCGGCGGGGATCAGCAGGGTCACGGGGTCGACACCCAGGCCGGCGGCCACGCCGCCGAGCACCGGGATGAAGGTCGCGGCGGTGGCGGTGTTGCTGGTGACCTCGGTCAGCAGCAGCACCAGCGACACCACCGCGGCCAGCAGCAGCACGATCGGCAGTGCGCCCAGGGCGCCGACCTGCTCGCCGAACCAGGCGTCCAGCCCGGTCGCGGCGACGGCACCGGCCAGGCTCAGGCCGCCGCCGAAGAGCAGCAGCACGCCCCAGGGCAGGCCCTTCTCGGCGTCGTGCCACTCCAGCGTCATCCGGCCCCGGTCGTCGCCGGGGATGAGGAACATGACCAGGCCGGCGGTGATCGCGATGGCCGTGTCGTCGAAGCCGTCGAGCCAGGGCGCCCGCTCGCCGAGGTCGCCGATGCTGGCCAGCACGCCCGGCACCACCCAGAGGAAGGCGGCGCTCGCGAAGACGGCCAGCACCACCTTCTCGCCCCGGCTGGCCGGGCCGAGGTCGGCGATCTGGGAGTCGATGAGCTCGCGACCGCCGGGGATGGAGTCGAGGCGGAAGCGGAAGATCACCCGGGTGACGAGCAGCCAGGCGATCGCCAGGAAGACCACGACGAGGGGCAGGCCGAGCATCATCCACTCGGCGAAGCCGATGTCGCGGCCGAGCTCGCTGGAGAGGTAGCCGGCCACGATCGCGTTGGGCGGCGAGCCGAGCAGGGTGCCGAGCCCGCCGATGGAGGCGGCCCATGCGACCGAGAGCAGCAGGGCCACGCCGAAGAGCCGCACGTCGGGGTCCTCGATGACCTCGCGCATGGTCTCGCGCCCGCCGAGACGTTCGGTCAGCTCGGCCTCGTCGGTGCGCTGGTCGCTGCCGGAGCTGTTCTCGACGACCAGGGCGAGCACCGAGAGCGCGATCGGCAGCATCATCAGCGTGGTCGCGGTGTTGGAGACCCACATCGAGAGGAACGCGGTGGCGATCATCATCCCGAGGACGATCCGGCGGGGGTGGGTGCCGACCCGGCGCAGCGTGAGCAGCGCGATGCGCCGGTGCAGGTCCCACTTCTGCATGGCGATGGCGATCAGGAAGCCGCCGAGGAAGAGGAAGACGATGGGGTCGGCGTACGGCGCCGTCGCGTCGGGTACGGCCAGGTCGTCGGTGAGCGCCGGCAGCAGCGCGATCGGCAGCAGCGCCGTGGCCGCCAGCGGGATGGCCTCGGTCATCCACCAGGTCGCCATCAGCGCCCCCACGGCGGCGACCACGCGACCGTCCTGCGAGAGCTCGGCGCTGCCGAGGGCGACGTAGACCGCTGCGGCGAGGACGACCCCCAGCACCCGCACCCCCCAGGTGTGCTGGGCCGATCGACTCGGACCGGCTGCGTCGGGGTCCTTGCGGGTCGAGGTGTCCTGGTCGGTGCTGCTCATGGTGCCTCCCGAGAGTGGTCAGCCCACCTCACACCCGGGTAAAGGGCCGCAGGCTCACCCCTGGTGGTGAGGCGCCAGCGCGTCGCGCCGGACCTTGCCGGTGGCGGTGCGCGGCAGGTCGGGCACTGTCGCCCAGGTCTTGGGCCGCTTGGGCGGGGCCAGCCGTTCACGGGCCCAGGCGTCGAGCTCGTCGGGGGTGGCGGTGCCGACGACGGCGGCGCAGACGCGGTGCCCCCAGTCGGCGTCGGGGACGCCGTACACCGCGACGTCCTCGACGGCGGGGTGCTCGCGCAGGGCGTGCTCGACCTCGAGGGGGTAGACGTTGACCCCGCCGGTGATGATCAGGTCGGTGCGCCGGCCGTCGAGGTAGAGGTAGCCGTCGGCGTCCATCCGCCCGACGTCACCGACGCTGAACGCGGGTCCGGCGGCTCCCTCGCGCCAGGCGGCGGCGGTCTTGTCGGGCGCACCCAGGTACTCGAACCGGGCATGGGGCGGCACGGTGCACCAGATGGTCCCGTCGTCGTCGAGGTGCAGGGTGCGGCCGGGCCGGGCCCGGCCGACGGTGCCGCGGCGCCCGAGCCACTCCTCGCTGCGACAGGCGGTGAACTGGCCCTCGGTGGAGCCGTAGAACTCCCAGGTGCTGCCGGGCGGGAAGGTCTCGAGCAGGCGCTGCTTGGTCGCGACGGGGCAGGGGGCGCCGGCGTGCGCGACCAGGCGGAAGTTGCTCAGGTCGGGGGTGCCGGCCTGGTCCCAGTGCGCGAAGAGGCGTTGGAGGTGGGTGGGCACGCAGAAGGTCGTGGTCGGCCGTTCGGTGCGGATCGTGTCGGTGACCGTCGCCGGGTCGAAGGGGCCGGGCAGCACCACCCGGCCACCGGCGAGCACCGTCCCCATCGCGAAGCGCAGGGGAGCGGAGTGGTAGAGCGGGCTGAGGACCATGTGCACGTCGTCGGGGCGGAAGCCCCACAGGTCGCGCTCCTCCTCGACCAGCGCTGCGGCGTCGGCGGGGGAGAGCAGCCCGCTGCTGACGCCCTTGGGTGTGCCGGTGGTGCCGCTGGTCACGTGCACCGGCCGCGCCCGGGGGCGCCAGCTGCTCATCGGTCCCTCGGGGCGCACCTGGTCGAGCAGCGCGACCAGGTCGTCCTCGTCGTCCACGACCAGCGTGGGCTCGAGTCCGGCCAGGATCCGCTCACGCTCGTACGACGTCAGCCGCGGGTCGAGCGGCACCGGCAGCACCCCGCGGGCCAGCAGCGCCATCACCGACTCGAGCAGCAGCATCGAGCCGGGCACCAGCAGGGCGACGCGGGAGCCCTCGGGCAGGGGGGTGGGCATGCGTCGATCGTAGGCGGGCGCGCCGGGGGTCGGGTCAGCCGCGGTTGGTGCGGCGTGCCTTCAGCTCCCAGCCTCGGAGTGGGTGCAGGCGCAGGTGCCACCGGGGGTCGTGGGCTCGGTGGTGGTGCCAGGAGCAGAGGGGGATGCCGTTGTCGAGGTCGGTGTCGCCGTGGGGTTTCCAGGGGACGATGTGGTGGATCTCGGTCCAGGCGAAGGGTCTCTCGCAGGTGCCGATGGCGCAGGTGTCGTGCACGAGCGCGAGTGCTTTTCGTTGGTGGTGGGTGTGGAGCCGTTTGGTGCGGCCGAGGTCGAGCGGCACTGACTGGGAGTTGAGGACGGCGGGGACGAGGCCGGCTTCGCAGGCGAGTCGTCGGAGGTCGCCGGCCGCGGTGCGGACCCCGGTGTCGAGCTTGGCGGTGCCGCTCTCATCCGGTCCGCGCCAGTCGGGCCAGTTGCTGGGGTCGAGGTCACCGGTGGCGGCGAGGTCGCGGGTGAGGTCTTCTGCGGTCATCGTCACGAGGAGGGTGAGGGCGTTGGCGCCGTTCCAGCCGTCGGTGGGCAGGTGCTCGATGAGCTCGCACAGCGCGTTGCCGTGCACCTCCCAGCCGGACAGGCCGTGGTCGGGGCCGGTGGGGGCGGACTCGTCGTACCCGGACATCGACTCGCCGTCGGGGCCGGTGCGCGTCTTGTTGAGGCGACGCGGTGCCGAGAGGGTCTCCAGGGCGGTGCGGAGCAGGGAGCCGTGGAGCTCGGGGATGGTGAACTTTCCGGAGTAGGTGCCGTCGCCGTTGTCGTGCAGCGCCAGGTAGGTCTCGTGCTTGGCTCGCCTGGACTCGCGCCCGAGCATGATCGCTTCGTGCTTGTCGGCGAGGTCGCGGTCGACGATGTCGAGCATCCGCCGCGCGGCCTGGCGCAGCCTCTTGGGGTTCATCGGTCGACCGGTCCTGGTGCCGACACCGGTGGCTTTGTTGACCAGCACTTCCTCGGCGGCGGCGAGCTGCTCGGGCGTGGTCTCCAGGGGTGCCTGCTCGGCTGCGGCGACGATGACGCGGACCTGACGGGTCGTGATCGCCCCGGTCGCGTACGCCGCACGGGCGTGGTGGTACTTGCTGCGGAGCAGCTCCGCGACCCGCGCCCCACCAGCGAGCACCTCCCGCGACTGACCGGTCAGGGCGGCGGCCCACGCGTCGGTGCCGGTGGCGGCCTCGGCATCGGCGACCTGGCGTCGCTCGGCCTCACCGAGCACCTCACCCAGCAGCGCAGACGCCTCCGCCTCGAGCGCGGACAGTGCCTGGACCAGCACGGCGAGGTCCTCGACCGGCTGCCGACGCAGATCCCCGTCGCGAGCAGCCGCCATCGCAGCACGAGCGGCCGCAACGGCCTGGGCGACAGGACCCGACTCAGGGGCGGGAGCAAGGCTGGCGGGCACCCCGGCACCCGGGCCGGGGGCTCGGTCGCTGGTGGGGTGCTGGAGCAGCCTCATGCCCATCATTCTCCCACGCGGAGACCGAATTGTCGAACACTTGTTCGATCCTGTGGATCAGGTAGTGGACCGCTCGCGAGGTGGGGGAGTCGGACTCGGGGACAAGCACCCGCCTCTAGAAGGCTTCCGCTCATGGCACCCCTCTGTGTCAAGAGGCGGTCTGGAGTGGGGCTCTAGGGTGGGGTGTGGCGGGTCCGGGAAGTGACTTGTCCGAAGAGCCGGTGTGGGGATGTGAGCCGGTCGCGCTGGAGTCAGAGTCGTGTCCTCGTTGTCCTCCCGGGCCCGTCCTCGCGCTCGTGGCGGTGGTGGTGCGGACGGTGTCGTTGAGCATGGTGCGGAAGACGATGTCGGAGAGGCGGCGCTTGACGCAGCGCATGGCTTCCATGGGTGCTTTGCCGTCGGTCTTCTTGCGTTCGTAGTAGTCGCGGCCGGTGCTGGGGTTGCGTAGCTGGACGCGGGCCATGGTGTGCAGGACGCGGTTGATCTGGCGGTTGCCGGTGCGTGAGTGGCGGTGTCGGACCTGGTCGCCGGAGGAGGCGTCGATGGGGGCGGTGCCGTTCCAGGAGGCGAAGCGAGCCTTGTTGGGGAACCGGGTGATGTCGCCGACCTCGACCAGGAGTCTGGCGGCGCCGGTGGGGCCGATGCCGTGCAGGTCCAGCAGGCTGGTGCCGGTGGCCTTGACGAGCTCGGTGAGCTCCTTGTCCGCGGCCTTCCGGCGGGCGTAGATGCGCTCGAGGTCGGTGATGAGCTCGGCTGCGACGCGGCGGCGGGTCTTGTTGACGGTGTCGCGGGGACGGATCTTGGCCAGCAGTGCTTTGGCCTGGGCGGCGGAGAGGTCGCGCTTGGCGCCGCCGGGGATGAGCTCGAGCAGCAGCTGGTGCAGCTGGCAGGTCTTGCGGGTGTGCTCTTCGCCCAGGCTGCGGCGTCGGTCGACCAGGAGTCGCAGGACCTCGAGCTGCTCGTTGGTGGCCACCGGTCGCAGGCCGCTCATCCGGGTGCCGACCAGGGCCACGGAGTGCGCGTCGGTGGCGTCGGTCTTGCGACCCTGGCCTGTGGCAAAGACCCGTGCTCGCGCGGAGAGCTTGGGTGGGACGTCGATGACCTGCTCGCCTTCGGCCAGGAGCCGCACGGCGATGTGTTTGCCGATACCGGAGCAGCCCTCGATGGCCCAGACCCGGTCGGTCCACTGGCCGGCGTAGCGGCGCATGTCGGCGTAGCCGTCCTGGCCGGTGCTGAAGCGGCCGCGTCCCAGAATGGTCTCGTCGCTGCCCATCACCTCGATGGTGGCCGATCGCTTGTGCGGGTCCATCCCGATCACGACCCGGGCAGGTGTTGTTGATGTGCTCACGCCTTTCCTCCGATGCTTTCGAACCTGTGTGGTTGTCGAGCCGGGAGGGCAACGCTGCTTCGAGCTGGGCACACCCCTCTTGAGCCTCTCCTGGCCCTGGCGACGCCCGAGCCGCGCAAGCCAAATGAGAGCCACACGACGAGCGTGGGCAGCCGATGAGAGAGCGACGACCCGGGCGCATGGACCGAGCCTCGCCAGGCACCGGTCCTACGTCAATGGAACAAGCAGCCGATGAGCGGACCCCGGTTCGCTAGGGCGCGGCACCCTTCTACAGGGAAGGTACGGTGCCGCTCATGTGGGACCGGCCAGATCAGCAGTTGATGAAGGTGGTCGTACAGGTGAACCTGTTCGTCTTCCTGCCCCTACTCTTCATGCTCTTCTTCAAGACTTGGTGGTCGGTCGCGGTAGTCGCATTCTTCTGGACGGGGTGTTGCGTTCTCCTCTATAGGCATCGGACAGCAGCATGACCAGTTGGTGACGCCGTCCACCTGTGTCGCCGATCGCCCGACCGAGACCATTCGGTTCTGCTTGTTATGCACGTGATCCAGCAGGACATTTCGACCAGCCGTTGTGGCTGCCTGTCGACGGAGCTGGAGGCCCCGAGATGTCGCTGCTCGATCCGTGTCTGATCCGTTCTCGAGGGCCGTCGGGGCAGGTGGTGGCCCGGCTCGGGGTGCCGCTGGTCGATGACTATCTGGAGTTCTTGGAAGGGCGGTGTAGACCGAACACGGTGCTGGCTGCGGCCTATGACCTGCGGGTGTTCTTCGCGGTGGTGGCCAAGCCGGCCCACGAGGTCCGTGCCTGCGACGTGCTTGGTTTCATCACCGCTCAGCGCACCGGTCGCACCAGCACCGAGGCGCTGCAGCCGGTCGGTGAGGACGACGGCACGGTGGGGGTGTCGATGAGCACGGTGGCGCGGCGGTTGTCGATCATCTCGGGGTTCTTCGCCTATCTGCAGGCGCGTGGTGACATCACCGCGAACCCGGTACCGCGCGGTCTGCCTACGCGGAGGGAACGCTCGCGTGCGGGGCAGGGGGTGCCGCTGACCCGGCGCACGCGTCGGTTGCCGCGCATCCTGACGCCCGTCGAGGTCGACCAGCTCACCGCCGCGCTGCGCACGCACCGCGACCGGGCGATGGTCGCGGCGATGGTGTTCGGTGGGCTGCGGCGCTGTGAGGTCCTGGGGCTGCGGCTCGAAGACCTGCGGGTCGCGGAACGGCGGGTGTTCATCGCCGACGGCAAGGGCGGCCACCAGCGGCTGGTGCCGGTCTCATCGCGCTTCTTCGCCACCCTCGCGGCCTACCTGGACACCGAACGCCCAGCCGATGCGGACACCGACCGGGTCTTCGTGGTCCTCAAGGGGCCCACCCGCGGTCGCGCGTTGTCGGTACGCGGGCTGGACGAGGTCCTCGCCGGCGCCAAGCGGCGGGCAGGGTTGGCGCACGCGACCTGCCACGAGCTGCGCCACACCTGCCTGACCCGGCTCCGCGAGGCCGGGATGGCACTGGAGGCGGTCCAGGTCCAGGCCGGACACGCCTCGATCGAGTCCACCCGGATCTACCTGCACCTGGCCGATGACTGGCTCGCGGCGCAGTACCGCAAGGCCGCCGAGGTCCTCGACGCCCAGCTCTACGCCGGGCGTGCGCCCGCAGGTGGTGGCCACGATGCGCCGCTACCTGGAGCAGCTCGGATGCGTGCTGCGCCCAGGCAGCGTCGCTGGCGCAGACCTGGCGCTGCGCTCGTTCGCTGCGTACTTGGTCGAGGCCGCCCCGGAGGTCACCAGCATCGCCCAGGTCACCCGGCGCCACGTCGAGGACTACAAGCCCTGGCTGGCGGCCCGTCCGGGCCAGAACAAGGACCGGGTCACCACAGCGACCCTGGCACACCGGCTCGGCACACTGCGGATGTTCTTCGTCTGCATCGATGAGTGGGGCTGGGACCAGGCACCAGCACGGGTGCCGATGTTCCCCGGCGACCTGCCCCGCCAAGACCATCCGTTGCCCAAGGCGCTCGACGACGCCGCGGCCGCGAAGCTGCTCCGCGCCGCCCAGGCCGAGCCCCGGCTGCTGGTCCGCGTCACCATCGAGGTGCTCCTGCGCACCGGGCTGCGGGTCAGCGAGTTCACCGCGCTGTCTGCCGACGCGGTGGTCCAGATCGGCGCCGCACCCTGGCTGCACGTCCCGGTCGGCAAGCTGCGCGAGGACCGCTACCTGCCGCTGCACCCACACCTGGTGGTCCTGATCGAGCAGTACCGCACCGCTCACGTGCCCGCCGAGCACCCGCTGTTGCTGCCCCGGGAGAACGGACGAGCGTTGGACCGCCACACCGTCACCAGGTTCATCAACAAGGCCGGCACCGCAGCCGGATTGGCGCACATCCACCCCCACCAGCTGCGACACACCCTGGCCACCCAAGCCATCAACCGCGGCATGTCGCTGGAGGCGATCGCAGCGATGCTCGGCCACCGCAGCATGGACATGACGCTGCGCTACGCTAAGATCGCCAACCGCACCGTGGCCGATGAGTACTTCGCCGTCACCGACCAGGTCGACGCCCTCTACGCCAAGACCGAACCGCTGCCCGCCGACGCCATCGGACCCAAAATGGCCCGGCTGCGCCGCGAGCACCACCGACTCCTCCACCACCGACTCCTCGGCAACGGCCACTGCACCCGCCCCGCCGAGCTGGACTGCGCCTTCGAGTCGATCTGCGAGAACTGCAGCTTCTTCCAGACCAGCATCGAGTTCCGCCCCACACTCCAGGCCCAGCACGACGACGCCGAGAAGAAGGGCCAACACCACCGCGCCGACCTCTTCAACCAGCTCCTCACCGGCCTCACGGAAGGCGAAGCATCATGAGCGACCGCCCCGATCCTGTGCATAATGCCGATGAGCGGACGCGCTGGTGCTCGCTGCTTAAGGCTGTTCCAGGAGGAGGCGCCGCACCCGATCAGGGGTATCCTTCAGCGAAGTCACCGAGACTTGGAGCAAGCCATGTTGACGACGTCTCGTCGCCTCTTCGTCGCCGCATTGCTTACGCCTATAGGGATGAGCGCGTGCAGCACGCCCGACGCCGATGGCCGTTCTCACGATGCTCGCCCGTCGCGGTCTTCTAGTGGCTTGCAACAAAGCCACGACATCACGTGCCCCAAGGAACTGCGTGGGCACTGCATGGTGCCGCTTGCGAACACGCCTGACATCACGTGCGCAAAGGAACTGCGTGGGTACTGCATGTTACGGGTTCCGGACACGCGTCCTCGCAGGCGCTGAGGACAGGCCGACGCGCTGATCTGATCCGCGTTGAGGGCGGAGCCCGATGATGCCGCGAGGTAGTGCGCGATCCTACCGATGTCAGGGCGGAGCTGTGCTCTCACCCGGTCAACGCTGTGCGTCTTGCCGTGGACCACGCCACCTCAACGCAACGGCGATGAGGAACGTCGATGCCCCCAGGATGCTGGCTACGGCGCGCGAGCGCCACTAGAAAGCTCGAAGACCGGCCGGCTTGGAACAGCAGGAATGATGCGAGGAGCAGAATCGCCCCGACGGTCGCCAGTGCACGGAACCGCTTGAACTCTGTTGATGGTGTGCCAGACAAGTTGGCTCCCCTCGTCGTGGGCCGCGCGGACCCCGAAGGTAGCAACACCGGGCCGGCCAGGCCGCTGGTGGTGCGCGGTCGTGCCGATGGTCGGGCGCTTGCTACGACCGCTCTGGCGGCCCAATGAGGGGTATTCGCTGCACTTCGCGCCCGGCTTGGTCCAGGCCCACAAGAGCAGTCACGTCTTCGATCGCGGGCCGAACCAGGACGAAGATGCGCAGCGCGTCCCCGCCCGCTGTCGCTTCGACAGGGAATGCAGCCGTTGACGCCTCGGAGTGTCGGGCGTCGTCGTGACTCTCTGCACGCACAGTCCGGATACGAGAGGTGGTGAGCCCGTACAGGTAGTAGTTTCCCTCTCCAGGTGTTAGCCCACCGCCGAACCCGATTTCAGTCGTCCCGGGGACGTCGAACCCGGACCCGCTCTCGCGCTCGGCCCCGTTCACGAAGAGGGCCAGGTGGTGTGGATACCCCCGCTCGCCTTCAGGCGCGTAGCGGAGCGTCCAGGGCTCCCCATCCGGGGCAACGCCCTTCGCCACAACGACAGTCCGGACTTCGCTCATTCGGTCAGCCTTCCAGAGAACTGAGGCAGTAGCGTCCGCCTCTGCCGCGTAGCGTGCGCTCGAAGACGCACGCTTCTGCCGCGTTGAGGGCGGAGCCCGACCATGCCACGAGCCGGACTACGCGACCTTGACCAGAGCACAACTTTGAGGGCGGGAGTTGGTTGTGCAGAGTCGGTAGGTGCCCTGTAGTGCAGTGTCGGGCACTAACGCGATGTCCGGACCAGCCCCGCCGAGTCCAACGTCATGCAAGGCGCCGACATCGCCGAAGCTCCACCACCTGGGACCAAAACTCCGCGCGCTTTCTTGGGTTGCCGCACTGAGGAAATAGGCGGGCTCCCAAGACGAGTCTTCCCACCGGTCAAGTGAATAGGCGATCCCTCGGCGCTGTTTGCTAGGCCAGTAGAGCCGGAGGATGTCACCCGGTTCGTGCGCCCGGTCATGGACTCGCAACCGCCCGGTCACGCCGCGATCCAAGACGGGTTCCTCGACCCCGGTGCCCGTATCTGTTCGCATTGCGCCCGAAGACTTGTCGTCATGGATGTCGGAAGCCGATGAGCAGCCCGTCAGCGCCGCTATCGCCAGGATTGATGCCGCTCTCGCCCTCTTCACGCCTCTGACGGTACAGCCACCCGGTTCCGCCGTGCGGCGTGCGCCCGCGGCCATCCGGTTCTGCCGCGATCCGCGCGGTCGTGCCGATGAGCGGGCGCAACTCCGCGCCTAGGAGCGCATCCAGTCTTGTACCCATTGGCGCCGCAGCACGATGAGGAGAGCCAGGCCGAGCCCCATCGCGGAAAGCCATCGGTAGGCGCCCTCCTCGTAGAAGCCGATCCAGGCAAGACTCGATACCACCACTAGGAGGAAGAGGAAGGACGCTGCGCGCTTGTGACGCCAGGCGCGATCAGGATCACGCGCTCGCGTTGACTCGAAGACCCACGGCGCCGTCAAGATCATGGGCGGTCCGAGAGCGACGAGCAGGCCAAGATCAGATGAGGTCCAGTGCTCGATCACCCAAGCGAAGATCACGAAGAGGGGAGCGTAAATGAGCGTCGCGACAACAACGCGACGAGACCAAGAGCCGAAACCGTCGGGCAAGTTGAGGGTCGACTCGCTCATGGGGCGCGAGACTACTCGGACGTGCCGAGTTCCGGATGCTCGTGGAACGGTTGCACCACCCGTCGGGAACCATGATCACGCGGACTTTGAGCCCGACGTGCACCAAGTCCGCTGGCCCTGACTGTGCGCGGGGCGCTGGGGGCGGGTCTGGTCTTAGCCGGTCGTCAGTATCCAGCGGCCGGGGTTGTGCTGCCGGACGACCCGACGTACGGCGTCCTCGACAGCGCTCAGCGGTACCCTGTCGGTGGCTTGGAACATCCATGTCACTACCCCGGCTTCAACATCGTTGTCCATGCTCCGCTCCCCACGGAAGCCGAGCTCGTCGACGGCGGCGCTTACGGACTCGTTGACTCCGGCGACGGCTAGATCACGCCCTGGTGACCCGAGAGCTTGATTACGAGACGCCGCGGGACGAGGTAGTTGCCAGTCGGATAGGTGCCCTCGACGAAGAGCGCCGGCCGGCGGTCAGTCATGAGGCTGGCTCTCACGTAGGCCGAGTCCGCCGGGATGGTGAACGTTGACCTGTCGTCGACCTGGACGGGCGTTGAGACCAGTACGGGAGTGACGTCGGGATGTCCGGCAATCACAACGCGCAGCTCTCCAAGGGGACTGCTGCACGAGCAGGTGACAGGTCTGCCGTGGTCAGCCCCGCGCCTGGAGTGGCAACTCCGTGCTGGCGACTCATGAACCGTCCTCATTCGACCACTGACAGGTGAGGCGCCCCTGCAGGTAGTCAGCAGAGGCGGGCACGTTTGCCTGGGACTGGTCCGACGCACCCGGGGGTCGGCCTGGGGTAACGCTGCGTCATGTCCCCGCTGAGGTAGAAGTCCGCGCTGGCGCCTAGACCGAGGCAGCCGACCAGGACCAGGACGACCGCGAGCGCCCGACGACCGTCCGCACCTGTCGCTGGGCGACGACATGACCTGACCATGGGATCGTCGGCGACATGTCAGTCGAGGAAGAGGACCGGCGCGTCGAAGCGCGGCCCTGCGAAGCCTGCGGCAGCCAGGTCGTCTCCGGACTCGAACCCGTGGGCCCTGAACGGTACGACTCCGACGGCCTCCCCACCGACGAGGGGGGTTGCTTCGACCGAGTCGAGTGGTGCACCAACCTGGACTGCCCGTCCAACCGTTGCCTCGAAGGTCTCCATCGGGTCGGGGTCAATGACTACGTCTGCCTGGAGTGCGGCGAGACGCTTCGCACTCCCACTGCCGGGGTCTTCGCGCACCGCAGGAGGCACGGCGGTCGACCTGAGGAGCCGGGGACGTACACCTACATCTGAACCCCGCTCGCCTCTCGAGGTCGCCAGTCCCTCCTCGCTGCCGACCAGACGTCGGTACCGCCGAGCGAGCGGTGACCCAGCAACCGACCTTTGCCCGCGCCCGGTTGCCGAGGCACCGCTGACCCAGGCGTGCGACGCAGGGCGGTGCGAGACTGCGACGGTGAGCGAGTATGACGACGTCGAGGTCGCGGGCCGCACCATCCGCTTCATGTGGGACTACTGGGTGGGCGTCCCGCTGTGGGACGAGGAGGGGCTGCTCCCCGAGGACGAGTCGTGGTTGCGGAGGGTCCTGGGCCTGAGCAGCACGCTGGTCGCCGACCTGGCGGCCTGGGGCCAGGCCATGGAACGCCTCGTCGACCACCGCACGACCGTGCCCGGGGAGGACGAGGCCCTGGCCGAGCTCGACGCGAGAGCCCGACGGCTGGTCGCTCGGCTCGAGCGCGAGGTCGGCGACACGTATGAGGTCGTCTACCGACCCTGGCGCTGACCGGGCGGGGTCACGCCTCGCTGTCCGCCTTCAGTGCAGCGGCGAACTGGTCGAAGGACCCCTGGAAGTCGGGCAGCGCCCGGACGATGAGCGGCGACAGCGGGCCGGTGAAGTCCTCGGCCATGCTGAAGGTGCATCCCGCGTTGGTGGCCTCGAGCTTGAAGGAGCGGCGGCCGGTGCACAGCCCCAGCGGCATCCCGCCCGTCCACACCATGTGGTGGGGCTCGTCCATCTCCGCGACCTGGAGCTTGAAGCCGCGCTTCGGGTCGAGCTCGGAGACGAGCTTGATCTTCTGCCCCTGGGCGATGGCGCCGGTGACGTCGACCACCCCGTTGTCGGCGCGGTTCCACCAGTCGGTGTCGGTGAGCAGCCGCCACACACGCTCCGGCGGTGCGTCGATGGCGGTGCTGGTGCTCGTGGTGGTGGTCATGGCGCCCCCTGGCTGGTGGTGGTCCGACCTCGATCCTCCCAACGGCACGGTGGGGCAGGAAGGTCCCGCACCCGCGGGCTCGGCAAAATGTGAGCCCCTGCCAGATGCGGCCCTCGAGGCGTCCCCGGCTACCGTGGCGCCCATGCGCGTTGGTCTCACGGGGGGAGTCGCGTCGGGCAAGAGCACCGTCGCGGCCATGCTGGCAGAGCTGGGGGCCGTCGTGATCGATGCCGACGCGCTCGCCCGCGAGGTGGTCGAGCGGGGCACGCCCGGCCTGGCCGCGGTGGTCGAGGAGTTCGGCGACGAGCTGCTGACCCCCGAGGGCGACCTCGATCGTCCGGCGATGGGGCGTCTCGTCTTCGGCGACGAGTCGGCCCGCAAGCGCCTCGAGGCGATCGTGCACCCGCTGGTCTTCGAGCGGTACGCCGAGCTGGAGGCAACCGCACCCGAGGGGGCCCTGGTGGTCCACGACATCCCGCTGCTCGCCGAGTCGGGACGCGCCGACGGCTTCGACGCCGTCATCGTGGTCGACGCCCCCACCGAGACGCAGGTGGAGCGGATGCTCGAGCAGCGCGGCTGGACCCTCGAGGACGCCGAGTCGCGCATCGCCGCGCAGGCGACCCGCGAGCAGCGCCTCGCCGTGGCGACCCACGTCATCGAGAACACCGGCACCCTCGACGAGCTGCGCGCCCGCGTGCGCGCCGTCCACGACGAGCTGGCGGTGCGGGCGTGAGGCGCCCCGGAGCCCTCGCCGCGGCAGCGCTCAGCCTGGGGCTGCTGGTCACCGGCTGCTCGGGCGTCGACGACGAACCGACCGCCGGGCCGACCCCCGGGGCGGCCGCCGACGAGAACGCGCCCAGCGCCACCGAGGAGCCCGGGGCGACGCAGGACGCCGAGCCGGTCGACCCCGACGCCCCCACCAGCTGGGGTCCCACCGAGGGCGAGCTCGCCGAGGCACGCGAGGTCGTCGCCGCGATGAGCCCCGAGGAGCTCGCCGGCCAGGTGATCGTCGGCCGCTACGCCGGCACCGACCCGGCGATCCCGGCCGAGCTGGTCTCCGACCTGCACCTCTCGGGGGTGTGCGTCACCGGCGACAACGTCGTCGACGAGGCCCAGGTGCGCGCCACGACCGCGGCGGTCTCGCAGGCCGTCGCCGACAGCGGCCGCGACTTCCCGGCCGTCATCGGCGTCGACCAGGAGGGCGGCAGCGTCTCCCACCTGCGCGGGATCGCCACCGAGTTCCCGGCCTTCCGCGCCGCCGGCGAGGCCGTCGACGGCGGCGGGCGCAGCGGCAGGCTGGCGGTGCGCGACGCGGCGTACACGACCGGTCTCGAGCTGCGCGACCTCGGCTTCACCTGGGTCTACGCGCCGGTCGCGGACGTCACGATCGGCGCGGCCGACCCCACCATCGGCAGCCGCTCGCCCTCGACCGACCCCCGTCTGGCCGCCAAGGCCACCGCGGCCGCGGTCGACGGGTTCGACCGCTCCGGCACGGTCTCGACGACCAAGCACTACCCCGGTCACGGCGGCGCCACGGCCGACAGCCACCTGACGCTCCCGGAGCTCGACACCCCGGCGGCCGAGCTCGAGAAGCGCGACCTGATGCCCTTCCGCGCCGCCACCAAGGCCGGGGCGCCGTCGGTGATGATGGGCCACCTCGACGTCGAGGCGCTCGCCCCGGGCACCCCCTCGAGCATCGCCCCCGAGGTCTACGAGCACCTGCGCGAGGAGGTCGGCTTCGAGGGCGTCGCGATCACGGACTCGCTGGGCATGGGCGCGGTCGTCGGCATCCCCGACCTGGCCGTCAAGGCGCTCGTCGCCGGCGCCGACCTGCTGCTGATGCCCGCCGACACGCGCCGTACGCACGCCCGGGTCACCAAGGCGATCAGGGACGGCGAGGTCGCACCGGAGCGAATCGAGGAGGCCGCCGCCCGCGTCGTGGCGCTGCAGATGTGGCAGGCGCGCACCGCCGAGGCCGAGCAGGTCCCCGACGACGTCAGCGCCCGGGCGGCCGAGGCCGCCCAGGCGCTGGAGGTCGCGGCGTACGCCGCCCCGTAGGCCGATCCTCCCGGCCGACGGGTCGTGCTGGTCCGTCCCGGTGGCTCAGGCCGCCAGGTCGGGGTCGGCGAAGCGGCGCAGCTTCTGCAGCGCCTCGCGCTCGAGCTGGCGCACCCGCTCGGCGGAGATGCCGTGCTTGGCGCCGATGTCGGCCAGCTTGTGCTGACGGCCGTCGCTGAGGCCGTAGCGCGAGCGGATGATGTCGGCCGCACGGTCGTCGAGATGGCCCACCAGGGCGTTGAGACGGTCGCGGGACTCGACGTCGATGACGTTGAGGTCGGGGCCGGGGGAGGTCTCCTGAGCCATCAGGTCACCCAGCGAGGTGTCGCCGTCCTCGTCGACGGGGGTGTCGAGCGAGACGTGCTCGCGGCCCCACGACAGCAGGTCGAGCACCCGGTCGACGTCCATGCCGAGCTCGAGGGCGATCTCGGCCGGCTCGGGGTCGCGGCCCAGCTGGCGCTCCAGGGTGCGGCGGGCGCCGCCGACCTGGTTGAGCTCCTCGACCACGTGCACGGGCAGCCGCACCACGCGGGCCTGCTGGGCGATGCCGCGGGTGATGGCCTGGCGCACCCACCAGGTGGCGTAGGTGGAGAACTTGTAGCCCTTGGTGTAGTCGAACTTCTCGACCGCACGGATCAGGCCGGTGTTGCCCTCCTGGATCAGGTCCAGCATCGGCATCTGCGCGCGGCCGTACTTGCGGGCGATGGAGACGACGAGGCGCAGGTTGGCGGTGATGAACGTCTGCACCGCCTGCTGGCCCTGCTCGGCGAGCCACTCGAGCTCCTCCTGGGTGGCCCGGCCGGGGGCACCGCCCTTGCGGCGCCCGACCCGGCCCTCGTCGAGGAGGGCCTGGGCGTAGAGGCCCGCCTCGATGGTCTGCGAGAGCTCGACCTCGGCCGCCGCGTCGAGCAGCGGGTTGCGAGCGATCTCGTCGAGGTAGAGACCGACGCTGTCGCGTCCCTCGATCTCGCGTCCGGCGCTGGGTGCGGTACGGGTGGCGGTGCGGGTGGCCATGGAACCCCTCCTCAGTCACGTGGTCGCTCTCGCGCTCCCACGTCGTCTCAACGCTCCGGCGGCGGTGCGGATTCCCGCTCCGCCGTGGAGCCTTCACCATCAAGGACGTCCGGCCCGACCCCGGAGTTGCATGAACGATCAACTCTCAGGGACTTCTCAGGGCCTCGCTGCCTCGCTGGTTGTTCGGTGCCCACCCTGCGACGGATGGCTCTCACCCCGGAGGGGGAGCGAGGTCACACCGCACCGCACCTCAGGCGTCGGCCAGCCCCATCCGGTCGAGCATCCAGGCCAGCGCGAACGCCCGGTCGTGCCAGGACTTGTAGCGCCCCGAGACGCCGCCGTGGCCCGCCGACATCTCGGTGCGCAGCAGCACGTCGGGGCGGTGGTCGGGGGAGGTGGCGCGCAGCCGGGCCACCCACTTGGCCGGCTCGACGTAGAGCACCCGGGTGTCGTTGAGCGAGGTCTCGGCCAGGATCGCCGGGTAGTCCTGCTCGGTCACGTTGTCGTACGGCGCGTAGGTGGCCATGTAGTCGTAGACCTCGGGGTCGGCCTCGGGGTTGCCCCACTCGTCGTACTCGGTGACCGTCAGCGGCAGGCTCGCGTCGAGCATCGTGGTGAGCGCGTCGACGAACGGCACCTGGGCCACGATGCCGGTGAACAGCTCGGGGGCCTGGTTGGCCACCGCGCCCATCAGCATCCCGCCGGCGCTGCCGCCCTCGGCGACCAGCGTCTCGGGGCGCGACCAGCCGGTCGCTACGAGGTGGCGCGCGCAGGCGACGAAGTCGGAGAAGGTGTTCTGCTTCTTGGCCATCTTCCCGTCGTCGTACCAGCGCCGGCCCATCTCGCCGCCGCCGCGCACGTGCGCGATCGCGAAGGCCGCGCCCCGGTCGAGCAGCGAGAGCCGGGCGATCGAGAAGTAGGGGTCGATCGAGGCCTCGTAGGAGCCGTAGCCGTAGAGCAGCGTCGGGACCGGCCGGGTGCCGCCGCCGTCGTCCTCCCGCGAGCCGCGACGCGCCACGATAGAGATCGGCACCTGCTCGCCGTCCTCGGCGGTGGCCCACAGCCGGTGCTCCTCGTAGTCGGCCGGGTCGTAGCCGCCGAGCACGGGCGTGCGGCGCAGCAGCGTCAGCCCACGGCTGCGCACGTCGTAGTCGTAGACCGACGAGGGCACCGCCATCGAGGTGAAGCCCAGGCGCACGGTCGGCTGGTCGAAGGTCAGGTTGGCGCCCGCGCCGACGGTGTAGACGGGCGCGTCGAAGGGCACCAGGTAGTCGTCGCCGACGCCCTCGGGGCCGAGCTCGATGATGCGCAGCTGGGTCAGGCCCTGGCTGCGCTGGTGGACCACCAGGTGACCGGCGAACGCGTCGACCTCCTCGAGGCGCACGCTCGGGTCGTGCGCCACCAGGGGCGTCCAGCCGGAGGCCGGGGTGGGGGCGACGGGCGCGCTGGCGATCTCGAAGTCCGGGCCGGTGGCGTTGTGCAGCACCAGGAACCGGTCCTCGCCGGCGATGACGGCGTGCTCGAGCGAGTACTCGACGTCCTCGACCCGCTCGGCGAAGACCTGCCAGCCGGCCTCGGGGGCGTCGGCGTCGAGGAAACGGTACTCCGAGGTGGTCTTGCTGCCGGAGGCCACGACCAGGAACCGGTCGGAGCGGGTGCGGCCCACCCCGACGAAGAAGCGGCCGTCCTGCTCGTGGTGCACCAGCTCGTCCTCGGACTGCTCGGTGCCGAGCCGGTGGCGCCAGATCTTGTCGGCGCGCCACGACTCGTCGACGGTGGCGTAGTAGAGGTTCTCGCCGGCGCGGTCCCAGGTGGTGCCGTGGATGACGCCCTCGATCACGTCGGGCAGCAGCTCGCCGCTGGCGAGGTCCTTGATGCGAGCGGTGTAGCGCTCGTCGCCGACCACGTCGACGCTGTAGGCCAGCAGCGTGGCGTCGGGGCTGATGCTGGCCCCGCCCAGGGAGAAGAACTCGTGACCCTCGGCCAGGGCGTCGAGGTCGAGCAGCACCTCCTCGCCGGGCAGCGCCGGCTGGTCGGGCGCGCAGTCCTCGGCGGGGGTGGGCGGGGTCCAGTCGTCGGGCCCGGAGACCGGCACCCGGCAGGTCGCGCCGTACTCGCGGCCCTCGAAGGAGCGCCCGTAGTACCAGTGGTCGCGGTTGCGGGTGGGCACCGACAGGTCGGTCTCGCGGGTGCGGGCCCGGATCTCCTCGAAGATCCGGGTGCGCAGGTCGGCGAGGTGCGCGGTGCGCGCCTCGGTCCAGGCGTTCTCGGCCTCGAGGTGGGCGCGGACCTCGGGGGAGTCCTTCTCGCGCAGCCACTCGTAGTCGTCGTGACGGGTGCGGCCGTGGATCTCGCGCTGCGTCGGGCGGCGCTCGGCGACGGGCGGGGCGACCGGCGGGTGCTCAGGAGTGGAGGAGGACATGGCTGCCAACCTAGAGGCGGGGCGATAGCGTCCGCACATGCGGTACGTCGACCTGAACGCCGACCTGGGCGAGGAGGTCACCGACGACGTCGCGCTGCTGGGCGTGGTGACCTCGGCGAACCTGGCCTGCGGCTACCACGCGGGCTCGCCGGCGATCATGCGCGCGGTCTGCGAGGAGGCCGCCCGGCGCGGGGTCTCGGTCGGTGCGCAGGTCTCGTACGCCGACCGCGAGCACTTCGGTCGCCGTCCCCTCGACGTCGCGGCCGACCTGCTGCGCGAGCAGGTCGCCGACCAGGTCGGCACCCTGGCCGAGATCGCGTCGGCCGCGGGGACGACGGTGCGCTACCTCAAGCCGCACGGCGCGCTCTACCACCGCACCATGGACGACCCCGAGCAGGCGCAGGCGGTGCTCGAGGGCTCCGGCGACCTCCCGGTGCTCGGGATGCCCGGGGTGCTGCTCGACCTCGCCGCCGGCCGGGGCCGCACGGTGCGCCACGAGGGCTTCCCCGACCGCGGGTACGCCGCCGACGGACGGCTGGTCGACCGCAGCGAGCCCGGGGCGCTGCTGGAGGGCCCCGAGGAGGTGGCCGCGCAGGCGCTGCGGCTGCTGCGCGAGCCCCCCGGCGGGGTGGTCGAGCTGGCCTCGCTGTGCGTGCACGGCGACAGCCCCGGGGCCGTCGAGCACGCCCGGGCGGTGCGGGCCGCGCTCGAGGACGCCGGCTGGACGCTGCGCGGGTTGTGAGCGGGCTGTGAGCGGGTGGTGAGCGGGCTGGGCGGGGCACGGGTGCGGCCCTTCGGGCCCACGGCACTGCTGGCCGAGGTCGCCGACGCCCCGACCGCCCTCGCCCTGGCGACCTGGGTGCGGGGGAGCGGCGTACGAGCTGTCGAGGTGGTGCCCGCGGCGCGCACGGTGCTGCTCGACGGGCTCGACCCCGCCGACGTCGCCGCCACGGCGGCGCTGCTCGAGGCGTGGCGCCCCGACCCCGAGGACCCGGCGTCGAGCCCGGCGGACGGCCCGACCATCGAGGTCCCGGTCGTCTACGACGGCCCCGACCTCGACGACGTCGCCGCCCGGTGGGGGCTCTCGCGCGACGAGGCGGTGGCCCGACACACCGGTCTGGAGCTGGTCAGCGTCTTCTGCGGCTTCGCCCCCGGCTTCGCCTACCTCTCGGGCCTGCCCGAGGAGTGGGCGGTGCCGCGCCTGGACTCGCCGCGACCGCGGGTCCCGGCCGGCTCGGTCGCCGTGGCCGACTCCTGGTGCGGGGTCTACCCCAGTGCCTCCCCGGGCGGGTGGCGGCTGCTGGGCCGCACCGAGGCCCGCCTGTGGGACGTCGAGCGCGACCCGCCCGCGCTGCTCGCCCCCGGCACCCGGGTCCGGTTCGTCGTGGCGGAGCCGTCGTGAGCGCCCGGTCGGTCGAGGTGCTGGCCACCGGGCCGCTGTGCACGGTGCAGGACCAGGGGCGCGCGGGGTCGGCGCACCTGGGGGTGCCACGCGCCGGGCCGCTCGACCGGCCCGCCGCCGCGCTGGCGAACCGGCTGGTCGGCAACCCGCCCGGCCACGCCCTGCTCGAGGTGACCCTGGGTGGGCTGGCGCTGCGGCCGGCCACCGCCACCTGGGTGGCGGTGACGGGGGCGGCGGCCCCGGTGGGCGTCGACGGCCGGGCGGTCGGGCTGGGCCGCGCCGAGCTCGTGCCCGCGGGAGCGGTGCTGCGGCTGGGCGCCCCGGGCGCCGGGGTGCGCAGCTACGTCGCGCTCGCCGGCGGCCTCGACGTCACGCCGGTGCTGGGCTCGCGCGCCACCGACACCCTGGCCGGGGTCGGGCCGCCGGTGCTGGCCGAGGGCCAGGTGCTCGCGCTGGGGGAGCCCACGGCCCCGCCCGCCCCCCTCGAGGCGCCCGCCGCGTCCCCGACCGGGCGGCCCACCGGCCTGCTGCGGGTGCACCCCGGCCCACGCCTCGAGCGCCTCGGCCCGCGCGGGCTCGCCGGGCTGTGCGCGACGTCGTACGTCGTCGGCGCGGAGTCGAACCGGGTGGGGCTGCGGCTCGAGGGGCCCCCGCTCGGGCTGGCCGGTGCGGGCGAGCTGCCCAGCGAGGGGATGGTGCTGGGGGCGGTGCAGGTGCCGCCGAGCGGGCTGCCGGTGGTCTTCCTGGCCGACCACCCGCCGACGGGTGGCTACCCGGTGGTGGCGGTCGTCGAGGCGGCCGACCTGTGGCAGTGCGCCCAGCTGCGGCCGGGCGAGCCGGTGCGGTTCACGCGGGCCCGCTGAGCGGGTCCTGCGCCGGCTCCTCGGGCACGGGGGGCGTCCAGGCCCTCAGCGCCGGGTCGTCGTCGGGGAAGGAACGCACCGGGCCGGCGGGTGTCTCGCGGGTCTCGAAGCGCACGGTCACCACGCCCCGTCCCGCGCCCCACACCCAGCCGCGGCCCAGCTCGGCGTGCACGACGTCCATGCCGGGCGCCCAGGCGCCGAGGTGGCGCGCGCGCGGCGGCTCGGGCAGCTCCTCGTCCTCCTCCTCGGCGCCGTCGTCCTCGGCGTCGGCGAAGAGGTCCTCCTGCACCCAGTCGGCCAGGCCCGAGACGCCCACGCCCAGCAGCCGCACGCCGGCGCGCACCTGCGGCCCGGTGTCGGGCCCGGCGACCAGCTCGGCCAGCAGCGCCCGGGCGCTGCGCGCCACCGTCGGGCCGTGGTCGGTGGGGGAGGCGAGGGTGGTGGAGCGGCTCAGGGTGGTGAAGTCGTGGAAGCGGACCTTGATGGTCACCGTGCGCCCCGAGAGCCCGGCCGCCCGCAGCCGGGTGGCCACCTCGCCGGCCTGGCGCGCCAGCAGCCCCTCGATGAGCCGCAGGTCGGACAGGTCGGTGTCGTAGGTGCCCTCGACGCTGACCGACTTGGCCTCGCGCTCGGCGACCACCGGACGGTCGTCGCGGGCGCGGGAGAGCAGGTGCAGCCCGCCGCCGTGGGCACGGCCCAGCAGGCGCACCAGCTCGTCGAGACCGGCCTCCTCGAGGTCGGCGACCGTGGTGATGCCCGCGCGCCGCAGCCGCTCGGCGGTCGCGGGGCCGACGCCGGGGATGATGGTGGCCCGCATCGGGCGCAGCAGCTCCTGCTCGGTGCCCGGGGCGACCACGACGAGCCCGTCGGGCTTGTCGAGGTCACTGGCGATCTTGGCGAGCAGCTTGCTGGTGGCCACCCCCACCGAGGCGGTCAGCCCGTCGGTGGCCTCGTGCACGCGACGGCGCAGGTCCTGGGCGAAGTCGGTGACGGTGGCGACCTCCAGGTCGGGCAGCCCGGCCTGCTCGAGGTCGACGAACGCCTCGTCGAGCGAGAGCGGCTCGACCAGCGGGGAGACCTCGCGCAGCAGGCCCATCACCACGCCGCTGGCCTCGCGGTAGGCGTGGAAGCGGCCCGAGAGGAACGCGGCGTGGGGGCAGCGCGAGCGGGCCTCGCGCGTCGACATGGCCGAGCGCACCCCGTGCACCCGCGCCTCGTACGACGCGGTGGCGACCACGCCCCGCCCGCCGACGCCGCCGACGACGACGGGCTTGCCGCGCAGCGAGGGCTTGTCGCGCTGCTCGACGGCGGCGAAGAAGGCGTCGAGGTCCAGGTGGAGGACCGAGGCCTGGGAACGCACTCCGGCACGCTACCTGCGCCGGGCCGCCGGTCGTGCACAGGCGGTGGCTGCGGGCGGACCGTCCCCAGCCCGACCGCAGGCCCGCGCGGAGGCGCGGCTCCGCGGACAGCCTCGGGGCATGACGACTCCAGAGATGCCCACCCGGACCTTCGTGGCCCGCGCCCCCGTCGACGTCCTGGCCCTGGTGCCGGTCGTCCTCGGCTTCGAGCCCGAGGACAGCGTGGTGATGCTGACCTTCGGCTCCGAGCACCAGTTCCAGGCCCGGCTGGACCTGCCGCCGCCGGGCGCCACCGACGCCGAGGTGGCGGCGGTCAGCGCCCTGCTGGTCGAGCCCGCCGTGCACCACCGGGTGTCGCGGGTGCTGCTGGTCCTCTACTCCCACGACGCCCATGCCGCGCGGCGCAGCGCGCGCAGCCTCGTCGACGCGTTCGGGGCCGCGGGCATCGAGGTGCTCGAGACCATCCGCGCCCACGGCAGCCGGCACTGGCCGGCCATCGGCCCCGGCACCGGCACGCCGTACGACGTCAGCGCCCACCCGCTGCGCGCGCAGGCGGTGCTCGACGGCCGGGTGACCCACCGCTCGCGCGACGAGCTGGCGGCGAGCCTGGACCCCGACCCGGGGCGGCGCGCGGAGGTGGCGCGGGTCCTGGCACGCACGCCCGCCCTGGCCGCCGACGAGGTCTCCGCGTTGCTGTCCGACTGCCTGGCGACCGGGCGCGAGCCCGGGCCCGTCGAGCTGGCCGGCCTGCTGCAGGCGCTGGTCGACCCGCGGGTGCGCGACGTGGCGTGGCTCTCGATGACGCGTGCCGACGCGGTGCTGCACGTCGACCTGTGGTCGCAGGTGGTGCGCCGCACCCCCGACGAGCGGCTCCCCGGGGCCGCGGCGGTGCTGGGCTTCGCGGCCTGGCTCTCGGGCAGCGGCGCGCTGGCCTGGTGCGCCGTCGACCGGTGCCTGGCCGTCGACCCCGACCACGTGCTCGGCGGCTACGTGGCCCAGCTGCTGGAGCGGGCGGTGCCGCCGGGGGCGTGGGCGCCGGCCGGGCGCCCCGCCTGAGGGCCCGCCTGAGGGAGGGTGCCCCGGGGCCGCGGGTGGGCCTAGGGTCGAGGCATGGGTGAAGAGGTCGAGGCTCAGGAGTTCAGCCGCGCGGACCGCACGCGGCACCGGGCGAAGGTGCGGCGCTGCCTCGACGTGTTCGCCAGGATGCTGCGCGAGGCGGCCTTCGACACCGACGACCCGATGACCGGGCTCGAGGTCGAGCTCAACCTCATCGACGAGCGCGGCGACCCGGCGCTCAAGAACGCCGACGTGCTCGAGCGCATCGCCGACCCCGACTTCCAGACCGAGCTGGGCCAGTATAACATCGAGATCAACGTGCCCCCGGCCCGGCTGCGCGAGGGCGGGCTGACGCAGTTCGAGGACGAGCTGCGCCGCGACCTCGACGACGCGGAGGCCAAGGCCTCCGAGGTCGGCGCGCACCTGCTGATGATCGGCATCCTGCCGACCCTGGCCGACGGCCACATGACCCGCCAGACCCTCAGCGCCAACCCGCGCTACGCGCTGCTCAGCGACCAGATCCTCGACGCCCGCGGGGAGGACATCTCCATCTCGATCTCGGGGGAGGAGTCGCTGGAGACCACCGCCGACTCGATCGTGCCCGAGGCGGCGTGCACCAGCACCCAGTTCCACGTGCAGACCTCGCCCGACCAGTTCGCGGCGTACTGGAACGCCTCGCAGGCGATCGCGGCGCCGCAGCTGGCGCTGGCGGCCAACTCGCCGTACCTGCTGGGCCGCGAGCTGTGGCGCGAGACCCGCATCCCGCTCTTCGAGCAGGCCACCGAGACCCGCAGCGAGGAGCTCAAGGCCCAGGGCGTGCGTCCGCGGGTGTGGTTCGGGGAGCGGTGGATCACCTCGGTCTTCGACCTCTTCGAGGAGAACGTGCGCTACTTCCCGGCGCTGCTGCCGGTCACCGACGACGAGGACCCGCTGGAGGTGCTGGAGGCCGGTGGCACCCCGGCGCTGTCCGAGCTCCGGCTGCACAACGGCACGGTCTACCGCTGGAACCGGCCGGTCTACGACGTGGTCGACGACGTGCCCCACCTGCGGGTCGAGAACCGGCTCCTGGCCGCCGGCCCGACCGTGGTCGACACGGTGGCCAACGCCGCCTTCTACTACGGCCTGGTGCGCGCCCTGGTCGACTCGCCGCGCCCGCTGTGGTCGCAGATGTCCTTCAGCGCCGCCGAGGAGAACCTCCACGTCGCCGCGCAGCAGGGCATCGACGCCCAGGTCTACTGGCCCGGGGTGGGCCAGGTGCCGGCCACCGAGCTGGTGCTGCGCCGGCTGCTGCCGATGGCCCACGAGGGGCTGGAGTCGTGGGGCGTCGAGGCCGACGTGCGCGACCGGCTGCTCGGCATCATCGAGCAGCGCTGCCTGACCGGCGTCAACGGCGCCGAGTGGTTCGTGCAGCGGATGCGCCGCCGGGGCGACCAGGACCGCTACGACGCCCTGCGCGCGACGGTGCTGGAGTACCGCGAGCGGATGCACACCAACGAGCCCGTGCACACCTGGGACTAGCGCGGCCGCAGCCGCTTCCAGGTGCGCGAGAGGCCGGAGCGGGGGTCGCGCCAGCCGTGCCGGCCGACCAGCACCAGCTCGACGCGGCGGTCCAGCTCGCCGGCGGCCGCCCGGGTCGCCGCGACCCAGCACGCGTCGTCGTCCTGGGTCACGAGCTCGCCGGGGCGGGTGATCCACACCAGCAGGCGGTCCTGGGGCGCGCGGGCCAGGAGGGCCAGCAGCACGTCGGTGCGGACCCCCAGGTCGGCGGGGTCGCCCGGGGCGCAGGCGAAGACGCTCTCGTGCTCGTCGGGGAGCCCGACGTGCACCACCGTCGGGTGGCGGCGCCGGGGCTCGGACTCCACGTGGCGCAGCACCGCCCGCCGCAGCGTGCGCTCCAGCTCGCGCGGCAGCGGTTCGTGCAGGCCCTCGCCGTCGGCGGGCGACGGCGGCGGGGTGGGAGGCACGTCGACCAGCCTGCCGCCTCGCAGGCTTGTCCGACGCGGCTCCTCCACAGGCGCCGGGGGTGAGCCGCGATCGGCTAGCGTGCCAGGAGCGCGGTCGGACCGGCCGTGCGCACCGAGCTGGTCGAGGAGGACCGATGGGCACCGTCGTGGTCGGTTACGTGAACAAGCCCGAGGGGCGCGCCGCGCTGGCGCGGGGGATCGAGGAGGCCAAGCTGCGCAGCCTGCGGCTCGTGGTCGTCTCCTCCCACCGCGGCGGCCAGGAGTACGACTCCGAGGCGGCCAGCAGGACGCAGACCGAGCTCGACGAGGTGCGCGCCGAGCTCGAGGGCGCCGGCGTCGACTTCGAGCTGCGCCAGCTGGTGCGCGGCTTCGAGCCCTCCGAGGACCTGATCGGGCTGGCCTCCGACAACGACGCCGAGCTGCTCGTGATCGGGCTGCGTCGTCGTTCGCCGGTCGGCAAGCTGATCCTGGGCTCCAACGCCCAGCGCATCCTGCTCGACGCGTCCTGCCCCGTGCTGGCCGTCAAGGCCTGACCTCTCGGCGGACACCTGGGCGCGCGCGTGGAGCGCGGTGGTAGAAACCACCCATGACCACCACCGCACTCGGAGGCACCCCCGTCACGCTCGTGGGTGACCTCCCCGCCATCGGCAGCACCGCTCCCGACTTCCACCTGATCGGCACCGACCTCACCACCGAGGTCACCCGCCCCACCGACAAGCGCACCGTGCTGAACATCTTCCCCAGCGTCGACACCGGCGTCTGCGCGGCCAGCGTGCGCGAGTTCAACGAGATGGCGGCCGGCCTGGCCGACACGCAGGTCATCTGCGTCTCGCAGGACCTGCCCTTCGCCCAGGCCCGCTTCTGCGGCGCCGAGGGCATCGAGAACGTCGTGGCCGCCTCGACGTTCCGCTCCTCGTTCGGCCACGACTACGGCGTGGCGCTGACCGACGGCAAGTTCGAGGGCCTGCTGGCCCGCGCCGTGGTGGTCATCGACACCGACGGCACCGTGCTGCACACCCAGCTCGTGCCCGAGATCGCCCAGGAGCCCGACTACGCCGCGGTGGCCGCCGCGCTCGCCTGAGCCGCCACCCCACGACGTACGACGCCCGCCCCGCGCAGCAGCGGGGCGGGCGTCGTGTCGTCTCAGGCGTCCTGGGGGTCCTCGACCGGCTCGTCCGGCGCGTCCGGCTCGAGGGGCTCCTCCGCCTCGCTGCCCGGCGGCTCCTCACGGGGTCCGGTGCGTTCCTGCACCTGCTCGTCGAGGTAGCGCAGCACGACCGCGAGCACCGCCACGGCGGGGACGCCCAGGAAGGCGCCGGCGACACCGAAGAGGGTCGAGCCCAGCACGATGGTCAGCAGCACGACGCCCGCGTGCAGGCGCAGGCTGCGTCCCTGGAGCCAGGGCAGCAGCACGTTGCCCTCGAGCTGCTGGACGCCCAGCACGATCGCCAGCACGATGAGGGCCGAGACCCAGCCGTTGGCCACCAGCGCCACGAGCACCGCCAGCGCGCCGACGGCGACCGCGCCGACGATGGGGGCGAAGGCGGCGATGAAGGTGAGCACGGCCAGCGGGACCGCCAGCGGCACGCCGACGACGACGAGCCCGATACCGATGAGGACGGCGTCGATCAGCCCGACGAGCGCCTGGGTGCGCACGAACCCGCCCAGGGTGGACCAGGCGCGGTCGCCGACCTCGACGAGGTGGGGGCCGGCACGCTCGCCGGTGAGGCGGCGGACCCAGGGCAGGAAGCGCGGCCCGTCCTTGAGGAAGAAGAACGAGAGCACCAGGGTCAGGATGAAGGTGATCAGCGCCGAGGTGACCGCGCCGACGCCGACGAGCACGCCCGAGGCGATGCTGCTGGCGCTGGACTGCAGCCGGTCCTGGGCGGCGCTGACGGCGGTCTCGACCTGGGTCTGGGTGATCTGCAGCGAGCTCTCGGCGACCAGCCGCTCCACCTCGGCCAGGCCCAGCGAGGCCGAGTCGGCCAGCTCGACGGCCTGCTCGCCGACCGACGGCGCGATCGTCACGCCCAGGGCGCCCACCAGGCCGAGCCCGACCAGGATCACCGTCAGGGCCGCGACCGCGGCCGGGAACCGAAGACGACGCTCCAGCCAGCGGGCCGGCGGCTGCAGGACGGTGGTCAGGATGAGCGCCAGGACCACCGGCAGGATGATCGACCAGCCCTTGCCGACCAGCCAGCCGAGCGCGACCGCGCCCAGCGCGACCAGCAGCCAGCGCACGGTCCACCGGGCGATCCAGTCGATGCCTCGACCGACGACCTCCTCGCGCGTCGGGGTGCGGGCGGCGTGGTGGGGGTGCATGCGAGCAGACTAGGACCTGCGCGCTCACCCCCGGGCCAGCACGCTCCGGGCCGGCCCCGTCGCGGCGAGCAGCGCGGCACAGGCCGCGGCCAGCCCACCGGCCAGCACCAGCACGGTGCCGAGCCCGGCGCCGGGCACGAGTGCGCCGGTCACCGTGGGCGTCACGATCGAGGTGACCGCCCCGACGACCAGGGCTGCGGTGAAGGCGGTGCCGGGACGCTCGGGGGAGGCCTCGGCGGTCCAGATGGCCAGCACCGACGACCCGACCATGAACCCGGCCCCGAGCACGAGCGCCGAGGCCAGCACCAGCGCCCCGCCCGGGGCGAGACCGAGCCCGACCAGCGCCAGGCCGACGACGCCGAGGCTGGCCGCGCCCACCCCGGTGGGGCCCAGCAGCGCCGTCATCCGGCCGGTCCAGAAGGCGACCAGGCCACCGAGACCGATGAGCGCGAAGACCAGTGCCGGCGCCCAGTCAGCCATGCCGGCCTCCTCGGCGGCGTCGCTGGCGTAGGTGAAGTAGACCGTCACCGCCACGAAGTACGCCACGGTGTAGAGGAGCGGGACGAGCAGCCGTGCCCACGGCAGCCGGCCGCCTCCCTCCTGGCGCTCCGGCGGCGGGAGGGCCGGCACGAGCCGCAGGTTGAGGACCGCAGCCACCGCGGCGGCGACGGCGATCCCGGCCCAGGTCAGGCGCCACGAGACGAACGGGGCCAGCAGCCCCAGCGCACCGAGGCCGACGAGGCCCACCCCGGTCCCGGTGGTGACCACGGCCAGCAGCGTCGGCCGGTGCTGGGGCGCGGCGACGGCCCGCAGCACGTCCGAGTACGGCGCCCACACCCACCCCGCCGCGCTCCCGGCGAGCACGGCCCCGACCGCCAGTACCGCTGGGGTAGGGGAGACCGCGACCAGCGAGCAGCCCAGCACGCCGCAGGCGCCACCCACGGACGTCGGGGCCCGAGGACCGCGGCGGGCGACCAGCACCGGCACCCCCAGCAGCCCCACGAGGTAGCCGACGAAGGTCGCACTGGCCACCAGGCCCGTCAGCTGCTCGGACAGGTCGAACTCCGCCTGCATGTCGGGGAGCGTGAGGCCGTAGGCGTAGCGCGCCATGCCGAACGCGACACCCACGACGGCAGCGCCTCCGGCGGCCGCTCGGATCTCTGATGTCTGCACGGCCCCGGCCTACCCGTCCCGCCCACCCCCCACACCGCCGAACGGGTGAGGCCACCGCCCGTTGGTCGAGCAGTGACGAGCGCCAGCGAGGAACGTCGTCGAGACCCCGCAAGAATCGCGCCCGCCGTACGTCATGGGCTCACGGGGTTTCGACGTCGCTCGAGCCTTCGGCCCTCGCTGCTCAACCAACGGCGGCCTCCGTTGGTCGAGCAGTGACGAGCGCCAGCGAGGAACGTCGTCGAGACCCCGCGAGAACCGTGCCCGCCGTACGTCGTGTGCTCACGGGGTTTCGACGTCGCTCGAGCCTTCG